>DATMRE010000092.1:0-17414 GCA_035566475.1 Verrucomicrobiia bacterium | reverse complement strand
CGGGCAAAACATGCGCCGCTTCGGCAGCCGCCCGCGGTGACGGGCGATCGAGATGAATGTCTGGAGCATCGAGCACCGATCCCCGCGAAAGCGTTACGCTGCGCTGGATGACATTCTCGAGTTCCCGCACATTTCCGGGCCAATGAAAATCCATCAGTCGTTTCATCGCCTCCGGAGTGAGTTCCTGAACTGGACTTCCGGACTCGCGCGCAAACTTCTCTAGGAAAAAATGAGCCAGGGCGGGGACATCTTCTCTGTGGTCGCGCAGAGGGGGAATGTCGATCGCTACGACGTTCAAGCGATAGTAAAGGTCCTCGCGGAACGTGCCCTCCTCGAGCGCGGCGCGCAAGTCGCGGTTGGTTGCGGCGACCAGCCGGACATCGACTTTGAGCGTCTTCGTTCCGCCAAGACGCTCGAATTCCCGTTCCTGGAGAACGCGCAACAATTTCACCTGGGTCGCGGAGGGGACGTCGCCGATTTCATCCAGGAACAGCGTGCCCTTGTCTGCGAGCTCGAATTTTCCCGGCTTCGTCGATGAGGCTCCGCTGAAAGCACCCTTCTCATATCCAAAGAGTTCGCTCTCGAGCAGGTTTTCTGGGATGGCTGTGCTGTTGATCTTGATGAATGGGCCGGAGGAGCGGTGCGAATGCTCGTGGATGGCCCGGGCGATCAAATCTTTTCCCACGCCGCTCTCACCGCCGAGCAGCACCGTCGCGTTCGTCGGCGCAACGCGCTCGACCAGCGACAACACCGCCTGCATTTTTTCGCTGCGGGCCACGATGTTCTTGTATTCGTAGCGCACGCCGAGCTGTTCGCGAAGCGCGCGGTTTTCCTCACGGAGCCGGCGGGTGTCAAGTTCCTTGCGGATCACAAGCACCAATTCGGCGAGCGAAAACGGCTTCAGCACGTAGTCGCTTGCGCCGGCCTTCATGGCATCGACGGCCGATTCCACGGTTCCGTACGCGGTCATGATTACGACAGGCAAGTGGGCGTCGATCCGCTTCACCGCCTGAAGAAATTCAAGACCACTCATTCCCGGCAGTTTGAAATCGGTCACGATGAGGTCGAATTTTTCCTGGTTCAGTCGCTCGAGGCCGATCTCCGCACTCGCCGCCGTTCGGGAGTGGAAACCCTCCTCGGTGAGCTGCAGCTCGAGCAGTCGGCGCATTTTGGCTTCGTCCTCGACAACGAGTATCGATGCTTTATCGGATCTCATATTCACCCGCCCGCGCCAATCCAGGGCGAATCATCGTCGGTCGCAGCCGACGAGTCAAGTCGAGAGGCGCCGTGACGTTTCTCTAGATGGAGATGGCCCCTCGAGGGAATCTAGATGCGTGGTTTTTCGGGCAAGAAGACGCGAAAGCGGGCTCCGCGCCCAGGAGGGCTCTCGAGGCGGATCGAGCCTCGGTGATCGTCTACGATCTTAGCGACGATCGAGAGACCCAGTCCCACGCCGTCTTTTTTCGAAGTGAAGAAGGGATTGAAGATCTGCTCCCGCAACTCGGCCGGAACGCCGGGCCCGGTGTCTTCGATCACGACCCCCACACCCGGCTCACCGTTTGAGATGTCTCGTGCGATCGAAACGCGCAAAGCGCGGGCACGCCCGTCGGCTTGGCCCTCCATCGCCTGATACGCATTTTGGATGAGATTCACGAAGACTCGCTCGCAGAGCTGCGCGTCGGCAAGAATCTCCGGAAGCCCTGCGGCGTACTCGCGCTCGACTTTGACGTTCGCGTTCGGTAGCGCACCTGCGACCGATTCGAGAGCGCGATCCGCGACTCGAGAAATATCGAGTGGTCGAAGCTCAACGTGCAGAGGCCGTGCGAAATCGAGGAAACGGGAGACGAGCGCGTTCAACCTGTTCACTTCGGATGAAATGTATCCCGCCAGTTCGCTTGTGAGCGGGGCGGCGCCCCGCAACTTCTGGGTGAGCATTTCCGCCGAACCCTTGATCACAGCCAGCGGATTCCGGATTTCGTGGGCCAAGCCGGCCGAGAGCTGGCCGAGAGCGGCGAGCCGTTCCGAGCGGCGCGCTTCGGCTTCGGCCCGCTGCAGCTGGCGATTGGTTTCCTCAAGCGTCTCGGAAAGAGACTGATATCGCTCGACCTGCCGCCGGTTCTCCACGACGAACTGGTTCACCAGGATCGCGGCGAGAAACAGGAAGAGGACCCGGATGGCCAGAATCGTTGCCGCTTCCGGCGTGAGCTCATAGTCTTCAAGAGCGGGAATGAGGAACGAACAATAGGCCAGCGAGGCGAGACTGGTCCAAAGCAGAGTCCGAACGGGGCCAAAATAGATCGCCGCCGTGATCACCGGCAAATAGTAGATGGGATAGTAGGGACTGTTAATTCCCAACTCTCCGGTGTGATCGAGTAAGAGAGTTGAAAGCGCGATTTTGATGAGCACGCTGTAACTACGTCCGCGCCTCGGGAGCCGTGCAATCAGTCGGCTCTCGAGAAATTGAAAGATTGCAATCGTCAGAAGGATGAGTTGTTTGTGAAGTTGGTCGACGGCCGGAAGAAAGGCCAACCCAACCAGCAGAAGCAGCAAGACGAGGTCGATCCAACTCACGGCCGATGGTTTGCGATCGAGCACGGGCGTAGACAGGGCCCCGAATGAAGCGGGCCTGATGAATCTAACACGAAGGCGGAGGGTTCATCTCCCGGGAAGGCCTGCCGCAAATCCCGCGGGGGGCTGCGACAAATTTCAAATCGAGGAAAGGATTAACTCCGCTCGATCGAGTGCGAGCGAAGCCTGGTCCGAACTCTTAGTTCGACTGGTGCGGTCAAGAGACCAGCCGATCAGAACGATCGAGGGAGATTCGACGCGTGGGAGCTTGTCGAGCTCTCCAAGCGTCCGTAATTGCTGCCGTTCGTCGGGCGTTGTCGCCCGTGAGACGATTCGAGCGGGAATTTCCGCCGGCAAGCCTGAGGCCAGGAGATCGGTTCGCAGGCCGCTCAAATCACGCCCCGGCATGTAAATTATCAAAGTTGCGTCTTCCCGGGCCAGAGCCTGCCAGTCGCGCGTCTTCTGCGGTTCCTTGGAATGCGCCTGATAGCCAGTCACGATCACCACACGCGAAGACTTCCGCCGGTCCGTCAGGGAAGCACCCAGAGACGCCGCCGCAGCAACGCCGGCCGTGATTCCCGGAATCACCTCAAAGCAGACACCTGCGGCCTCGAGTGCATCGAGTTCCTCGGCCAGGCGGCCGAAGATGGCGGGGTCGCCGCTCTTCAGGCGCACTACCTCTAAACCACTCCGCGCGGAGTCGACCATGCGCGCGTTAATCTCAGCCTGCGAGATTCCCTTCGCCCCGCACCGCTTGCCGACGTTCACGACCTTCGCTTGCGCCCCGGCCAGTCGCAGAATCTCAGGAGTCAGAAGATCATCATGTAAGACAACGTCGGCGCGCCGTAGAAGGTTGTGAGCCTTCACGGTCAACAGTTCTGGATCGCCCGGGCCTGCGCCAACCAGATAGACCTTGCCCTTAGAGTTCGACGGCATCGCGCCTCCCCGGGTTCAGTCTAGCACCTCTCCACTCGGGAAGAGCCGCCGAAGAGGGATCAGGCGCGAACGACGCGACCTCATTTCCCGGGCCTTTCGCCGGTCGTCTGAGAATCGCAAAACGACGACGCGAGATCTCCCATCCCGTGGTGGCCTCCTAGACGCCCGAGACGAAACCACCGGATTGCGTCCGCAACCGCAAGGGCAGACCGACGCCCCTCCCCGCCGGCTCGGCACGGACTCCTCGCCCGGCCGCTCGCCGCGGAGAAACAAGAGATATCGATAGGCTCCTCACTGGCTGATTCTCTTGGCTTTGAGGCCGATATCGCCGATAACCTATAGGAGCGAATACGGAAGAGCGGTTGCACTCCGTGCGGCCATCTTATTGCTCAAAGAAAGATCGGCCAGTGTATCCGCGCAAGCCTTCGACACGTCTAAAAACGGTCGAGCCGCGCTTTCAAAGGAGTGCCCACATGGCGACATCGGAAATGTTGAAAACTGGGGATGGAGGTGGGCCCGTCGATCGTGAGCGCGGAACCGAGCGGCGCTCCAAGGGCCATCGGTGGTTCTGGTTCGTTTTGCTAGTTCTGATCGCAGGCGGCGCCATCGCCTACACAGTGCGGTCCCGCTCGATCGCGGGAACGACTCCGGCTCAGCGACCAGGCGGCCCTGCCGGTCAGGGCGGTTCTGCTGCCATCTCGGTCGGGTGCGCTTCGGTCCTGAGAGAAGACGTGCCCTTCTACTTGACAGGGCTGGGCTCGGTCACGGCGTTCTACACGGTGACCGTGCACTCCCGGGTCGATGGCCAGATTATGAAGGTCTACTTCCAGGAAGGGCAGTTTGTGCATTTGGGCGATCCGCTAGTCGACATTGACCCACGTCCTTTCCAAGTTGCACTGGATCAGGCACAGGGTCAGCTGGCGAAGGACATGGCGTTGCAAGCCAACGCGAGACTCGATCTCGGGCGGTACCAGCAGCTCTGGCAGGAGGGAGTCATACCGCGGCAGCAGCTCGATCTTCAGCAGTCGACCGTCGGCCAGTACGATGGGGCAATCCAATCCGACAAGGCTCAGATTGACAATGAAAAGCTGCAATTGACGTATGCCCATGTCACCGCGCCGATCGACGGACGGGTCGGCTTGCGACTGGCGGACCCGGGCAACATCGTGCACGCCTCGGACGCGAACGGAATGCTGGTAATCACGCAGGTCAGGCCGGTCGCCGTCGTTTTCACGCTTCCTGAAGACAATCTTCCGCAGGTTGTCTCGGAAATGAGAAACCGCTCGCTTGAGGCTGAAGCCTACAACCGCGATGACAACACGAAGCTCGCCAGTGGCAAGCTGGAAACCATCGATAACCAGATCGATCAATCGACTGGAACGATCAAAATGAAAGCCGTGTTCCCGAACCAGGATCTGTCACTTTGGCCCAATCAATTCGTGAACGTGCGCCTCTTGCTCAGCGTGAGGAGGGACGCCATGGTCATCCCATCGGCTGCGATTCAAAATGGCGCCCAGGGATCTTTCGTCTATGTCGCGAGCCCCGACAACACGGCGGCAGTCCGTCCGGTCCAAGTTGATTTCTCCGAAGGCAACCTCTCTGTGATTCGTCAAGGGCTATCGGCGGGAGAGCAGGTTGTCGTCGATGGACAGGACAAGCTGCAGCAGGGATCGAGGGTCGTCCCGCATGGGTCTAACCTGAATGTGAATCCCAATCCGGCGAGTACAGGTCCGGGCAACGGGCGGCCGCGGCGGCAAGCAGCGCCCGGTGTCCCGTCGGATGGGAACCAACACCAGAGCCCGAACGGTTCGGCGAATAGGCCCTAGCCGTGAGCCCCTCAAGGCCATTCATAACTCGTCCGGTTGCCACGTCGCTATTGATGGTGGCTGTCCTGCTCGCGGGTGCGATCGCCTACACTCAGCTGCCGGTCTCGGCTCTACCTCAGGTTGACTATCCGACGATCCAGGTGCTGACGTTTTACCCGGGTGCGAGCCCCGACGTCACGGCTTCTGCCGTGACCACGCCGCTTGAACGCCAGTTTGGCCAGCTCCCGGGGCTCAACCAGATGACGTCGACGAGTTCGTTTGGCGCTTCGCTCATTACCTTGCAGTTCGATTTGAGACAAAACATCGACGTCGCCGAACAGGAAGTGCAGGCTGCGATCAACGCAGCGACCACCTACCTGCCGCCGAACCTCCCCAACCCTCCCATCTACAGCAAGGTGAATCCGGCCGATACGCCGGTGATGACCCTGGCCCTGACGTCGGACACTCTGAGTCTCGAGAAGGTCGAGGATTTCGCCGATACGAACCTCGCCCAGAAGATTTCGCAGTTGACGGGCGTGGGCCTGGTGACGATCAGCGGCGGAGAAAAACCCGCGGTACGGGTTCGCGTGAACCCCACGGCGCTGGCCTCCTACGGTCTCAGTCTCGAGGATCTCCGCACGGCGCTCTCGCAGGCGAACGTCGATCAAGCGAAGGGAACCTTGAATGGCCCGCGCCAGTCGTTCACGATCGGCGATAACGATCAGCTCTTGTCCGCGGATACCTATCGCCCTCTCATCATCGCGTACCGCAATGGCGGGCCCATTCGGCTTTCCGACGTAGCTCAGGTGGTCGACGGAGCGGAAAACAACCAGCTGGCCGCCTGGATGAACACGACGCCCGCCGTCGTTGTTAACATCCAGCGGCAGCCGGGGACGAACATCATCGGCGTTGTCGACCGCATTAAGAATGTGCTTCCTCGTTTGCAGGCGGCGCTGCCTTCTTCGATCCACGTGCAAATTCTCACCGACCGGACCATCACGATTCGTGCTTCCGTGAAAGACGTTCAATTCGAACTAATGTTGACGGTGGCCCTGGTCGTGATGGTGATGTTCCTGTTTCTGCGCACCGTTGCGGCCACGATCATTCCAAGTGTGGCGGTACCGCTTTCGATCGTGGGGACGTTCGGCGCGATGTATCTGCTCGACTATAGCTTGGACAACCTTTCGTTGATGGCACTCACGATTTCGACTGGATTCGTGGTGGACGACGCGATCGTGATGATCGAAAACATTTCGCGCTATATCGAGGAAGGGCATCCGCCACTTGAAGCGGCCTTGAAGGGCTCCGAGCAGATCGGGTTTACGATCGTATCCTTGACGTTTTCGCTGACCGCCGTGCTGATTCCGCTGCTCTTCATGGGCGACGTTATCGGGCGGCTATTTCGCGAATTTGCGGTGACGCTCGGCGTCACGATCTTTGTGTCCGCCTTCGTTTCGCTCACTCTGACGCCTATGATGTGCGCGAAGCTCTTGCATCGCGTCGAAGAATCAGAACGAAGCGGGTTCTACCGCCTCTCTGAGCGCTTCTTCGAGCGGACCATCGAACTCTACGGAAGGGGTGTGCAATTCGTCCTGCGGCACCAGACACCCACGCTCCTGGTCACGGCCGGGACTCTTGTGCTGACGCTTCTTCTTGCTTATTTCGCACCCAAGGGATTCTTCCCCGTGCAGGATACCGGGGTGATACTGGGTGTTTCCGAGGGCCCCCAGACCGCGTCCTTCTCGGCCTTGGCCGAACGTCAGCGGGCGATCGCTCAGGTCATACTGAAGGATCCAGACGTCGTTAGCCTGTCTTCGTTCATCGGCGTGGATGGCACGAACATGACTCCCAATAGCGGGCGTGTCCAGGTCAATCTAAAGCCGCGCGAACAAAGAGCCTCAACCGCCTCCGATGTCATCCGCCGGCTTCAGCCCGAACTCGCGCGGGTCGACGGAATCACCCTCTTCATGCAGCCGGTGCAAGACATTACCGTCGAAGATCGGGTGAGCCGGACACAGTATCAGTTTTCGGTTGAGGATGCCGACGCTCACGAGCTCGCTCAGTGGGCCCCTCGCCTGGTCGACAAATTCAACGCCCTGCCGCAGTTGCGCGACGTTGCCAGCGACCAGCAGGACCATGGGCTCGAAGCAAATCTCGTCATCGACCGCGACACGGCGTCCCGACTTGGAATTTTGCCGCAAGCGATCGATGACACGCTCTACGATGCCTTCGGGCAACGGCTCGTCTCGATTATTTTCACACAGCTCAACCAATATCACGTCGTTCTGGAGGTCGATCCGAGCTTCCAGCAAAATCCAGACGCCCTGAGGAACATCTATGTGCGCTCATCGAACGGAACGCAAGTGCCCCTGAGCGCCTTCACGCATGTGGAACAGGAGACGACGGCGCTGTCAGTGAATCACCAGGGTCAGTTTCCTGTCGTGACCCTGTCGTTCAACTTGGCGCCCGGCGTTTCGCTCGGTGATGCCGTCGATGCAATCAACAAGGTCGAACACGACATCGGCCTGCCGATTTCGGTCCATCCAAGCTTTCAAGGAATGGCGCAGGCGTTCCAGTCTTCCCTCACGAACGAGCCGCTGCTGATTCTGGCAGCGATCATAACCGTTTACATCGTGCTGGGAGTTCTCTACGAGAGTTACATCCATCCCCTGACAATTCTCTCGACGCTGCCCTCGGCCGGTGTGGGTGCCATTCTGGCGCTCGAACTTTTTGGAAATGATCTGAACGTAATTGCGCTGATCGGCATCATCCTGCTGATCGGTATCGTGCAGAAGAACGCGATTATGATGATTGACTTCGCGCTCGACGCGGAGCGGAATCAGGCGAAATCGCCGGAGGAGGCGATCTATCAGGCTTGCCTGCTGCGATTTCGTCCCATCATGATGACGACGATGGCGGCGATGTTAGGTGGCTTGCCGCTGGCGCTCGGTACGGGTACGGGAGCGGAGCTGCGCCGTCCATTGGGCATCAGCATCGTCGGCGGCTTGCTGCTCAGCCAGCTCCTGACTCTGTTCACCACGCCGGTCGTTTACCTGTGGTTCGACCGTCTCGCTCGCCGTTTCTCCCACGGTCGGATCGGCCATCCCGTCGGGCAGGAATCGACGGCGGACTGAAGGACGAACGTCAGTGAATATCTCGGCGCCCTTTATTAACCGACCGGTTGCCACCTCGCTATTGACAGCGGCCCTGCTATTGGCGGGTGCAGTCGCCTACAATTTTCTTCCCGTCGGGCCATTGCCGGAGGTCGCCTTTCCCACGATTTCGGTCCAGGCGGGGCTCCCCGGTGCGAATCCTGAAACCATGGCCTCGAGTGTGGCGACGCCTCTCGAGCGGCAATTTGGCCGCATCGCGGGCGTGACCGAGATGACCTCGACAAGCCTTCTTGGATCGACGAACGTCACCTTGCAGTTTGATTTGAACCGGAACATCGACGCAGCCGCACGCGATGTCCAGGCCGCCATCAACGCCTCGGCCGGCCAACTTCCCGCGAATCTTCCCAGCCTGCCGACCTACCGCAAAAGCAATCCGGCCGATCCGGCGGTCGTTATCCTGGCGGTACGGTCCGATGTTCTTCCCCTGAGCAAGTTGTATGACGTTTCCGACTCGATCATTGCTCAGAAATTGTCTCAGGTGAGGGGAGTCGGCCAGGTGCAGGTCGGCGGGAGCGCTCGTCCTGCCGTGCGCATTGACCTCAACCCGACCGTCCTCGCGAACTACGGTATCGGCCTCGAGCAGGTGCGGGCGGCCCTCGGGCAGGTAAACGCGCACGAAGCCAAAGGAGGCTTTGACAATGGCACCGTGCGCTGGGCGATCACGGATAGTGATCAACTTTTTGACGCGAACCACTACCGCCCGATCATTGTCGCCTATCAAAAGGGCGCTCCGGTTCGGCTGGCAGATATCGCGAGCATCCAGGATGCGGTCGAAGACATCCGAACCTCCGGACTCGCCGACGGCAAGCCCTGCATCCTCGTGATCGTTTCCCGTCAACCGGGAGCCAACATCGTGGGGACCGTCGACCGTATTCGCGCTGCCCTTCCCGGGGTGCAGGCCTCCATACCGGCTGCGATCGAGCTCAGCGTCATGCAAGATCGGACGACCACGATCCGCGCGTCCGTTCAGGACATTCAAATTACTCTGCTGATCACGGTTGTGCTGGTGATCCTCGTCATTTTCGTTTTCCTCAGGAGCGCCTGGGCCACCGCGATTCCCGCAGTTGCGGTGCCGGTGTCGCTCGTCGGCACCTTCGGTGTGATGTATCTGCTCGGCTATTCGATCGACAACTTGTCTTTGATGGCCCTCACAATCTCGACCGGCTTCGTCGTGGATGATGCCATCGTGGTCATCGAAAATATCACCCGCTATCTCGAGGCGGGCGTACCGACCATGCGAGCGGCTCTGAAAGGCTCAGCGGAGATCGGCTTTACGGTTCTCTCGATGAGCACCTCTCTGATCGCGGTTTTCATCCCCATCCTGATGCTGGGCGGAATTGTCGGGCGCCTGTTCCGCGAGTTCGCCGTCACGCTCAGCGTGACGATTATCGTTTCGCTCTTTGTTTCGCTCACCGCAACGCCAATGATGTGCGCGAGGTTCCTCAAGCCGGCCGGGCGGGAGCGTCATAACTGGATCTATCGCCAGAGCGAGGCGGGGTTCAACAAGCTGCTCGCGGGATACGAGCACGGCCTCCGATGGGTTTTGCGGCATCAGCCACTCACGCTCGCGATCACCATCGCCACGGTTTGCCTGAATATCTATCTCTTCATTCGGGTGCCCAAGGGGTTTTTCCCGCAGCAGGACACGGGCGCGCTGAGCGGCGCCATTCAAGCAGCGCAGGATATTTCCTTCGACGCCATGAAGGTGAAACAGAAGCAGTTCAGCGACATTGTGTCGGCCGATCCCGCCGTCTACGCTGTTGGCGCCTTTGTCGGGGGCAACGGCGCAACCGTCAACACGGGACGCATGTTCATTTCGCTCAAGCCACTCGCCGAACGCAAGGTGGCCGCCGACCAGGTGATCGCCCGCCTTCGCCGGAAGCTTGCCGTCGTGCCCGGCGCCACGTTGTTCCTGCAAGCGAACCAGGACATTCGTGTGGGCGGCCGGCAAAGCAACGCTCAATATCAGTACACTCTCGAGAGCGAAGACTTGTCGGAGCTGAACAGATGGGCGCCGCAAATGCTGAATAAGCTGAGAACCCTACCGCAGTTGCGCGACGCCTCGACCGATCAACAGGTGAAGGGACTCAGAGCTCAGTTGGTGGTTGACCGCGACACGGCCTCGCGGCTCGGGATTCCGATCCAAGCGATTGACAATACTCTCTACGATGCGTTCGGCCAGCGCCAGGTCTCGACCGTGTTCACTCAGTTGAACGAGTATCACCTGGTGATGGAGGTTGCGCCGGCATTTCAGGAGAATCCGGACGCTCTCAAGAACATCTACGTGCGCTCATCGAGCGGCGCGCAGGTGCCACTGAGCGCGATCACGCATTTCAAATCTTTGACAACCGCTCTCGCCGTGAACCATCAGGGAGAGTTTCCTGCGATCACCTTGTCGTTCAATCTGGCGCCGGGCATCGCGCTCGGCGAAGCGGTGGACACGATCCAGCAGGCGGCTCTCGAAATCGGCATGCCCAGTTCGATCGGCGCGAGCTTTCAGGGGACAGCGCAAGCGTTTCAGGCTTCGCTCACAAGCTTGCCGGTGTTGATTCTGGCGGCCCTTGCGGCTGTCTACATTGTGCTGGGAATGTTGTATGAGAGCTACATTCATCCGATCACGATTCTCTCAACGCTCCCCTCGGCCGGAGTCGGTGCGATTCTGGCCCTGTTGATATGTCACCTGGATTTGAGCGTCATTGCGATCATCGGCATCATCCTGTTAATCGGACTGGTGAAGAAAAATGCGATCTTGATGATCGACTTTGCGCTCGATGCGCAGCGAAAGGAGGGGAAGAAT
Organism: Verrucomicrobiia bacterium; assembly: GCA_035566475.1. Lineage (GTDB taxonomy): Bacteria > Acidobacteriota > Terriglobia > Acidiferrales > UBA7541 > Palsa-295. Next base: position 6,135 of record DATMRE010000092.1, on the reverse strand, counting down.
CCGGGAGAGGCAATTTATCAGGCGTGCGTGCTGCGCTTTCGCCCGATCATGATGACGACGATGGCTGCGCTCCTCGGTGCCGTGCCACTCGCGATCGGCACAGGGACGGGCTCGGAACTGCGCCGGCCGCTGGGCATCAGTATCGTCGGGGGATTGATCGTGAGCCAGATGCTCACCCTGTTCACCACTCCCGTCGTGTACCTCTACATGGACCGCCTCCGTCTCTATCTGAGTCGGCAGAAGGAAGTGTCGATCGGTCTCGGCTCAGCTTCACTGCCTCGATCTCCGGTTCGTTGACGGGCTCAGCATGGGGAAGCGACGGCCCCGGGGGTTGATCAGCCGGCGGGCAGCCATTTGCGCTTCGCTCCGCCCTTCGGTTGATACCCGCTTGATCGTGGCGGTCGGCGCGTCGAGCCGCAGGTAGCAATCCAAGGAGCGGAGGGAGTAGAATCAGTGCTCACGTTAGACTTCGGCGAGAACCGTCGGGGCCGCCGCGGTCCTCGATTCGGCTCGCGGGCCGAAACAACCGGAACCCGCGGGGCGGCGAGGAGCGGTTCTTACTATGGCAGAGAGCAGCGCTCATCGATGGGGCAGCAGAGGAATTGCCTCGGTGACTCGAACAGGAGCAAACCCAAACCTGAACCATCGTCTCCGGTGATGATCTGTTTGTGCTGACGGAGGGGAGCCAGGCCTAGTACCATCTGGGCGACCCGCAGACGGATGGCAAATTGCCGAAACCGTACATGACCGTATTCGTAATATTCTGAGGAAAAGGACGGCACGCTCGCTTTCTTGTCGATCCTTCTCCTGCGACTAGGACGGCGGTCTAACTCTAAGCTCCCGAGGAACTACCGTGAGACTCAGCCTGCGATTAATCCTCTTCCTGGTTGTGGGGATTACTCTGGTTACATTCTTCCTTGCCCGAAACCAGGTGCGCTCGGAAAAACGCGGGTTGCGCGCGGACCTCGAGCGGCGCGCCGAAATTCTCGCCGAGAGTCTTCAGGAAATCGTGGAGCCAGCTCTGGAAAAAGGTTCGCACGAGCAGCTCCGGCATATCGTCGAGCGCTTTGGCAATCGGGAACGGCTGGCCGGCGTCATCGTTTACGATGCCAAGGGCAAGGTGCTCGCCGAAAGTTCCTCTCTCGTGACTCGGTACACTCCGCCGCCTGTCCCACTTGAACGTGCCAAGAGAGAACCACAGGGCATCGGCGAGTTCCTGGACCTCGGCGGCACGGCCATACACGCTTACTATTTGCCGTTGCGCAGTCGTGGCGAGGTTGCCGGTGTTCTCGCGATTCTCCACGATGCCGGCTACATCGAGGCCCAGAGCGAACGCATCTGGCGCGACACGGTGTGGCACGTGGTCGCTCAGGTAGTCCTCATCGTCTTCGTCACGATTCTCATCATTCGCTGGACGATCATTCTCCCCATTTCACGAACCGCCCAGTGGATGAAGGATCTGCGCGTCGGTCGCGTAGTGCCTCGTCCGAAGATACCCGACGAGGATTTTCTCGCTCCGTTTTCGCAAGAGGTTGTGAATCTGGCCCGCAGTCTGGCCGAGGCACGCGCTTCGGCCGAAGAAGAAGCCCGCTTGCGGGAAACGGGCGGAACGATGTGGACCGCCGAGCGATTGCGAATCAGCGTTCAGAGCAGGCCGCTCGGTTCCTTGTTCGTCGTCTCGAATCGCGAACCCTATATGCACGTGCATCAGGGCAAGAACATTGAGGCGCTCGTGCCGGCGAGCGGTCTGGTCACGGCCTTGGAGCCGATTCTCCGCGCCTGCAACGGCACCTGGATCGCGCTCGGCTCGGGCGACGCAGACCGCGACATGGTCGACGAACACGATCGCCTTCGCGTTCCCCCGGACGCCCCGGAATACACGCTGCGGCGCGTCTGGCTCACCAAAGAAGAGGAGCAGGGCTACTACTACGGGTTTGCGAACGAAGGACTCTGGCCGTTGTGCCACATCGCCCACACTCGTCCGACCTTCCGTGCGTCGGACTGGCAGAGTTACCGGGACGCAAACCGCAGATTCGCGGAAGCCGTGCTCGAGGAGATGGCGGGGATCGAGCATCCCCTCGTCCTCGTGCAGGATTACCACTTTGCTCTGCTGTCGCGAATGATCAAACAGGCGCGCCCGGATGCCCGCGTCGCGATTTTCTGGCACATTCCCTGGCCGAACCCGGAAGCGTTCGGCATCTGCCCTTGGCAACGCGAGCTTCTTGACGGTTTACTCGGGGCCGATTTGGTCGGCTTCCATACCCAGGCCCACTGCAACAATTTCCTTGAAACCGTGGACGCGACACTCGAGTCCCGGATCGAATGGGAACGCTTCGCTGTCAAGCGGAACGGTCACGATACCCTCGTGCGGCCGTTTCCGATCAGTGTCGATTTTCGTGAGTCGCAAGCCGAGCCCGGGTCGGATGTCTCGCCCTACGAGCTGCGCGCTTCCCTGCTCGATAAACTGGGCGTGAAGGCCAGCTTTCTTGGCGTTGGCGTGGATCGAATCGACTATACGAAAGGGATCATCGAACGGTTTCGAGGGATCGAGCTCTTCTTGGACCAGTGGCCGGTGTACCGAGGCAAATTCACGTTCGTTCAGATCGGCGCGCCAAGCCGGACCAATATCCAGCGCTACCATGACCTGGTGGTCGAGGTGGAGGCCGAAGCTGCGCGCATCAACGCCCGCTTTCTAACAGGCGGCTGGAAGCCCATTGCCCTGCTCACGCGCCACCATAGCCACAGCGAGATCTTGCCGTATTACCGGGCCGCGGATCTTTGCATGGTGACTTCGCTTCACGACGGCATGAATCTGGTGGCCAAGGAATTCGTCGCCGCTCGCGAAGATGAACAAGGGGCGCTCATTCTGAGCCAGTTCACAGGCGCAACCCGCGAGCTGCGCGATGCCATCATCGTCAATCCGTACGATGCCGAGCAGGTAGCCGAGTCAATCCGAGTCGCCCTGGAGATGGACTCCGCCGAACGCCGGACTCGAATGCAGCGCATGCGGCGGATCATCAAGGAACACAACGTGTACCGCTGGGCGGGAAACCTCATCTCCGAGCTCTCGGAGATCAGAATCGATGAGGCGGTATCTGCTTCTAGCAACCTCGCCGAGGACCGAGCTCTGCGGAGCGCGGACTAGTCCCGGCAGTCGAAATCTTAGGAACTTCCTCTCGCTCAGTGAATGATGACCGGGGACCGCTCTAGCAATCCATGTGTTCGCGCAGAATCCCGAGCATCCGTCGCAGGGGCTCGGCGGCGCCCCATAACAACTGATCGCCGACCGTAAACGCGCCCAGGTACTCGGGTCCCATATTCAGCTTGTGAAGCCGTCCGATCGGAACATGAAGCGTGCCGGAAACCGCCACCGGCGTCAGGCAACGCATTGTGGATTCTCTCTCGTTGGGGATCAAGCGCACCCAATCGTTACCCGTCACCAGCATCTGCTCAATCTCCCGAACCGGGATGTCCTTCGTCAGCTTGATGCATAAGCCCTGGCTGTGGCAGCGCATCGCTCCGACGCGCACGCTGATGCCGTCGACAGGCACGGCCGGATCAAGGTCCAGGATCTTGTTCGATTCAGCCATCCCCTTCCACTCCTCGCGAGTCTGCCCGGAAGGCATGTCCCGGTCGATCCACGGGATCAGGCTCAGTGCCAGCGGCGCGCCGATTTCTCCAGTCGGCAGATCCGGCGCTCGCTGCGCTTGAATGACCATGCGGTCGATTTCCAAAGCGCTCTCGGACGGCGTTCTGCGAGTCAGGTCGGCAAGTCTCGCCGTCTGCTTCACCAGCTCCAACATGTACGCCGCTCCTGCGCCGGACGCCGCCTGGTAGGTCATCGTCGTCATCCATTCAATGACCCGAGCCTTGAACAGGGCGCCCACAGCCATGAGCATCAGGCTCACGGTACAATTCCCGCCCGCAAACGTGCGTCGGCCGCCTTCGAGGCCCCGTCGGATGACGTCGGAGTTCACCGGATCCAAGATGATGACCGCCTCCCGGTTCATCCTGAGTGTCGATGCGGCATCGATCCAGAAGCCCTTCCAGCCACTTTTTCGCAGCGGGCCATAGATCTCCGCTGTGTAGTCTCCACCCTGGCAGCTGATCAGCACATCGCAACCGGCCAGATCGCCCAGATTCCTGGCATCCTTCAGATCGGCGCCATCTCCTGCCTCGATGGGCGCAGCGCCTCCAATCATCGACGTCGAAAAGAAAATGGGCTCAAGCCGAGCGAAATCGTTCTCCTCCCGCATTCTCTCCATCAGAACGCTTCCGACCATACCTCTCCATCCGATCAAGCCAACGCGAAGCATGATCCCTCCGACTTCCTATCAGTCTACATGGTTCGAACTGGTTTTGCAGGAGCAATGCCAGCCTGTCGTCCGAATATGGATCGAAATCGTCTTGTCTGGGGGCTCGATGGCCACCCCCGAACCGCACCGCCCGTTCGATCGCCCGGTGATTCCCAGCAGCGCATACCCGGTTCATCGATTCGATCGGTTGAATCTCGAAACGGCCAGCGACCGGGCCGGCTGCCGTCCCGAAAACTCGGGCGCAACCAGACGGGCGCCCCCGCCTCCCTCGTGAGGGCTTGGGCTGCCCGGGGAATCGGTCGCGTTCGCCGAACAAGTTCCACTGGACTTGCACGGAAGTATAGATAGAATGAGGGGCCTTGAAGGCGTCACGGTGCAGTTTTGGGGGTCCGCTGGTGAGGCGTCGGCCGATTCGACTCAGGTTTCCATAGGCGGAATAATCTCTTTGAGTCTGAAGAAGTCCCGGATATCCAGAGTGTGCTCGGTGAGATCGAAGAGCGATCGATAGGATCGGATCAACAAGGGGGAGCGATTCGTGATTGTCGGTGTTCCGAAGGAAAGTTTTCCTGGAGAGCGGCGCGTCGCGCTCACGCCGGGTGTGATTCCAAACCTGGGGAAGGCGGGCCTGGAAGTTGTTATCGAAGCGGGAGCCGGCGTCGAGGCCGGTTATCCCGACTCCGCTTACGTGGACAAGGGCGCCAGGATCGTTCCCGATCGATTCTCCGTTTTCAGGACAGCCGACATCCTCGTGCAGCTTCTCTGCTACGGATCGAACGACAAGACCGGCAAGGCCGATATTCCTCTCCTCCGTCGTGATCAAGTTCTCGTTGGATTCTTGCGGCCGCTCGGATCTCAGGAAATCGTCCAGGAGATCGCCTCGACGGGCGTTCTCTCCTTCTCGGTAGAACTGATGCCGCGGACGACGCGCGCGCAGGCTATGGACGCGCTTTCCTCCATGGGCACGATCTGCGGCTACAAATCGGTTTTGATCGCCGCTGATATTCTTCCTCGAATTTTTCCCATGCTCACCACGGCAGCCGGCACGATCACTCCCGCGCGCATTCTCATCATCGGTTGCGGGGTCGCCGGTCTGCAAGCGATCGCCACGGGGCGTCGGCTGGGCGCCGTCGTCTCCGCATATGATCTCCGGCCGGCGGCCAAGGAGCAGGTGCAGAGCCTTGGCGGACGATTCGTTGAGCTACCGATCGAGGCCCAAGACGCTCAGGACGCCCGCGGCTATGCGCGCGCTCAGGATGATTCGTTCTATGCCCGGCAGCGCGAGCTGCTCGGCCGCGTCATCGGCGAAAGCGATGTGGTGATCACGGCAGCCGTCGTCCCCGGGAAGAAGTCACCTGTGCTCGTCACTCGCGAGATGGTCAAGCTCATGGCTCCTGGTTCTGTGGTTGTCGATCTGGCTGCTGAGCGCGGCGGCAACTGCGAGCTCACGCGTCCGGAAGAAGCGACAATCGAAAATGGCGTCACGATCATCGGCTGGATCAACTTGGCGAGCACCGTGCCGTTCCATGCCAGCCAGATGTATGCGCGCAACGTCACCGCATTCCTTCTTCACCTGGTGAAGGATGGCAAGCTTCAGCTCAATCTTGAAGACGAGATTACCCGTGAGACCCTGGTGACCCGGGGCGGGGAGGTCGTGAATGCCCGGGTGCGGGAGTTCTTTTCACTTCCCGCTCTGGTTTCGCAGGCCGGAGTCTAGTTCAATTCGGTCGCCGAGGACCGTCTTCGCCAGCTCGTTTCCGCCGATCGCCGAACAATCGGGAAGATCCTGGCGCTGGTTTTCTACAGTCCCCTGCCGAGCTTG
>DATMRE010000091.1:0-21663 GCA_035566475.1 Verrucomicrobiia bacterium | reverse complement strand
CCCGGCGTGCGTATTGAAGCGATCAATGCGCTCCGCGATATGGCTGCCAAAGGGAAGGTCGCCTCGGATGACCACATGTTGGCCATTTTGCGCGATCGAATGCGGAAGGATCCCAACACGTACATTCGACTTCAAAGCGCGGCGGCGGTTCAGGATCTTGGCCCGCGCCAGAACTTCTGATGATACGACATAACCTCCTCCCTCCCGACCCCCTCCAAGCGCCTCCCAAATTTCCCGGTCCGTTCGAAGACACGTTGCCCTACTTGGCTCTGGCGTTGTTGATTCTCGCCGCCCTTCTGGCTCCGGAATTCTCGGCAGCGCACAGCAAGGCGAAGGCAGCGAGTCCGGCTGTTGCCGGCCCACGGTTGACCTCGGAACTAAGCGGCGGAGTTGCGGCGCGCGACGGCGGCCGTCTCCGCCTGGCCATGGACCTCGGCAACATCGTGGTCCACACACAGAATTCCGGCCGGGTGGATTACTCCGCTCGATTGGAAACAGACGCCTCGCAGCAAGACGCCCGGCAGCTTCTGAAGGGCTTCAACGTGTATGCTCGCGAGACGCCGGACGGCGTCACGCTCAGGGCTCAGACCTCCTCGCGGCGCTCAAGCGGGCGCCTGTGGGCGACACTCGAACTGAATATTCCGAAAGAATACAGCCTGGAAATCTCAACCGGCGGCGGCAACATCGAAACCGACGACATCAACGGACGCGTCACGCTCTCAACAGCAGGCGGCAGCATCAAAGCAGGCAATATCGGAGGCCCGGCGCGGATCCAGACCGACGGCGGACACATCACGGTGAAAAACGTGAACGGTGAATTGGTCGCGGCGACCGGCGGCGGACACATCACCGCCGGTTCGGTCGGCGGCAGCGCATTCTTGCGTACGAGCGGAGGGCACATCCGTGTTGCCATGGTCGAGGGAATGGCGCACCTCGAGACGGGCGGCGGCAACATCACGCTGGAACATTCCGGGGCCGATCTGCTCGCCGAGACGGCCGGCGGCCAAATTGAAGTGGGCGAAGCCGCGGGGCTTGTGCGCGCCAAGACGGGCGGCGGCGGAATCCGCGTGGTTCGCCTTTCCGGCCCGACGGAATTGCAGACCGGCGGCGGAAGCATCTACCTCACGCAGGTGGACGGCGCCGTCAGGGCTTCGACCGGGGCCGGAGGAATCACGGCATGGTTTGTCGCACCAGCGAAACAGCCGAGCACCTGCGAGCTCGAGTCAAGCGATGGAGACATTGTCGTATATCTTCCGAGGGAGCTGCCCGTGACGATTGATGCTCAGATCCAAAAAGGGGATGAGCACCGCGTGATCTTCGATCCCGCCTTTCCCCTGAAGGTGAGGTATGACGAGTCCTCAAAGGGTGCACGGGTCGTTCGGGCCGAGGGTTCGCTCAACGGGGGTGGCGAACTGCTCCGCCTGCGAACCGTGGCGGGTAATATCCGCGTGGCCCTGAGCGACGCCAATAAGCAAAGCCAGATTTACAGGCAGCAAATGGATCAACTTCAGCAGCAACTACAATTGCAGATGCGCAAACTCGAGCAATCGCAGCGGCCGGGTACCGATTCGCCCGAGCCATAAAGTGCGGGCCCAGGCGGCCAAAATGGAACTTTCGCCGAACCGTTTTCGTAAGCATACTGAGAGAGCGGCTTCCATGAAGCCAAGTTCTGGGAATTCAGGGGGTGCTGTGCACACAATGATCGAGCGTCTTCGGTTCCTGTCCTGTTCGCAACTCGCGACTGGGGCGGCTGATTCTGGCGCCGGTGTCAAAAAAGACTATCTGCCTGACGCCGGGCGCGGCCAACGCCTTCTCTCTGATGCAGCGACTCTCGGGCGCTCGAATTCGATGAGGGATTCTCCTCGCCGTCAAGCGGGCCCGAACGGGAGGGCTCAATCGAAGCGTACCAGAGCGCAGGTGCTAATAGCACTCGTCGGCGTCCTTTGCATCGCGCTTCCCGGCTTTGCCAACGATCAAGTTTTCGAACACGTCTACCCGTTGCCTGCAGGCGGAAGCTTCCTGCTCAAGAATGTGAACGGGGACGTGCAGGTCGATGGATGGGATCGTGACGAGGTCGAGGTGCGCGCGGTGAAGAGAGCGAAGAACGATCAGCGCGATCTCGAACAAGTCAAAATAGACGTCGAAAGCCAGCCCCGCCAGGTCGCCGTGCACACTCTCTACCCGAGAGGCGAAGGCGTCGAAGTGGCTGTCGAATATCACATTCACGTCCCTTACCGCGTTCTGCTTGGCAACATCGAGACCGTCAATGGCTGCGTGCTCGTGCGTGGCATCGACGGAGGCGGTGAACTTCGTTCCGTCAATGGCGACGTCGAAGTTCTCGACAGCTCCGGCCGATTCAGTGCCAAAACTACCAACGGCAATCTTCACCTCGAGCTTCGCAAGGTTCTCGACGGCGCGCCCATGAACCTTGAAACGGTGAACGGATCGGTCGTGCTCGGGCTTCCCTCGAATGCGCGCGCCAATCTGAAAGTCCTGAATATGAACGGCGACTTCTACTCAGAATTGCCGGTGACCTCCGCATTGGCTTCACCTGCAGCGCGCGCTTTTCGCGCGAAGCTCGGCGTGGGTGGGGGCGAGATTTCTGTGCGCACGATCAATGGCGGCATTCGGCTCCTCCGCGAGCCTCCCCCCGGAGTCTGAGGAAGCGAGAGCAGGGGGAACCAGATTCCGTTTGGGGACAACCTGAGATCTCGGCGAGCGTCTGCGGCCCACGGAAACGTACACAGCAGCTACAGGACGGGACGCGGGTGAGCCAGCTACGCCAGCACAAGAACTGGAACACCCGAGATTCGGTCGCGGAGCGTCCCACGCGAGACAGCCAGCAACTAACTTGGGGCGAGTCCTTCTGATTGAAACGCTTGTGAAGAGTTGGCGTCGGGCGAATTTGACCGGTAACCAGACGTTCTGAAGAGAGAGGGCTTGGCACTTGAACTCGCGCGACGAGCTTCTTCCTTCTCAAAACAGACTTCTCCGTCGTATCTGAGTCCGATATGTCCAGCGTTAAAGTCCGCCTTGCCGATAACGTTGAGTTTGCCGCTAGCGCCCTTAAATCTCCCCGTCCCACCACGTATCGACGCGGGGTAGGTGACCACCGCGAAGAGACCGGGTGCAACGGGAACGGCTGTCAATAGAGCAGGTTCAACGGCAATCGTGTCGCCTGCTTCGGTGACCCAAAATGTGGTGGACCGAGGAATGGTGGTCGACCGGGCCCGGCAGATTGGCTTAGGATTTCTACCCCAATTGCCCCTTTAAGGTCTTCCTGTTGCGGTGCCCAATGTCCTGTTTGGAGTAATAACCCCGATGTTCGTCGTAACTCCTCCTGCAACATGGACACACTGGTCGCCGAATGTGGCAATGTATTTCACAAAGCGCTTTCCGTTCCTCACCGCCGTTGACAAGTGAAACGATGTGAGAGCGCGGGAGGCCGGGCGTCCTATCAGAGCCGCTGCGCTCCCAAACCAGGATTGGTTCTCGCTCGTGGTTGAGCAAGACTCCGATCGGCGCATGCCAAGCCCGGGTATCGATGCATTCAATGAAAACGTGGATGCTCACTGCCTCAAGCGCTACAAACGGCAGACGTGTGCACCCATTCGACGGGATCGCTCGATCTACCCGTCCCAGGACGGCATACGAAAGCGACTGCGAACAAGGTCTAGCGTATTGAATCCGACTTTGCCTTCAACTTCAAACGAACCCCACTCGGGCGGGATTCAGAAGTCCGGGCGGCTGCGCGTCCTACAGTCACCGCCTGGGCAAACGCCATCTGTTCTCATTACATGCGAGGAGGCCGAGTTTCTGTACAAAAGTTGACCCCCTTTTTACTTTTCCGTGACAACTAAGCTGACTCACGATGGTAAAAATTGCCGTCGACGGATCGAGATGGCTCACAGGAGGCGGGCATGGGACCAGCTCTTAAGAAGCTGGGTCGCGGGCTTGCCCGGAGGGCGAAGGAGCCCAGCTTGAGAGGATCTATGCAACCCAACGCTCGCGGCTTGCCCGAGGCCGATGCAATTCGGCTGGCTCAGCAGGGGGACCCCGATGCGTTCGAACGCCTGTACGAGCTGCACAGCCGGCGGGTGTATGCCCTGTGCTTGCGCATGGCCAACAATCCGACCGAAGCCGAAGACTTAACCCAAGACGCCTTTCTGCAATTGTTCCGCAAGATCCGGTCGTTTCGCGGTGAATCGAGCTTCTCCACCTGGCTCTACCGGCTGACCGCAAACGTCGTGCTCATGCGATTTCGCAAGAAGAAGCTTCTCCAGATATCGCTTGATGAAACAAGCGAACGAGACGAGGAGAACGGCAGGCCGCCGCTGGAGTTTGGCGGGCCCGACCTTCGCCTGATCGGCTTGCTTGATCGCGTCAATCTAGAGCGAGCGATCGATCAGCTGCCGCCTGGTTATAAGGAGATGTTCATCCTCCACGACATTGAAGGATATGAACACAACGAGATTGCCCAGATCGTGGGGTGCTCGACCGGAAATTCCAAGTCACAACTCCACAAGGCTCGCATGCGGCTTCGCAAGCTGTTGGAGGACGCATTGCACGGCAGGATCGACCGCTCGACCCGATCACCCTCCGAATCCCTTGCTCCCGATGGCGATTGGGACTGCGCCGTGGGCTTCGCTAAATCCTGAACCGGCACTGCGGGACCGCAGCGACGGACAAACGTTCGAGCCGATCGCGACAGGCGGGACTGGGGGAAAGGACCGACCAAGGAAAACCAGCCATGAGGACAGGTCCGCATACGCTGCTCGAGGATCGCTCGCTCTATTCGCGGATAATTTTTGCGTTGGCGCTCGGGGCGACAATGCGGACCAGGCGCTGGCCGTCCAAGTAGAGGTCGAGCTCGAGGTCCTCGCTCTTCACGCGCAACTCATCGAGCTGCTTGCCGTCCACGTCTTGTTTGCCAAGCGCCTCGACGTTGACAGTTCCAGGTGTCATGTCCTGAGGCACGAGAACCGAAAACGTCTGGGCGCCTTTCTTGTTCCAATCGTACAGGCGGGCGAGCACGGCATATTGGTGGTATAGGTTGTTGTCGAGGACGGTGATTTGCGGGGATTTGAAGGTGAACTGCTGTGTGAACGGCGCCGAGCCCTCCGCGTGGAGCTCGATAGTGGCCGTCGGCCCCTTGAAGGCGATGTCCGCCGAAGCCTTCCTCGCGCCTTGCATGGACCATTGGTATCGCACCGGCGTGCCATCGGCTCGCAATTCGAGGGTTCCTGAGACGTGCTCGATCCCTTGTGCCGTTCGAATCTCCGAGGTTCCGTGCGCGACCCAACCGTCACCGCTCGGATTGATTTCAAATTCTTCCTGGCCCATCTCCTGGCCGTTCACCTCGATGCGAAATTTTCCCTTCTCGGAAGTAAAGACGGTTGCCGCATTCAAGGCTCGAGATCGATAGGCCGTCCGCTCGGCGGCGCTCGGCGGCGTTCGCGGAGCGGAGTTGGCCGCGGTCGGGAAGAAAACCGAGCCCAGGGCGATGAGCCCGGCGAGGGCGCGTAGGGAGGCCTGGAGCTCCGGGGCGATTGAGGCGAGCAGGGGCCATGCGTGTTCGCTCGTGGGGGTCATGCCGTCACCTTGGGAAAAATGGTCAGTGTCAGAATCTGCTCCACCACGCGCAGGGGCTCGGTGTTGCTATCGACGCGATACTCAGCCTGCTCGTAGCCAGGTAGCCGCTCGAGATAGAGCTGGCGAAAGCTCGCCTCGTCGCGAAACAGCGGGCGGTCGGTAATCTGGGCGCAGCGCCGCAACAACTCTTCAATTGGGCAGTAGAGCCAGATCAGGCTAGCGCCGCTCTCCCGTAGCAGGGCAACATTCTGCGGCTGGGCCGTGGTTCCCCCTCCGAGCGAAACGATCCGGGGCTTCTGCAACTCGATCGATTCGCCCACAATGCGGGCCAGTTGCTCGTGTTCGATCCTGCGGAATTCCGGCTCGCCCAGGCGGGCGAAAATCTCTGGGATGGTCAAGCCGGTCGACTCGGTGATTCGTTTGTCGAGGTCTGCGTTGGGCCAACCGAGTTGCCCGGCGAGCAGGCGCCCGATGGTGGACTTGCCGCTGCCCATGAACCCAGTCAGGCAGACCAGCCTGCGGGGACGGATTTCATTCGTCATCGGATTCAAGCTGTTTTGCGTTGCGGGATGGTCGAATCAATCACGCTTGACGAGGTTGATTGTACCATTGAAGGAGGTCAGTTCAACCTTGGCGCGGCCGGCGTTGAAGGTTCCGAATAGGCTGTTGCCGAACCTCTGGACCAGATGCTGCGGGTGAGACGGCGGCGTCAGCTTCGCTTCGTTGTTCACTTTCCCTTTGAGCGAGGTCGCACTCAGATCGAAGGAATCGCCGGGTGAGAACCGGACTTCAATTACGCCGCTATAGTTCTTCAGATGGTACATCCCATTCGGAAGAAACTCGCCGTCAAACAAGATGTTCCCCGTCGACGTCTGCGCACGGACGTTATAGCTGCGGACGTCGATAAACCTGAAAGTCCCGCTGATCGAAGAAACTTCGAGCCGGCCTGCGCAACGCATGCACTGAAACGACCCGCCTACGGTCTTAACCGTAAGGTAGCCGGCGGCATCTTCCAAATCCACGGCTGCTCCGACCGTTTCGACGCTCATATCGCCGAGCACGTTCGCGACGTTGACGGTTCCCGAGTCGTTATGAATCTGAAGCTCGGCGTCTTCCGGCACGCTAATTTCATAGTCGGCGTGCATATCGTCGGGTGCAACGCTGTCGGAGAGTTGATGGGTCAGAACGTCTACACGGTTTCCAGTTTGCTCCGCGTAGACTTCTACATGACCGTTCGTGCGGTTCGCAATGACCGCGACTTCCTGTTTTGTCCAGGCCCTCACGATGACCGTGCCATTCGGGTTGTGAACGGTGATAACCGGGCGCGCGTCCACCTTAAAATGCCTTTCCAGACGATCCGCCGACGCCGGCCCGACGGCAAGCAGCAACAGGCCAGGCACCAGCAACCCGGCAGCTCTCGACCCGAACCGTCCCGTATGAATGTGATGGGTGCTCATCGGCCGTCATCTCCGCGCTCGTTCATTTGTGCGAGCAGATCTGCTTTCTGTCGATAGGCTTCGTACAGGTAGTCGCGCGCGACCTCGTTTTGAGGATCTTCGCGCACGCCTTTTTCACACAAATCAATATAGTTGTCAACAATCGCGAGGTTCTCATGCAAGGAGGCACTCGCCAGCGTGCTCAGCCCTCCGAGCGACGACACCATGGCCTCCTCGGCAGTGTCGAGCTGCGCGCTGAGCGGTAGGGTCGAGCTTCGGGTACTTCTGATCCAGCTGTTGTCGTTGACCTGTGTATCGGTGGGCCGTCCGAGGGCGAAGGCTACGGCGATCAGTACGGCCAGGTAAGCAGCCGCCAAAGCCGGGCGCGACAGGACCCGCGGGATTCCCTCGAGCCCCTGTGTGATGCTGTCGATCCAGCCCCGCCGCGGGCTGCGGATCAGGCCTTCCTGCTCGAGTTGGGCACGGACGGCCGTCCAGATGCGAACCGGGGGGTCGGCTTCGGCGGTCGCGAAGCTATGGGCGGTCTCGCAGATGGCCTCCAGGTCCTCGACAACACCGCGGCAGGTCTTACAATCGCGCAAGTGCGCCCGGGCGCCGGGATGGCGTTCGCCATCCATCCACGGCACGAGTTGATCTAAGAATTCCTCACAGCCAATCATACCCATATGTTTCTAGCCCTCACCAGCGGAAGCGTTTCCGGCAGCCTTGCGTGCCTCGCGAGCCTTGGCGCGCACGGCCTCGTGCAGCAGCTCGCGCAGCCGCATACGCGCCTTGTGGAGTTGCGATTTGGAATTTCCGATCGAGCAACCCATGATTTCGGCAATTTCGTTATGCTCATACCCTTGCACGTCGTGCAGAATGAACACCGCCTTATAGCCGGGCGGCAACTCGTCGACCGCGCGCTGCAGGTTGACCCGGTCGATCGAACCACTGAGCCTCAAATCCGGCGCGCCAAAGTCGCGCCGAGGACCTCCGGAATCTTCATCGGGTTCGGTGATCTGCTCAAGCGAGCTCTCCGTCCCCGATTTCTTCCGCAGCTTCATCAGGACGACGTTCACGGCTAGCCGATGTAACCAGGTGGAGAATGCCGACTCGCCGCGGAAGGTCGAGACTTTCCGGAACAGCTGCAGGAACGCTTCCTGCGTCAGGTCCTCTGCCTCGGCCGTATTCCCCACCATGCGCAGACACAGCGAATACACACGACGGTTGTGCAATTGGTATAGCCGTTCAAACGCCGCCGCATCGCCTTGCTGGGCAAGCCGAATCGCTTCTGCCTCCGGCAATTCCCCAGTTTCGGTTCGTTTCGCTCGGGCCACGCTACCCGTCGGAACGCATCCCTCAGTGCGATGCGTCGGCCGCCTCAGAAGTTGTACTTACGCCTGCTCCGGCACAGCTCGACTCGAACCCCGTTGTGTCTCGGCAAACGAATCCCATCGCGCCCCGTTAGAGGCAACTGCCTTGCCTCGAGTCTCGCATATTTTCGTCGCTATTCGCCCACACGTCCAGTGCCGTTACGCAGGAGATGAATCACCGAGCCGGGCAGGCCCGACGAGCAGGCGCTAGGTTCTTCGTCCCGAGAATGGAACTAGGCCGGGGCGCGGGACAGGCGCGGCCGAAGCCGCAACCGCTTGGGAGGCGGCGGGGTGTCCAGGGTGCTCGCGAGCTCGGCTACTTGCTCGCTGGGCAACGCGCGCAAGAAAGATTTCAACACGACTTCGATTTCCCGCAGGCACGTATTGAAGTCGTAGTGCAGGCAATCGAGCGCGTCCCAGCAGGCGCCGGGGTGTGTCGAGAGCCCCGCGGAGAGGTCCTCCGCCACCTCCCTGAATTCGTATTCCAGCCGCTGGACGGTGCCGGAAAGAATCTTCACCTTGTGGAAAAATCGGGAGCGATCGCGGAACACTACGTGGTGCAGAATTCCGTTCCAGGAGGCGGCACTCTGCCCTGTGTCGCCGCGGAAGAACTCCGTTCTCAGGGGCTCAACCGTCGGGAGCTCATCAAAGCGCCGGCCGAAGTCGGCAAGAACATAGCAGGAGGAAACCAGCGCGGAGCCGAGCCGCCCGAGAAGGACTGCCGCGATCGAAACCTGCTGCCGGGCACAGAGCAGTTCTCCCCGGGCACGGAGAGAAAGGGCGTCGTCGAGCGCCACGCTCATCATGGCGTACCCGAGCTCCCAGCGGCGGACGACTGTCTCAAACAGCTGGTTCTTTTCGCGCGGCAATGCGGCAGCCCAGTCCTGCAAGACACTACGTCGAGCGGCGAAAGGCCGGGCTTTGCGCCTACTGGACACGTCGACCCCCAGGTTCAACGGATCGTGGCATTATACGCCATGTTCTCCCGTACGCCAGTTTCTTGACGCTTCTCGAAGCTGACCGCTATACTGCCGCCGATTCGCGGAGGGCCCGATCGCCCGAAAGGACCGACCTTGGAATTTGAGCCGCTCGACCAGTTCCTTGAACGACGCAAGAAGCTCGGCGCAATCGCGGCTCTCGGACATGCGCCCTACCCGCACAGGTTTCGGTGGACGCACTCGCCGAAACAGATCATCGATCAGTTCGGGAACCGCACCGCCGAGGCGCTCGCCTCCGAGCGCGTCGATGTACGTGTGGCCGGACGGATCGTCGCTCTTCGTCCGCACGGAAAGGCCGCGTTTGCGCATGTGCTAGGGGACGGCACGCGGCTGCAGGTCTACGTCAAGCTCGATGTCGTCGGCGAGCACGGGTTCAGGCTCTTTCAGCTTCTCGACCTGGGCGACATGATCGGCATCTCCGGCCATCTATTCCGCACGAAGACCAACGAGCTGACCGTCTGGGTCGAACGCCTCGAACTGCTGAGCAAGGCGCTGCTGCCGCTCCCGGAGAAATGGCACGGTCTCGCGGACGTCGAGCAGAGGTACCGCCGGCGGTATCTCGACCTCATCGTGAACGAACACGCCCGGGAGATTTTCGTCCGGCGAGCCGTGATCATCCGCGAGCTGCGCCGGTTTCTCGACGAACGCGGATATATTGAAGTCGAGACCCCCATGATGCATCCGATTCTTGGAGGGGCCGCGGCCCGGCCATTCGTCACGCACCACAACACGTTTGACATCGATCTCTATCTGCGCATCGCTCCGGAGCTCTATCTGAAGCGGCTTGTTGTGGGCGGCTTCGAGCGCGTCTACGAGATCAACCGGAACTTCCGCAACGAGGGAATCGACGCAATCCATCAGCCTGAATTCACCATGCTCGAGTTCTACCAAGCCTACAGCGACTACGTCGAGCTCATGGATTTGACCGAGGAATTGTTCCGGGAGCTGGTTCGGACGATCTCTGGCACCGTCGAGATCCGCTTCGGTGAGCAGGCGATCGATTTCAGCCATTTCGAGCGTCTCTCGATGCGCGAAGCCATTTGCAAATACTGGCCGGCCGGGGCCGGCGCGCCTCCGACCCCGGCCGAACTGGCTTCGCCAGGCGGCCCGCGTGCGATCGTGGAACGCCATCGTGCCTACGCCCATGCTCACGGCGCCGGTTCGATCGCTCAAACCGGAGCCCTCTCCGATGGAGAGTTAACAGGCGCTCTCTTTGAAGCGCTCGTCGAAGAACACTTGATCCAACCGACGTTTATTTACGACTTCCCTACGGAAATCTCGCCGCTCTCGAAGTGCCGCGAGGACGACCCCTCTCTTACCGAGCGCTTCGAGTTGTTCATCGCCGGGATGGAGGTGGCGAACGGATTCTCCGAGCTGAACGACCCTGCCGAGCAGGAGAACCGCTTTCGCGCGCAGGTGGAGAAGGGCGGCGAGGAGGCACCCAAGGAGGTCGACGCCGATTACCTCCGGGCGCTCGCCCACGGTCTGCCCCCGACGGCCGGTGAGGGGATCGGAATCGATCGGCTGGTGATGTTGCTCACCGATTCGCACGCGATTCGCGAAGTCATTCTCTTCCCGCTCCTGCGCACCGATTCGTCAGGAGCCGAGGCCGCTTCGTCCTCCGAGGCCGGCGCCGAATCGGGCGGCAGAGCCAAGTGAGTTTCGAATGGCTGGTGGCGGTGCGGTATCTGCGCTCTCCAAACCGGCCGGCGGTGCTGCGACTGGTCACCCTGCTCGCCGTCGTCGGCGTGGCGGCAGGTGTGACGACGCTCGTCGTCGCTCTCTCGATGAACACAGGCTTTCGGCAGGCGATTCGCGATCGCCTGCTGAGCGTGACCGCGCATGTGAACCTGAAACCGATCGGCCCGCAAGGCATTCGCGACTACCGCGAGTTGATGTCACGATTGACGAGCGCGCCGGGGGTTCGCTCGATCGAGCCGGCCATCTATAACACGGTGCTTCTCTCCTCCGGAGGCCGGGCACACGGAATCGTACTGAAGGGAGTAGACCCGGCCCTCGAGCTCCGTGCGAGCGAGGCGCTCCGCCACATCGTCTCCGGCTCGGGCAATTTTTCCGCCGATCGGGACAATATTCCGTCGCTGCTGCTCGGTCGTATCCTTGCCGACGACCTCGGAATTTCTGCCGGCGCCTACGTTACGCTCACCAGCCCGCAGGGAACCCTGACGCCGTTCGGGATGCTGCCGCGGGCGCGGCGGTTTCGCGTGGCCGGTATTTTCGACTCAGGATTCTACGACTACGACGCAAACTGGTCATTCGCGACGCTCAGTTCAGCGCAGGGTCTGGCCGGGGTGGGCGACACGGTGAGCCTGCTCGAGGTTCGCGTTGTAGAGATCGATGATGCCAGGGCGGTGGCCGATCGCCTGCTCAGCCGCGCCGGCCGAGGCTTCACGGCGACGACCTGGATGGATGAGAATCGCGCATTGTTTCGTGCGCTGAGCCTTGAAAAGCTGGTCACCGCCCTGTTCATCGGGCTGATTACGTTCGTCGCCGGATTAAACATCCTCGTCGTTCTCACGATGACGGTTACCGATCGGGCCCGCGATATCGCCGTGCTGATGGCCATGGGGGCGCGGCGCCGCCAAATTCGAAAAATTTTCGTTCTGCAAGGGCTGGTTGTGAGCGTGGCCGGAACGACTGCCGGACTCCTGGTGGGTTTTGCCTTTGCGCAGATCGCTGATAAATGGCGGCTGATTCCGCTCAATCCCGAGGTCTATGCAATCCCCTATGTTCCATTTCAGGCCAACGCCCTCGATGCCGTATGGATCGCGGCAGCCGCTCTCGCGATCAGTATCGCCGCGACCCTACTTCCCGCTCGCTCCGCCGCACGCATCCTTCCGGTCGAGATTCTGCGCTTCGAGTAGTCGCCCACCAAATGGCCATATCTTTCGAAGGGGGCATCTGCTGGCTCGCGGAAACAGGCCTTGGGTTCTCGCTCCTTCGGTCTTCCTGCCGCGAGCTCGGTCCGACGCCGAACGATCGTTCGGCGAATCTCATTTCGCTCGACCCATGTTAGAATGGGTTGCGGGTGGAAAGGGCGGCAAGAAAGCGATTTGCGGGTGGCACACGGGGCTAGTGGGGCAACGGTTCGGCGAAAATGTGAAAAAGATTGGGTTGCTGTCCGCTGTTGGGAAGATCAGTTTCGTGTAAAAAAAGGACATACATCAATTGGCAGTTCGGCATCTAAAGTGAAAGAGACATAGCAGGATGCACACGCAGGCGAGCGCGGGTGTAGCAGAGTTAGGCGACCGCCGATTCGGGGTCGCCTCAGATTCGAACGAAATTCTGCGCGTCGAAGCACTATCCAAGATTTTCCATTCGGGTTCGGAACAAATCACGCCACTCGCAGCTATCGATCTGGTCGTCGAGCGCGGAGAAATGATCGCGGTTGTCGGGCCGTCGGGCGCCGGAAAGAGCACTTTTTTGCACTTGCTGGCCGCTCTGGACACTCCGACGAGCGGTGCAGTATACTTCGCCGGGCATTCGCTTCGCTCGCTTCGAGAGGCGGAACTGGCAGAATACCGCAACCGCGCCGTGGGTTTCGTTTGGCAGCGGCACCATTTGCTGCCGGATTTCACGGCCGCAGAAAATGTGGCGATGCCCTTGCTGGTTCGGGGAAAAACGTTGGGTCAGGCGCTCCGGTCGGCGGGTGATTGGCTAGAGGAAGTCGGGCTCGGCGGTCGCGCTGGGCAGCGGGCGGGTCAGCTATCGGGGGGCGAACAACAGCGTGTCGCCATCGTCCGAGCACTGGTGAATGATCCCTCGTTACTTCTTGCCGACGAACCGACGGGTGATCTGGACGAACGGAGCGCGGAGAACATTTTCGAACTGATCGAGCGCCTCCACCAGTCTCACCACCTGACTACGATTGTAGCAACGCACAACTTGGCATTGGCGCGGCGCACGGACCGGGCTCTGGTTCTCGAACACGGTCAACTGGCGCCGGCTCGTGAAGTGTCCGCAGGTGTCGGGGCTTCTATGACGCGGGCCGCTGGCACCGGGGCAAAGACTCCGGGAGAGCGTGGGTGACCTGTGTTTGAACGCTACACAGAAAAGGCTCGGCGGGTTATCTTTTTCGCACGGTACGAGGCCAGCCAGTACGGGAGCCCCTACATCGAGACGGAGCATCTGCTGCTCGGTCTGTTGCGCGAAGACAAAGCGCTCGCCAATCGTTTTCTGCGCACTCACGGCTCCATCGAATCCATCCGCAAAGAAATTGAAGCGCGTATCACCGTTCGGGAACGTATCTCCACTTCGGTCGAAGTCCCCCTCAGCCAGGAGTGCAAGCGAATCCTCAACTACGCCGCCGAGGAAGCAGAGCGACTGGGTCACAAGCACGTGGGAACCGAGCATCTGCTTCTGGGGGTGTTGCGCGAAGAGAAATCCTTTGGCGCCGAAATCCTGCTCGAACGGGGATTGCGGCTTTCCACCGTGCGCGAGGAATTGGCGCGCAGCACGGGAGAGAAGGTGCCTGTGAATCGGCCAAAAGAAGCTTCACTGCTTGCTGAATTCAGTCGCGATCTGACCCAGGCGGCGATGGAGGGTCAGCTCGACCCGCTGGTGGGCAGAGACCGCGAACTCGAGCGGGCCATTCAGATCCTCTGCCGCCGGACGAAGAACAACCCGGTCTTGATCGGCGAGCCGGGTGTAGGCAAGACGGCGATCGTCGAAGGATTGGCCCAGCGTATCGCCGACGGCGATGTGCCGCCGTTTCTCGCCGATAAACGCATCCTCTCGCTCGATCTGTCTCTGATCGTCGCCGGCACGAAGTATCGTGGGCAATTCGAAGAACGGCTGAAGACGATCATGAAGGAATTGATGGAGAGCCAGAACGCCATCGTGTTCATCGACGAACTGCACACGCTCGTGGGAGCGGGGTCGGCCGAGGGTTCGCTCGATGCCGCCAACATTCTAAAGCCAGCCTTGAGCCGCGGTGAGATTCAGTGCATCGGAGCCACGACTCCGGGCGAATACCGCAAGTCTGTCGAGAAGGACCGCTCGCTCGAGCGGCGCTTCCAGTCGGTGAAGGTTTCGGCCCCGAACGAAGACGAAGCCATCCGCGTGCTCCAAGGCGTGCGCGACCGCTACGAAAAATTCCACGCCGTGAGCTATACCGATGAGGCTATGCGCTATTCGGTGTATCTCTCGAACCGTTACATTCCAGACCGCTTCCTGCCGGATAAGGCCATCGATCTGCTCGATGAAGCCGGCGCGCGCGTGAAGCTTCGGCAGGCAATGCTTCCCGACGAGGTCGCCGAAGTGCAGAAGCGCGTGAAGTTCATCACCCACCGGATGGAGACGGCCATCGCGAACCACGAATTTGAAAAAGCACGATTCTATTCCGAGGAAGAGCGCAAGGAAAAAGAGCACCTCCGGAGTCTGCGCGAAAAGTTGAAGATCGATGATTCCTCGACCGGCGTCGTCACCCGTGAAGACATCGAAGAAGTCGTGGCGCGCTGGACCGGAATCACGGTCACCTCGATCAAAGAAGACGAGCAACAAAAGTTGCTGCGCATCGAGGGGGAGCTGCATCGCCGCATCATCAGCCAGGAGAAGGCGATTACGGCGCTTGCGCGGGCCATCCGCCGGAGCCGCGCCGGACTCAAGGCGCCGGGCCGCCCCGTGGGATGTTTCCTGTTTCTCGGTCCGACCGGCGTCGGCAAAACGGAAGTTGCGCGCCGACTGGCCGAATTCCTCTTCGGCAGCGAGAAATCGCTCATTCGCTTCGACATGTCCGAGTACATGGAGAAGCACTCGGTTTCGAAATTGATCGGCGCACCTCCGGGCTATGTGGGATACGAAGAAGGTGGGCAGCTGACCGAGCGAGTGCGGCGCACGCCCTATTCCGTGATCCTGCTCGATGAAATCGAGAAGGCCCACCCGGATGTTTACAACATTCTTCTTCAAGTCTTCGAGGACGGCCAGCTGACGGACGGACTCGGCAATACCGTCGACTTCCGCAACACGATCATCATCCTGACTTCGAACCTGGGCGCGCGGCAACTGCAAAAGCAATCGGGCCTGGGTTTTCAGTCGGCCGACGAAGCGACCGTGGCGAAGAGCCAGGACGATATGGTGATGGGCGAGGTGAAGCGGGTTTTCAATCCCGAATTCCTGAACCGCCTGGACGAGGTCATCCTGTTCAACTCACTGACGGACGATGACCTGCTGCTGATCATTGACTTGCTGGTAGGTCAGATCAATGAAACCTTGGTGCACCGCCAGGTTCAGATTGCCATGACGCCCGACGCCCGCCAGTGGATTCTCGACAGGACCTGCAGCGATCGAAATTATGGCGCGCGGCCGCTCCGGCGCGCGTTGCAGAAGTACGTCGAAGACCCACTCTCGGAGGCGCTGATCCAGGGCGGATTGCAGCGGCCAGCAACGCTGGAAGTTTTTCTCTCCGGCGATGGCCTGGCGTTCCGGCCTGTGGTTGAAGCAACCCCGGTGGCCCACTAGGAATCCTACACGCGCGAGCCGGGTAGGAGCGATCCGGCGGGGGAGCAAAAAATCTTGGCCGGGGGACTGCGGCCTTGACCGGAACCACGGCCGCGAGCGGGAAAATATCTCTGCGCGTATTCGAACTCTCCGTGGTTGTGTCTCTGCTGATACTGTTCCTTCTATTTCCTGCCGCTTCCTCCGCCTGGGCTCGGCAGCCGCAAAACCCCGGACCCTACGTGATCCAACGCATCGAATTCGTGGGGAACCGCCGCGTTCAGCGCGATACGCTTCTGGCACGCATCTTCTCGCGGCCCGGCGACCCCTACAGCGACGAAGCGGTGCGCCGCGATTTTCAGGCGCTGTGGAACACTCAATTCTTTGAGGATATCCGACTCGAGGTGGAAGACAGTCCGGATCGGCCGAACGCCAAAATCCTCATCTTCAATGTTCAGGAACGGCCCATCATCCGCCGGATCGAGTACAAAGGGAACAAATCGATCACCGAATCGGACATCCTGGACGCCTTCAAGGACAAGAAAGTCGGGCTCTCGGTCGAGAGCCAGTTCGATCCCACGAAAATCAAACACGCCGAGGTCGTGCTGAAATCGCTCCTGGCCGCCCACGGTCATCAGTTCGCAAGCGTAAAGCCCACCTACGAGCGCATTGCCGCCACGAACGCCGTGAAGCTGGTCTTCAATATCGACGAAGGCCCGAAGGTAAAGGTCGGAAGCATCATCATCGAAGGCAACAAGGCATTTTCCAACCGCAGAATCATCCGTACGATGCGGAACGACCGCCCCTACTCGATTCCCCTCTATCTCACCTACATTCCGGTCCTCAGCAAGACCTTTGACCGTCCGAAGCTGGACGAGGACCTCGAAGTGGGGATCCGGGGCCTTTACCAGGATCACGGCTATTTCAAGGTCGACGTGAACGTCGGCGACCTCAAGACCAGGGATGAGGAGCGCGCGGGCATCCCCGGTCCGTGGCCCTTGGTCGGCAGCAAGCACGGCAAGGCTACCGACATCACGATCCGTGTCGAAGAGGGCGAACAATACCACATGGGCAAGCTTGGCTTCCGCAGCGCGGATCCGGAACAAGGGCTCGTTTTCAAACCCGAATACCTCGAACGGATATTCCCGCTCAAGGAAGGAGACCTTTTCTCGGCGACCAAGATCCGCAAAGCGCTCGAGAGCTACCGGAAACTCTATGGCGAATACGGATACATCGACTTCTCCCCAACGCCGCTCACCG
This sequence comes from Verrucomicrobiia bacterium, assembly GCA_035566475.1. Lineage (GTDB taxonomy): Bacteria > Acidobacteriota > Terriglobia > Acidiferrales > UBA7541 > Palsa-295. Next base: position 4,551 of record DATMRE010000091.1, on the reverse strand, counting down.
AAGTGGACGACGCCAAGAAGATCGTGAATCTCACGATGGAATTCGATCAGCAAAAACAGTTCTTCGTTCGGCGCATCGAATTCTCAGGGAACACGACGACGCGCGACAAGGTCATCCGACGAGAGCTTCTGCTCGATGAAGGCCAGATTTTCAATAACCGCCTCTGGGAGTTGAGCATCTTGCGCCTGAATCAGCTCGGCTATTTCGATACCATCAAGCCGGACAATGCCGACCTGAAGCGCAACGTCAAGGCCGGTACGGTCGACATCAATCTGAAAGTGAAGGAGAAGGGCAAGCAATCGATCAGCTTCTCAGGTGGCGTCAGCGGAATCTCAGGCTCCTTCGTGGGCCTCTCCTATCAAACGAACAACTTCCTGGGCCTCGGTGAAACGCTCACATTCTCGGTCCAGTTTGGCGACATCCAGCGCTCGATTCAGTTCGGATTCACCGAGCCGTATCTGTTCGACCGGCCGATTTCGACCGGTTTCACGATCTTTGCGAACCGCTTCGACTACAACACGGCCCGACAGGAAGGCATCCTGCTCGGACAGCAGGTGGCGATCAATCCAGCACTTCAGGAGAACTACAACACCAATTCGAAGGGATTCACGATTTTCGCAAGTTACCCCTTGCGGAGGCTGTCGTTCACCCGGCTCGGCCTTACCTACGGCTGGTCGACGACGGACATCAAGTCCTTCAGCCAGTCGGCGACACTGCTGTTTGAAGAGACCAAGTTCACGAGCCTTGCCGGCCCGTCGGCGCTCAACGGCATCCGCTCGAGCAAAATCACACCGACGATCTCCTACAGCACGGTGAACAGCCAGGTGAATCCCACGGGCGGAAAAAGCTTCTACTACGGAGCATCTCTCGAAGGAGGGCCGCTGCAGGGGAATGTGAATACGATCAGCAATACATTCAATACGTCGTTTTTTCATCCCACGTATCACAGACGCAACGTCATCGCCGTCCGCTTTCAAGCCGCCATGATCACGGGCTATGGTGGGAGGGACGTCCCGCCCTTCAACCGCTTCTATCTCGGCGGAGAAAACGACGTCCGCGGTTACGATTTCTACACGATCTCGCCCTTCGTCATGATTCCTTTTTCAACGACGACGAGCGTCGTGTTTGAAAACCCGAGACAGCTCAATCAGCAGGGGCTCCCCACGACCGAGACCCTGCCCGTCCATGTCCTCGAGTATATTCCCACGCGTCCCGGCGGCGATTTACAGAGCGTGATGAACCTCGAATATCGCATCCCTATCGCCGGCCCCGTGAGCATGGACCTGTTCAATGATTTCGGCCTCAACGGCGTTCTGCGGCAATCGCAGCTGGGACTCGACCCGGCCGCCCTCGCGTCGCTCAACCAACAATTTCCGAACCGGGATTTTCCGCATCTGAACGTATCGCCCAATCTGCCGATTGCCGTGGGCACAAATTTTAGGCCCCATACCTCGGCGGGTGTCGAGTTTGTCGTCTTTCTTCCGATCGTGAACGCTCCGTTCCGTTTCTACTACGCATACAACTACCTGCGGCTGAATCACACGATTGTCCCGCCGCTCGGCGCCTATTACTTTAGCCAGCCGGTCGAGGACTCCTTGAAGCAACTGGGTGTGTTCGATACGCAGATTGTGCCAACTTTGAAAACGTTCCTCAAGCAACTGCAATCGTCCCAGACGATCCCGCCAAGTTTGCTTGAGCCGAAGAGCACCTTCCGTTTCACGGTGAGCCGGACCTTCTAGTGGGCTCGGCCGGGTGGGCTCGTGGAAAGCGCCGGACAAGGCGCCGAGAGAATCAAGAGGGAGTGGGAGGGGGGAGGACATGAAAGTCTGGAGCCTCGGGGCGGTGCTGCTCCTCGCCGCTTTGGTTGCAGGGTGCGGAGGGAACTCGACGGCGATCGGTGTGGTGGTGTCTGCCGCCGGCGTGACGTCTGGCGCAACGGCCACGGTCGTCTCGAACGGCACGCTGCAGTATTCGGCGACGGTGACCGGGGGATCCGCCACAACCGTGTCTTGGGCGATTTGTCTGCCCGCGGCCCTAACGACAACCGAACCGACCAACTGCACAGCGCCCGTCGGACCGACTGGGTGCACTCTGCCGGCCATTTCCGGTTCGGCGCTGAGCGGACACGGCACCATCACTCAGACAGGCCTCTATACGGCGCCCACGACGGTTCCGTCGCCCAATAAATTTGAGGTGATGGCCAGCAGCTGCGTGAGCCCCAAGTCTTTCGGGATTCTCAACACGCAGGTTGACTCCGGCGTCCGCATCCAACTGGTTCCCGCAACCGCCTCAATCGCCGTCTCAGAACATTACCAATTCACCGCCACCGTCACGGGCACCTCCGATACGGCCGTCAACTGGTCGGTGAACAGTATCGCCGGTGGGAATGCGACGGTCGGGTACATCTGCCCGAATTCCGCCGCGTCTTGCACGACGGCCGGGGAATATTTTGCCCCGGCGATTGCTCCCGGCAGCGTAACCATTACGGCCATCTCCGTTGCGGACACATCGAAAACAGCCACCGCAGCGGTCACGGTCGGTTCCGCCACCGATCCGACGCTCACGAGCCTGGATCCTGCAACCGCCGCTCAAGGCTCGGTCGAGCAGGACGTATATCTGATCGGTCAGAATTTCCATTCAACCAGTACGGTGCTCGTGGCGCCCCCGGGTCAAAACCCGACTTCGGTCTCGACAACATTCCTGAGCTCGACGCTGCTCCGCGCCACGATTCCCGGGGCCCTGCTCGGGACGGCGGGACCGCTCCCGATCGAGGTCCAGGCGCAGAATGGCGGCCTCAATATTCCCGGACCAGTCAATCTGAACCTGATTCCCACTCGACCGGCACTGATCGCCTCCTCGCCTGACAGCGTGTCTCAGAACACTGCGAGTGCCACCGTCAATTTGACAGGAGGATTCTTTTCGCCGGGAACGACAACGGTTCAATTCGACAACAGCAGCGTGGGCGTCTCGACAACCGTCACCAACAGCCGGCAATTGTCAGTCGGAATTCCGGCCGGTAATTTGATGATCCCCGGCCTCTATCCGATCGTCGTTCAAAATTCTGGCGTTCCGGCCGGGCAGCCGGCCACGGCGGCGTTGAATCTGGCGGTGACGCCGACTCCGATTTCGATTGCGACCGCGCCCACCGCGACGATCGGCGTCGGCCCGAACCCCTCGGCGATCGCGATCGACTACGCCTCGGCGCTAGCCGTCGTGGTCAACACGGGCGCTGGGACTACGAATGGCACCGTTTCGGTGCTGAATCTCGGTACGAGCCCGCCAACCATCGCTGCGACCATAACGGTCGGGAAGAACCCGACCGCCGTCGCCGTGGATGATCTGCTCTCGCCCCATGTGGCGCTCGTTGTGAACAGCGGAGATCAGACGGTTTCTACGATCAATCTCCTGACCGATCAGGTGGTCGGGACACCCCTGTCAGTCGCGATTGGTCCGGCCGCCGGTTCGCCGGCCGGAACTGCTCCGGTGCCCTATGCGATCGGCATCAATCCGATAACGCACCGCGCTGTGGTGGCTTATCAATCCTTCAACGAAGCGACCATCTTGGACCTTTCGACCGGCACGCCGGTCGTCGTCGAGCAGGTTGGCGGGAACGTGACGGCTCCGCTCGGCACGGGGCCGAAACCGGCCGTGTCCATCGATCCGGCCCTGAACTGGGCGGTGATTGCTCCGGGAGGAGCCGGCATCGAGACGACCAACATCGTCGATCTCGGCCGCAACCCGACGACCGGCGACAGCGGCCGCGCACCGGAAGTTATCGGCAGCATCGCTCTACCGGCGACCGGCATCGGCATCAACAGCGAAACCCACCAGGCGTTCATGGCCGATTCGAATTCGGGGACATTCACCTCGTTCAGCCTGCTCGACAATACGGTCAACACCATCTCCTTCACGAATAACGGCGTTGCTCTCAACCAGACGGGCTACGTCGCAGCAGCGGCGGATCCGCTTGAGAATATCGGCATCGCCGTCAACGAAAACAGCCCCGCGGCGGCCATCGTGAATCTGAAAAACGGTAACGTACTCCAGAACATCACACTCGCCGGCTCGGCTCTTGCCGTGGCAGTTGATCCGGCGAGCAACCAGGCGTTCGTCGTAAGCCCGGGAACACCGGGCGGCAACGGCAGCGTCGCGGCCGTTTCGCTCGGCGCCGCTATCAGCCCGTTGCAAATTGTCGAGTCGAGCCCGGGGATTACCTTCACGTCCGCGACCGCGGCCGCCGTGACGCTGACCCTCACCGGCTCCGGCTTCGTTTCAGGATCGCAGGTTCTTCTTGACGGCACGCCGCTCACACCCGTCTCGGTTTCGCCGAATGGCCGCCAGATTGTCGTATCCGTTCCGGCGAGCATGGTGGGTTCGGCCCGGCGCTATGCCGTCGAGGTGCTAAATCCCGGCGGGGCGGTCTCGAACGTGACGGGTCTCTCCGTCATCCAACCGGTCACCGTCGGCCGTTCTCCGGTTGGTGTGGCTGTCGATACGGATCGCGACCTGGCCGTCGTCACAAATTCGGGCAGCGGCACTGTTTCGCTTGTG
>DATMRE010000090.1:0-3738 GCA_035566475.1 Verrucomicrobiia bacterium | reverse complement strand
GCGCTGGAGCAAGCCGGATTCGAACCCTCGGTCCCGGCACGGACCGCCGTAGCCTGCCCGCCGATCTCCCTTGACTCTTCCTCGACCAAAACGACCAGTGGTGTTCGAGCTTCGCGAGCGCGCTTCGGACAGCTCGCCGATCAGAGGATTGCGCTCAGGTACCGGTAGGCTCGGCGGAGTTTCCCGCCACGCTAGGATTTGAGAAGCCGAGCAATTTTCGCATTAGGTTGACGTTCAGCATCTTCTACGTCTATGGGCCGCACCTCCTAGCGGCCTTCGTGCTGGTTCGAGTCGATTTCCCGCCAACCCAGCCGAGCCTTTAAAACAATTCGCCGAGCGAGCAGCGGCGCAAGATCTTGTGGGAGAACTGCGCCCGCCTTTACGCGATAGAGACGCCGTCGCAAGCTCTGACGGACGCCGCAGGCCTCGGCCGCCGACAGCGCTCGGACTTATAGAGCGGGGTGACGCCAGCCCGCGCCGGCTCTCCGATTGCGGCGAGGATCGCGGCAGGGTCCGAATTGGCCCGCGCCAACACCTCGCGGGCAGCCTTATGGCTCGAATCCTCGCGCACTGCGGCGGGCAGTCTTCGATGAAGCGATCGAGATCGAACAAGGAAAGAACGGCCGAGGATGCCTGTTTCAGAGCTCTCCTTGATCAATTCGTTGCCGGGCTGCTGTACTTGCTGTTCGCGTTTGGTCGCTAATAGCGCCTTTGTCGAAGAGTTCCTGCATTGGTTGCCAATAGGTTTCGATCCATCCCCGAGAGTGGCCGTCGAATCGGTGAGGCGGTACGCCGATCTGAGTGAAGCAAAGTTCCGTACCGCCACCCACTTTGCGCAGGTCGAACGTGGCGATTGAGTAGTGATCGGCCCACCAGTCGTGGGCGCGCCAAGCCTGGACAATTTTCTGACTTGGTTGAAGCACCAGATTGAACCCGGAGATATGGTCTCCCCACGCCTTGAACGCACCCCCCACCTCTCCGCTTATGTTCGCCTTCTCCCCCGAGAGCGATTCGTGCTTCTTGGAGTCCATAATCACCTCGTAAACCTCCTGTGGTGAAGCGTTGAAGGTGACGGTTTGCCTGATAGTTGTAGTGTCGCGCTCCTGCATTACATTCATGAGGTCCTCCTTTCGTGCTCCGTCGGGACTAGGCACTGCTTTTCCAGCCACGCTAGGTAGCTCGCCCATCTCTTCCTGTGCTCCTCTGGCGTGAACGGCGTCTCCGCCGTGGTCGGGAGGCCGCTGTGTCGAAGTCGGAGCAAGGTGCCGCCGTCTTTGGGCACGAGTTCAATCTCGACCAGCGACCGGCCAGGCGGCAGATCGTCCCGTCCCTCCCATCCCCAGGTGAAAGCGATTCGGCGATGGGGTGTGACTTCCGTATAGGCTCCGCGAGCGAACTTGCCAGCGGTGACCTCGACGCGAAAAATTCCGCCGGGGCGAGGATCAAGTGTGTGCTGCTGGCCGAACCAGCGCGCCATGAACGCAGGCTCGACGAAGAACCTGAAAACCGTTTCGGGCGATGCGGCAATGAAAATCTCACGTTCAATATTGAGCACTCCATTCATCGGCGCCTCGGCCTCCGTTCGGCTCGTTCCGCTGCTCGCTTTAACCGCGACAAGCCACCATCCCAGAACGACGCAAGCTCGGCTTGCAGCCTCGCGATGGCCGATTGATTGACCCGATAGAAACGCCGTGTGCCTGAGCGGCGCAGCGAGATGAGATCACTGTCGAGCAGAACCTTGAGATGCTGCGAAACCCCCGGGTGCGACATCGAGAATTCGGACGCGATTTCGCTCGCTGTGCGCTCGTCGTGCCAGACCAGGGCTAGGATGTGCCGGCGCGTGCTGTCTGCCAAAGCTCGTAATTCAGAGTCCATATCGAATGGTAAGCGATATCTTTTGAAAGCGTCAACTTAAATAAATAAACCCCGTGGAGCTATGTTGCTCGAGGAGGGGTATGGTGGCCTTGGAAGCAGACGACTGGCGAGCCGGCCGCGACGCCGTCTATTAGCCCGCCGCACTAACAGTCGGCCCGCGCCTCGCAGTCGCCGACGGATGAGCAAGAATCCAGAGGCGCATGCAGATCTAACATATAATCTGATGGCCCTCTTTTTCGGATTTCTCCTTTCAAAGGGGCGCAGAAACGCGGGCAGCGCATGGGCCGGAAACCAAAATTGAGGGAGGCGCAGCAGGACGAGGCCGGCAAGCGGCGGGCCGAAGGTGCCACGCTTGCCGAACTCGCGCGCAGCTACGGCGTGGGGAGAGAGCACGATTTCGCGACTGTCCGTGCGAAAACCGGTTCTCCGCACGACGCGGACATGGTCAAGCAGTGTCTGGGGACGATCCGTCCAGTTCGTCGATCACTTCGGCCATCGGCTTCCCATCTGCCGTCGTATATACGATGTTAGTTGCCTCGAATAAGTACGTAAACTCAAGCCATATATAAGAGTCCGCCGAGAGAATAGAGCTAGGAGTAGTGATTGGCGCCATTCTAGAGATGGCTTCAATATGGGGAAGGCGGAACCTACGATAACCAAGCTTTTCCAGTTCAATTGATAGAGATTTCATCTTTGTGAGAGCCAAATCTGGATACTTTACTCTCATCATATGTAGCTGTTCGAGCGCCTCATGCGTCCCTTTATGAAAGTATGTTTTACATGCGCCAACGTGCTTCAAATAACGTTCCACGATGTCCCTTTTAGCGATGGCGTGAAGAACCTTCGCCATCCCATAAGTTTGTAGAGCCAAGGACGCTCTGCCTTCTTCCGGCTGTATTTGCATGTGGCCGATCTGGGCGTTCACAACTGACGTATCGTGATGAGCGATCAACGTGTGCCGCAATGTGCAGATATGGTCATGTAACTCTCTGTCGAACCCGGGAACATTTTTGAGTTCCGAGACGCGGAACTGAAATTGTTTTCTGCTTCTCCTTTTATTTTTGATAAATGGCCGCGCATAGACAGTGATCGCCGACCGAAACAGAGCGGCTTGTATGACAGGATCTAGCGTGTCCCAACCGTCGAAAAGCCGGTTTATGAACAGGTCGGCGCACAGAATATCATGAAGTGCAATAAGATGTTCGCCTGCGTTCTCCTTTAGTGTATTGGCCCACTCTTCGGTGCCTTCGCGCAACATCTTGGCCTTGCCCATCTTCTTCACTTTAACCCCAATTCGGAGCCAGGCCAAGGCTCGGGTTGAGCGCGCCCACAAGACGTTGCAGGATCGGGGCTTGGCCGACGTGGAGCGCGACCTTATCCGCACCCGAACCGCCGAGGGCCGCAGCCGGGCGCAGAAGCGCGGGCAGCATATATGGGCCGACCGTCGAAATTGACGCCGGCGCAGCAGGCCGAGGCTCGCCGACGACGGACGCAGGGTGCTACGCTCGCGGAACTCGCGCGCAGCTACGGCGTGGGGAAGAGCACCGTTTCGCGGCTGACTGCATAAACTTGGCAGGCCGCTGTCTTCGAGCCGTCCCTCTTTGTGCCACTCTTTTCGGCAGCTAGGCTAGGCCGGGCGGGATTCATCGCCGATTAGCAATGCGCTGTGAGAATACCGCTATGTCGACAAGCCCCGTGCCGTTCCTTCCTGCTGTCCGCAACCTATTCAATCGCTGGGAACAGGTTGACCTCCTCGACAGGTTGGAAGCCTTACATCGGCAACTTCTTGATCGTCGAAAACAGACCGTCGAGTTTGCGACCCCGGATGATTTGCGGTCGCGTACAGCTTCAAACTGTTTGGTT
>DATMRE010000089.1:0-6202 GCA_035566475.1 Verrucomicrobiia bacterium | reverse complement strand
CCTTACCCGCGGGCCTCGTATTTCTGCTGCGCCTTCCACTCGCACCCCTCCGGCGCCTTCTCCAACACCTCTGGCTGCAATAGCGGGCTGAGGTTTGCTGAGGAACAAGGCGGTGCCCATTCACCTTGGCCTGCTGGCGATGCTCGATTCGCTCGAGACATCCGTTGCCAAAACTGCCTTGCACGCCGATCGAACCGATCATAGCCGGGTGCGCGGGACTCGATCCCAGAACCAAATCAAGATTCCGGTGATTGCCCGGCAATCGTAAACAAGACCGAAGGCCAGGCCGAGGTTCATGGGTCGGCACGGTTTTACCGCCTGATTTCCTTCGCGTGCTTGAAGAATCGGAGAGTGCCAATGCCGTCTTGAAAATGCTGCTCGATGCGTTTGCCGTGGTCACCGGCCACGCCGGACGGTCAGCCGGTGCCGAGCCGTACTGTCGCGACGCCTCCCAGAGGCTCGAGTTCGTCAGGTCATCGACGGTTGGATGGCTTGGCACGCAAATTTTCTAGTGTTCATCCCCAGGAAAGCCGCGCCACCAGACCCCGCCATGAACGCCCAGAAGCAGCGGGCATTGTAAACAGGCGATGAATGTTTGTGCGGGACCCATCCATTCGTTGAGGACTTTGCGTATTGACACAAGAACCCGAGCTCATGGGGTGGCGGACCGGCGGCACTTGCAGTCCGCCGCCCCGGTGCCATCGGTCTGCGGGGGCTCCCGGGGGGTCGGATCGCAGCGAAACAAAAGGAGATCGTCCATGAAATGGTTCCGAAGTTGTCTTGCCTTGCTCCTATCGGTGGGAATCGCCGTGCCAACCGGCGTATTTGCTTCCAGTCACCGTGAGGCTCCCATCACCGCCCTAGATCACAAAGCAGATATCACTGATATCTACGCATTTGTGAGTTACAGTGCGGATCAGAAGCCGAACACGACTCCATCGAAGGTCACACTGATTCTCAACGTTGATCCTCTGCTGGAGCCGGCGAATGGACCCAACTGGTTCCCGTTCGATCCCGACATTCTTTACGAGATCCACGTGGACAACGACCATGACGCTCTGGCGGACATCAGTTTCCAGATCCGCTTCCAGACGCAATATCAGCTGCCCAACATTCCCGTAGGACTTGCTGGCATCGGCGAAAACGGCGCGAATCAGCCGGGGACTTCGAACCTGGTCGTGCCCCCCCAGATTCGGGATTTTAACAATCCGGGCCTGAATCTTCGGCAAACCTACACCGTAACGATGGTTCGGCACCACAAAGGCGATCGGAACGACTCGGATGATGAACAGGATGCTGAGGACGATGATGCACAAGCCATCCAGCTCGCCAACTCCGACGGCTCGCCATTCTTTGCCGTGCCAGCAAACAACGGGCCTCGCACGATGGATTACGACAAGCTCTTCGATGCCGGAACCTATCACCTCGAGAACGGGATATCCGTGTTCGCCGGCACCGTGGACGATCCGTTTTATATCGATCTCGGCGCCACCTTCGACACAGTCAATTATCGTACCTTGGGAAGCGGCATCCCTGGCGTTCTCACAGACGCCGAAGATGCGGCGAAGAAGAACTTTGCTAGTGACACTGTCTCCGGCTATGCCGTCAACACCATCGCCCTCGAGGTACCGATCCAGATGCTCACGAGCACGGGAGAAATTGAGCCACCGAGCTCGCCCGCTGCGACGATCGGGATCTGGGGAACCACTTCCAGGCCACGCGTTACGATTCGTCATTCTCCTAACCCGGCACGCAATTTCGGCAAATACCGCCAAGTGCAGAGAATGGGTAATTCACTAATCAACGAACTGGTGATCGGAATCGGTTCGAAGGACCGCTGGAGCATGGACAAGCCCGTGAACGATAAACAGTTCGCGCACTTCGACCTCGATCCGGCGATCGCGCACGTCGTCGAAGCGCTCTACGGCGGGGCCTTGAAGATTCCGCCAGCGCCGAGAACCGACTTGCTCCCGCTCGTGACATATGCTCCGCCAATCGCGGCTTCGGGTACTCCGGCCGGGCCGATTGCAGATCTGCTTCGCCTCAACACGGGCGTTCCAGCCACACCTCCTGACAGCGCGAGCCGGCTCGGCTTGATCGGAGGCGATCCGGCAGGCTATCCGAACGGACGGCGTTTGATCGACGATGCGGTGGACATCACGTTGCGAGTAGCGGTCGGAGGTGTTCTGGTCTCAGGCTTCAACCACTTCCCCAACAACCGTCTCGGCGACGGGGTCAACGTGAACGATGTGCCCTTCCGCGGGCAATTCCCGTACCTGGCAGATTGCCCGAGCGGGCGCAACCGCCGTCATATCGATCCAGGCGAGCCTGGCGGTGGCCCCATCTCGTAGCAATCCAACGTTAGCAGAACCCTGGGGCCGCGCGGCGATACCCGCACGGCCCCAAGACTCCGCTCGAGGAAAGGGAAAATGAAATGAAGAATCTTGCCCTCTCAGTTCTCTCGCTCCTTCTGGCGCCGATCGTTTGCGCCCAGCTGCCGCTCCCTACCGCCACACCCGCAGAGCAGAAAATCGCCTGGGCCGAGGCGGCCATCAAAGCCCGTCCCGATCACAGCCAGCCTTATAACGATCTGGCGGTCGCATACGTGCGCCGGGCTCGCGAGACCGCTGACGGAAGCTACTACGATAGGGCCGAGTCGGCGCTTCAGAAGTCCTTCCAAATGACTCCGGACAATCTCGAGGGCCAGAAGGCGCGGCTCATGATCTTGCTCGGCCGAGGTGAGTCGGCGCGGGCGCTTGATCTCGCAAGGGCGCTGAACAGGAAGACGCCCGATGACGTTTTGCTTTATGGATTTGTTGCCGATGCAGCCATCGAGCTTGGTGACTACGGCGAGGCCGAGCAAGCGGCCCAGTGGATGCTCGACATCCGGCCAGGGAATGTACCCGGTCTCTTGCGCGGAGCCGCGTTGCGCCGCTTGTATGGAGATATGGATGGAGCGATGGATTTTTTCTCCCAAGCGTATCAGCAGATGCCCCCGACACAAGCCGAAGACATGGCGTGGACATTGACCCGGATGGCCGACTTGCAACTTTCCGTTGGGCACATCGACGCCGCAGAAAACCTTCTCCATTCCGCGCTGCAAAAATTCCCCGGTTATTACCTGGCTCTTGAAACTTTGGCCCGCGTCCAAACGGCGCGACAACAACCGTCCGAGGCCGTCGAGCTGCTGCGTCAACGGAATCAGAACTTTCCGAGCGCCGCAAGCCGGTATGCGCTGGCGGGCGCCCTAGAACGCGCCGGTCAGGCGGCCGAAGCAAATGCCGCTTACACCGAGTTTGAAAGGAGCGCGCGCGGGGCGGTCCCCTCGGGGGACAATGCGAATCGGGAGTTGATCTTCTATTATCTCGGGCACGGGCACAATCCCGCCGAAGCCCTCCGCATCGCGCGGATCGAAATCGCCAACCGTCACGATCTCAGCACGCTGGACGCGTATGCTTGGGCACTCTACGCGAATGGGCAATACTCGGAGGCGGAAGAGCAAGTCCGATCGGCCCTATCGGTCGGTGTCCGGGAAGCGACGATCTTTTATCACGCCGGAGTGATTGCCGCAAAATTGAATGACAATTCGCGAGCGGCTCGCTATTTGAAGGAATCGCTCGTGCTCAATCCATCGTCTGAGACATCGGGGGCAGCGCGCGAAGCTCTCGAGAAACTCGCGCCGGCTTCGGCAACGGCTCGGGCCGCGAAGTAGGCGCGCGAATGGGGTGAGGACATGTTTCGAAAGATTCTATTCCCGATGATTCTGATCGGTCTGGTGGTCGTCACTCCGCTTGCGGCCCAGCAAGATACCACCGGCGGGCTGATCAAGAGTCTCCAGCTGCGTGTCAAAAGGTACCCGGAAGACTACCAAGGGTACGCCGGTCTCGGTGCGGCCTATCTGCAGAAGGGTCGAGAAACTGGAGACGCCGCCGATTTCGAGCTTGCCAAGGGAGCACTCGCGAAGTCACTCGATTTGGTTTCGAACGACCCTGCGGCGGCATTCGCGATGACCCAAATGGCGGTGGTCTCGATGGCCGAACACCGGTTTGAAGATGCGCTGGATTGGGCGCACAACGCCCTGGCACTCGGTTCGGGTGATTCATCGCCCTGGGCCATCGCCGGTGACGCGCTGGCGGATTTGGGTGACTACAGCGGTGCCGCGGGGGCGTATTCGAAACTGCAGAGCTCCTACGGGTCCGAGGACGAGAAGCTCGCCATTTCCTACCAGCGGGATAGCCGCATGTCATTTCTTCGGCTCGTCGCCGGCGATTCGCAGGGCGCCATCCAGCTCATGCACAGCGCGGTGCGCACGGCGATCGAAACGCACATGCCCGCCGAGAATATCGCCTGGAGCCAGTTCCAGCTCGGCGAAGAACTTTACCAGACGGGCGATTTGGAGGGTGCCGCAACAGCCTATCTCGCGGCGCTTGATCGGTTCCCCGGGTATTACCGTGCCCTCGCCGGGCTCGCGAAGGTCCGCGTCGCGCAGGGCCAGCTTCGGGAAGCCGCCAGTCTCTATCAGAGGGCACTTGCGGCTGTGCCTTATCCCGAATATGCTGCCGCTCTCGGCGACATCTACCAGAAACTCCGCGAGCCTCAGGAAGCCAGCAAGGAATATGCTTTGGTCGAGTTCATCGGTTATATAAGTCAAATCAACCAGCAAATCCACAACCGTGATTTGGCGCTCTTCTATGCCGACCATGAGCTGAAGTTGGATGAGTCGCTCACGCTGGCTAAAAGGGAATTAGAAGTCCGCCGCGACATCTACACCTGGGACGTGCTGGCGTGGGCCCTCTACAAGAATGGGATGGCCTCGGAGGCAGTTGAAGCGGTCGTGCACGCGCTCGAACCGGGAACACAGGATGCAATGCTCTTTTTCCACGCCGGTATGATTTACGATCGAAACGGGGAGGCGGCGAAGTCAAAACACTATCTCGAGCGCGCTTTGGCGCTCAATCCGCACTTTCACATTTTTTATTCCGAAACGGCGGCCCAGACGCTGGCGCGGATAGAAAGCAACACGGCCGAAATCACCCAGCGGGAGGCGGCCGATGTACGCTAGCGCACAGGGGAACATCCACAGAGGGCCTTCGGTCGGACGCTTGTGGGCCGCGTTCGCCGCGGTGGGACTGCTGTTATCTGCCCCGCCGTCCTCGGCGCATCCCATGGGCAACTTCAGCATCAGCCACTACGCGGGCATCCGCATCGAACCTGACTTCATCGAGTTGCGCTATCTGATCGATATGGCCGAGATTCCCACATTCCAGGAGATGCAGCAGGCCGGAATCAGGGCCGAGCGGGATGATCCGCGCGTGATCGCGTTTGTAGCGGCCAAAGCAGCGGCGTTCGCTCAAGGCTTACAGGTGACGCTCAACGGGCACCCGCGGCCACTGGAAGTTGTTTCAGAGGACATTCTGTTTCCGCCGGGCGCGGGCAATTTGCCGACGATGAAGTTCGGCTTTGTCTATCGGGCCGCGACTCGGGATGCTTGCGAGTCTGCGCGCTGCGAATTCGCTTTTCGCGACACGAATTTTCCGGGGCGGGCGGGATGGAAAGAAATTGTTGCCAGCGCAGGACCTGGTGTATGGTTGGTGAGCAGCACCGCGCCGGCGCGTGACCGTAGCTTGCAGCTCGCGAACTATCCCACCGACTTGTTGAACAGTCCGCCTCAGGCCCTGGAGGCGCAGGTTGTTTTCTCGCGTCAAGGGGGATCGAACCCGTCGGCGGCCCTGTCCACCAGGAAAGGCAAACCCGAGCGCGTGCCCTTGGCTCCGAGCGCGGCTCCTGTATCAGCGGCGGGCCCGGACGCCTCGATCGTGGCCGCTCGGACACCACCGACGCGTGGCGCAATCTCCGCCGAATCCCTCAGACTCGAAGCCAATCGCCAAACGACCCCGCACAACTCGTTCACCGAATTGATGCGCACTCAACAGATTGGACTTGGCGTCGTGCTTCTCGCGGCACTGATTGCGGCAGGCCTCGGTGCGCTGCATGCTCTTGAGCCGGGTCACGGCAAGACGATTGTCGCCGCATATTTGGTCGGGGCCAAGGGCACCGCACGCCACGCATTCTTGCTTGGTATGATCGTCACGATCTCGCATACCGCTGGCGTCTATTTCCTCGGCGGCATTACGCTATATGCGCAGAGGTATATTCTGCCCGACAAGCTCTATCCATTTTTGGGCGTGCTCTCCGGAATCCT
>DATMRE010000088.1:0-13969 GCA_035566475.1 Verrucomicrobiia bacterium | reverse complement strand
GCCATGCTCTTAAATTCCGATCCGGAGCTGGGCCACGGAGTCGCCGGTTACGGCCGCTATTATTGGCGCACCTTCACGGACGGCGTGTCGGGGACCTTTTTCACCGAAGCCATTGTCCCCGCGATCACGCACGAGGACCCGCGTTATTACACCATGGGTCAGGGAGGCTTCTTCCGCCGCACGGGTTACGCGATATCCCGTGCATTCGTCACCAAGACAGATTCTGGAGGCACGAGCTTCAACTTCTCCGAGGTGGCAGGCAATGCACTGGAAGCGGGTTTGTCCACCCGCTTATTATCATCCACCCGAGGAGCGGGACCTGAGTCAAACGGCTTTGAACTTTGGAACGCAGATGGAATCCGCTGTCCTGAATCACGTTTTCCAGGAATTCTGGCCTGACATCCGCAGGAAAGTTTTTCGCCAGAAATAGGTCCCGCGCTCGCTCGGCCATCGAAATACGCGCTGAAGCCGCCCGAAAAGCATTCTTTTCTTTAAAAAACATTATCACTGTGCAGGTTACAGATTTCTGATTCTGACAGCGGGCCACGTTTGTTATCGCGTCCGAAACTCGTCGTCGAAACGGAGGCAGAACTCTCCCCCCATGTTAACTTCCGGGCGCGCCCTTATTCAGGAGCAGCAAAGTGTCAGCACGAGTTGCGCCTTCTTCTCTCTGCTGGCCGTCGATCGGGCCACTTTAGGATGGCGTCGAGCGCGCAGGGCAAAGGGATTGGCCCCATGGTGTCAGACGGTAATTCAACCTTCGGCGGCACCTGAGGATAGGCCGTACGCACAACGATTCCGTCCGCTGCCAAGCTGCGGAGCTGCTGCCCCAGCATTTTCTGAGTGAGGCGCCTCGGTTGACCGGGGTCAAAAGAGTCCGGAATAGCCAATCGCATTCTCCTTACCGCCGTGCGACCATAGCGCTTAATCCATTCAGAATTGGGCCATCAGCCTATAACGTTGTCCACTATATTGTTATCCATATTTAGAGCCCTGGGGCGTAATCGTGTGTCCAACGCCGTGAAATCCGCCGGCGCGGCGACCTCTGAAGCAGGAGTGGTCCCAGCCGAACAGCATCTCGCCGACGCAGTTTCGCAAAGTCTGCTGAGACCGACGGTGAGTTCAGAAGTGAAGCGGCCGAGTTGCGCTTTCAGCCGGGAACGAATTTTGCTATGTTGCATCGGGAACGCCGCCACAGACCTTTGCGATCTTGCAGGGTGATTCGGTCCGAGTGACGTAGGGTACCGCGAACTGAAAACTGACTACTAACGACGGACAGCTCCCATGCTTCAGGAAATCCACATCCAAAACTACGCCGTGATCGAAAACCTGACCGTGGAGTTTCATCCCGGGCTCAACGTGCTCACCGGCGAGACGGGCTCGGGCAAATCGGTCCTGGTGGACGCGCTCGACCTAGCGCTGGGGGGACGCGCTTCGCCGGACGTGATCCGAACCGGAGCCGATCGCGCTACCGTCACGGTCGTGTTTCGGGCCGAGGCTGTTAGCGGAGGTGCGCGTAAAGACGAAGCTGGCGTGCTGACACCCTGGTTCGACTGGCTCGAGCGCTATGGCGTGGGCGGTAAGACCGAGGGCGAGATCATGCTGCGGCGCGAAATTCAAGCCGGCGGACGCAGCCGTTTGCTGGTGAACGACGAGCCGGTGACGCTGGCGGCCGCCAAAGAGCTTGCACCGCTGCTGGTCGAGCTTCACGGGCAGGGCGAACACGCGTCGCTCTTGATGCGGGAAGCTCAGCTCGACCTTCTGGATACTTTTAACTGCACTGGAGAGCGTCTGGCCGCGGTTCGGGGTCTCTTTGCGCAACGGCAGAAGCTGGAGCGCGAGTGGACCGAGCTGAATCAGAGTGAGCAGGAGCGGCTGCGGGCGCTCGACCTACTGCGCTTTCAAGTCGACGAGCTCACCAAAGCTCGCCTTGCGCCTGGCGAAGACGAGCGGCTCAAGTCCGAGCGGGCGGTGCTGCGCAACATTGAGAAAGTACGATCGGCAGCAGCGAGCGCCTATGCCACGCTTTACGAAGACGAAGGCTCGGCTCTGGAACGCCTTGCGGCGGTGGATCGGGCGCTCGATGAACTGATACGCTACGATCCTGCCCTTGGTTCGCACCGGCAGCCTGCCATCGCCGCGCGAGCCGCGCTCGATGACCTCGCCCGCGCCCTCGGCGATTACCTGGGCAGGCTCGAGGCCGATCCCGGACGCCTCGACGAAGTGGAGGAACGCCTGGCGCTGCTCGACCGGTTGCAGCGGAAGTATGGCCGAACGGCGAATGAGATCCTGGCCTTCGCCGCCCGAGCGCGCGAGGATTTGGCGCGCCTCGAGCACGCCGACGAGCGGCGCGAGGGAGTGGGGCGCGTGTTGGCCTCGGCGGGCGAAGCCTACCGCAACGTTGCCGCAGCGCTCTCTCGCGATCGCCGCGCTGCCGCCTCCCGGCTCTCGGGCGAAGTCCGCAAGGAACTGTCGCACCTTGGCATGGACAAAGCGCGCTTCGAGGTAGAATTTGAAGACGTGGGCGCTGCTTCCGGTGCCGCAACCGAATCACCCGAGGCCGCCGGTGGACCAAAAGGAATCGATCGCATCACGTTCCTGGTGTCGCCCAACCCGGGCGAGGAGTTGCTGCCGCTTGGCCGGGTCGCTTCCGGAGGTGAAATCTCCCGCTTGATGCTGGCGCTGAAGACGGTGATTGCGGCGAGCGCCGGCAACGCCAACGCTCGAGTTCGCACGCTGGTCTTCGACGAGGTGGATGCAGGCATCGGCGGGCGGGTGGCGGACTCGGTGGGCGAACGCTTGAAGCGCCTGGCTCGCGAGAACCAGGTCCTCTCAGTCACTCACCTCCCGCAGATTGCCTGTTTTGCCGATCACCATTACTCGGTGGAAAAGGTCGAGCGCGCGGGCCGGACCTTCGCCTCGGTGCAGTACCTGGCCACGGAGCGGGAGCGCGCCACCGAGCTCGCCCGCATGCTGTCGGGCCGACGAATCACAGAGGCTGTGCTCGAACACGCCAGCGCCATGTTGAAGCAGGCTTCTCGGCGGTAGCGCGTCTTCGCTGAAGCTCGGCCCGCCTTGGCGCTCCGGCGAAGCGATCTCCCGGCGTATTCCAGGTGCTTCTTCATGCGTTCGCTCTGTTATCTTAACAGCAGAACGTTTTCTCCATTTCCAGTCTGAGGCAGGGCAGTCCGCTAACCGGATGGGATGAGAAGTGCAGTCTCAACGGGATGCGATACGCTCCCAATCATCGTACGCGCTCAAGGCGCAAGGGAAGAACGGCGGACAATAGGAACGCTGGCCCAGGTGCGAAAATAACGAACAACAGAGGCGCGGCTAATTCGGTATTTTCTTGCAACGCTGGTTAGCGACATTTCGGCCCGGTTGCGGACAAGGGCATCATGGTCGATATTGAGCGGCGCACGACCTATCCGCCGCCATTCGAGACGTACTCGCCTCATTCCCGAACGCACCCGCTCGAAGATCAAATTCTTTTCCAATTCTGCGATCGCTCCGACGATGACGATCATCGCCCGGCCCAAAGCTCCGCCGGTGTCGATGTTCTCTCTAAAACTCACGAACTCGACGCCAATGTGGCTCAATTCGTCGAGAATTTCGAGGAAATGCCGAACCGATCGGGCCATTCGATCGAACAGCCCCTGGGTAGAACTGAGCCGCACGTACTGAGCTCTTTAGATGCGGTAATGAACGTACTCCATAAGCTTGCCGGTTCCGATAAGAGTGCAACGGCCTCAGAGGGGGCTCCGGCACTTGGGGAAGGCGCGGGTCTCCTTGAGAAGAACACCGAAGCTCTGCTTGGCGCAAATCCGGCAGGCCGCAACGTTCGAATTATGGTAACCATGCCACCCGAAGCTGCAACGAATTACGAGCTTGTTCGAGACCTCCTCGCCCAAGGGATGGACTGCATGCGTATTAATTGCGCCCATGACGGTGCCGAAGCGTGGTCAGGAATGATCCAGAACCTTCGCCGGGCCGAAAAGGAGACAAACAAGCGCTGCAAGGTTTTGATGGATTTGGCCGGACCCAAGCTGCGTACAGGGTCCGTCGAGCCGGGACCTGCAGTGTTGAAATATCGCCCGCAGCGGGACACTTTCGGCCGCGTAGTCTCGCCGGCGCGGATTTGGCTGACGCCAACCTCTTGTCCAGAAGTTGCACCCGGGCCGGCGGATGCCGTCGTGCCCGTGCCCCAGCTGTTGCTGGCGCGGCTGAGAGTGCGAGACCGGATACTCTTCACCGATGCGCGCGGGGCGTCTCGTTCGATGATCATCTCGGGAGTCAAAGGAGAAAGCCGCTGGGCGGATGCCGTTCGCACGGCCTGTATCTTCCCAGGAATGATTCTTGAGACGCGAAGGTCCGTTCGAACGGGAGTT
Organism: Verrucomicrobiia bacterium; assembly: GCA_035566475.1. GTDB lineage: Bacteria > Acidobacteriota > Terriglobia > Acidiferrales > UBA7541 > Palsa-295. The sequence goes on along the minus strand of DATMRE010000088.1, from coordinate 9,581 downwards.
CGACTCGCGTTCAGCGCGCTCCCGTTGGTGCAATTCCAGCAAGAGAGCATTACGGTTGAAGGTTGGTGACACGCTCTTTCTAACCAATTGCTCGAGCCTGGTCGGCCGGCACAACGCGATAGCAAAGAGCACGTGATTAGGCCAGCTCAGATTGGTGTCTCGCTCCAGGAGTTTTTCGACGGCGTGCAATCTGGTGCACCGATCTGGCTGGACGACGGCAAGATAGGCGGCATAATCCGGGAGGTGACTCCGGACAGAGTCAGCGTCGAGATCACACAGGCGCGGCCCGGGGGCGAAAAACTTGGCGCCGAGAAAGGAATTAACGTTCCCGAAAGCCAGCTCTGCCTCTCTTCTCTCACTGCGGACCACCAACCGCTCGGTTTCCTGGTCAACTCTGGGACGACCCCGGAATTTGCGAAACTTCGATCCGTCAAACTTGCCGGCGATGAGCTTTTGGTACCAGGCCAGCAGCGTATCCGGCTTCGCGACAGCCGCCAATTCTTCCAAGGCTTTCCGTCCGAGGCGGTGGGCGATCTCAGCCAACGTGGCTTTTTCGGCATCGGATAACAGCAACCGGCCTTTGATTTGGGCTTTCAGGATCCGGTTCTCTGCGGCCAGATATTCGTTCCTCAGCAGAAATTCCTAGTCTACGGTTCCGGTGATGTGAGCAAGCATGCGAGCCCAAAATCGTTCCATGCCTCCACCCTAACCATGAACAGTAATCCGGGGAGGCTTTGATCCTGTGCGAGGACGCCATTGTCAGATTCCAACCCCTGCAGCACCGCCTCCTTGCAAAGTCGGGTTTCCCGCCTGAAGAGACTGCCAGGCAGACCAGAGCCGATCAATGTTGCAATGGAGCAGGAAAAAGACTGGATCGTTAGGAGAGCTGCTGGGCAGCATGGCGCCCATATTGCCTCCGACCCAGACATGCACCAGATTGTGCATACCGTCACCTACGGTGCTTCCGGGAGGGACGTACCACCCCTCAAGGTGATTTCTGAACGTTGCGGAACCCTCGTGATCGTCGCATGTTGACTGATCGTAAATCGGCACCGCGAGCGTTGCTGCGATTCCATGGACAGATGATTTCAGGGGGGGCGACGGTCATGACGGGCCATTCACCGTAGCCACTGTGCGATCATGAGAAAAGCCAAACCGCTGCAAACCCGGAGCGTTCCTGCCACATTAGAATTGTTGTATATGGACGCCAGTGCTTAAAAGCTTAAAAAGCAGGTGCGTTCGTCCTCCCAAGGGTTTCAAGAATTCCAACCTGCCCACTGATTCCAAGCGCGCTTCGATGGCCTTGAGGAGTCTCGATGCTGTGCGCCTGACTATCGCCTGCCGCGTCCCTGCGACTCGGGGACCTGTGTCATCCCATCGGACTAATTCAGGCTACCAGTGGGCGGCCGGCGATGGCTTCAAGGATCCGGTAGGGCGCCGCATCCTGAGCGACGAGCGCCTTTGGCGGAATGAGGAAGGTCTGTTCGAGGGCGTACTGGCCGGACAGGGCGGCGTGTGCCACGCCATCGGTGTAGACGATCCAGGTCCCAAGCGGAGGGAATTCCAGTCGCGTTTTCGGGCAGGTCGTCTGGAACACGTCATTTTCCTTCAGGTAATCGTGGAATCGAAGCATGAACGCGTCATAGGCTGTCCGGCCCGCTCCGGCAAATCCGAGTTTCTGAGCCCATTTTTTAAACCCTCGGCTGAGGAACGTGTCTCGTTCGGCGATTTGATGAAGGCCCGCTCGTCCGGCGTGCTGCCGCGCGAGCGATTCGAACGGGCCGGTCGTCTCCCAGACCCGCGTTTTCGTTGGGTTCAGATTGGTGAAGACGCGGAGGATGCGCCCGCCGCGCGTCGGGCGGCTTGGAAAGGCATCCACGTGAAGCAAATCATTTCGTTTGTGCAGCGGCAGGTTGCGGCCCTGTTCTTCGAGCGGGCGGAAGCTTGAAAAATCGAGGATCCACTGTCCGGCGTAGGGCGAAAGGAAATTCGTCAGAAAGGCGGTCACTTGAGCGGCGTAATTTCGCATGATCGAGTGAAGCCGGTCGAGGGTCGCTCGATCACCCGAAACGCCCCGCAGAAGGTCGCCACTCGGCCGGTAGGAGACATTCTTGTGCAGCCGCAGCTCGCTCCATTTCTGCGCGAGCAAAAACTCCCGGTCCGCAGCCGGAAGAATGAAAGGCGGCTCGCGAAAGAACAGGATCTGGCCGCGCTCGAGCATTTCGCAATAGGCGCGAGCCTGCGGTCCATGCTCGTCGGGCCGGACCCAGCCATCCGGCAAGTTGTAATCTTCGACCGTGTTCCAGCGAATGCCCGTCATGGTTGCTTGCATATGGATCTCTCGAGCGGCCGTTCAAACTCCTCGCGTTCCCCGATCCCGGAAAACCCGCGGTCGGACCGCTTCCCCGCGAAGATGCTAGCGTTCGGCGGCGCCCGGCACCTTGTAGTCTCGAGGAAGAAGCGCGGTTGAGAGGTCCGCGCCCGAAAGATCTACGCCTTCAAGGTCCGTTTCGCGCAGGATGGCCGTCTTCATCTCGGCGCCCTGGAAATCGGCGCCGGCTATGGCGGCCGCTCTGAAATTCGCCGCAACGAAATCTGCTCGCCGCAGGACGGCGCGCCGCAGGTCGGCGCGGAACAGCTCCGCGCCCCCGGCCTGTGCTTCAGTCAGGTCCGCATCGCTCAAATTCGCCTCGGTTAGGTCGGCTCTTCGAAGATCGGCTCGGCGCAGGCGGGCCTTGCTCAGGTCGGCGGAGGCGAGCTTCGCATCACGTAGGTTCGCGCCTTCGAGGTTCGCACCCTGAAAATTCCCGTACGTGAGATTGGCACCGCGCAGGTCTGCTCGCGACAGATCTGCGCCCGCGAGATCAGCTCGCGTGCCGGTTTGCTTGCCGCGCGCAAATTCTTCATGCGCCCGCAGGATATCGCGGAGCCGTTTCCCGTTGTGACGAATACTGCCTGGATTTCTCAGACCCGTTCCCCTCAGCAGCCCCAGAATTCCCATGATCGACTACCGATGGCATCGTTGCCGCGTATCTTTGCATTTTACTAGAGACGTGCGGACTCCGCGAAATAGTCGAGCCAGATTAGCCTGGCCTCTAGACGACCGGCTCGTCCGCCCGAACCCCGGCGATCAAGACCCGGCAGTGCCGCTCTTTCGAAGTGCGAACTTGCGCACCAAGTGTACAGACCGCGTCGCCCACCGTCTAGCCGTCGCCTGGGGACACTGGGGACAGCCCGTGCCGCGGCTTGGCCCGCTTCGATCCGGTGGCCATCTTCGCCCAGAGTTCGTCTTCCGTTGCGCCCTATATCGTTTTGTGCGTTGCCGCGGGAGGCGACCCGACCGGAGGTGCTTCGTTCGAGGGCGTTCGCCGGAGCTTCGGCTCCGATACCATGCCAGGCCCGAGAGTCTTTCCGCCTACCCGAGCTGGCCAGGGAGAACGGGTTTCACTGCTCTTGGCGCACGCGGTCTCCCCATTGCCGAGGTACGAACGTCTGGCGGAGCTTCCCCCCTTGCGTCGAACCAGATAGAGCCAGGCATGCCGCTCTCCTCGCGCGCAGTGACTCTCCTCGATCGAGAAAGGTGATTCCAGTCGGAAGGTCTCTCGCGGCTCGACCAATCTCTCGGGAATCGCCGCCCGTGCGGCCCCCATTCCGTTGTGGTAAGGTGAACGATCATGCGAGCCGGGAAAGCATCGCAGGGCTGGACGCTTCTCGGGAGGCGAAGGACTCCGACCGGTAGGCGCGGGCACAATTCCCTCCTTCCCGCAGCAGGGATCGCCGGCGCACTCCTCACCATGCTCGTGCTCGGTCGCCTGACGCTCACGCCCCGAGCCGCCGCTCGGCAGGCGTCCGAGACACCGACGCAAGAAATTGTGGCGAATCTGGCTGCCGGCCGCGTCGTGATTGCGGTGGTGAAGGATGCGATCCTGATCGGAACGGCGGAGAATCCCATCGAGGCGGAAACCCGCCCGCCGACGCCCGTCCCGCTCACGGGCGCACGCGCCGGTGTGATCCTCGGTTCGGTCGACTGGTTCTCGCCGTCATCCCAGCAGCAGTTCGCGCGGCTTGACGCTGAACTCCCGCACCTACGGAGCCGACTAACAACCGATGCTCCGCGTCTTGCGGGAACGCCGGGTGGCGGCGAGGCTAGCGATATCGAGGCGATGGGCCAGGGCCTGCTCGAACGTCTCAATGCGGTGGCCAAGAACCTCCACGGCAAGGTCGAGATGCCGGCCGGGGAGGCCCTGGCGGAATTGATCATCACCGATTATCTCCCGGGATACGGACCGGAGGTTTGGCAGCTCCGGTATGAGATGAAGCAGGTTGAAGAGCGGCGCGATTACTGGAGTACGCGAGTCCTGCGACCGACCTATCTGCAATTCTGGCCGCCGGAGAAGGGCCAGCCTCGCACGCTTGTGGAATTCGACTACCCGGCCGAGAGCGGACACCCCACGCTGCTCGAGCTCCTGCGGGGGAACGATTCTCGGCTCGAGAAGATCCGCTCCTCCGGGGCGACGATGGAACAGGTGGCGGCCCTGTTCCTCCAGGGCGATAGCCTCAAAGCGCCGCTTGCCGATGCCGCGCAGTTCCTCCGCGCCGCGCTCGATGCTACGGCGCCGCCTCAGGCCCGCGAGACCATGGCCGTGATCAGGCAGGAGTCCGGGTTCCAGTGGGTACTTCCGCCGCCTGCCGAGGCAGAAAGACCGGCACGACAGCAGGCGCACGAGCCGGCCGGACAGCAGGAGCGCCCTGCGGAGGCTCCCTCACTGCTCAAGCCGCCGTCTCCGCGCTGAACGCAGTCTCTCAGCGGTTCGGGACAACTCGATCATCTGTCCCGGCCGATTCTTTTTTCCTCTTTCCTCGATGAGCTGCCGCTTGAGGCGGTCATTCTTTTCCGCGACCGAGCGGGCGAGGTCCTTCTTGTGCTCGACGAGCTTACGGGCGATCTCTGGATCCGCGGTGCCCAGAATCTCTGCGGCAAATATGCCGGCGTTCATGGCCCCGGCCTTGTCGATCGCCATGGTCGCGACGGGAATTCCACCAGGCATTTGCACGGTCGATAGCAGCGCATCGAGGCCATTTAGCGCGCTCGTGCCCATCGGGACGCCAATAACTGGAAGCGTCGTCTCGGCGGCGATGACGCCGGCAAGATGCGCGGCTGCGCCGGCCGCCGCAATCAGCACTTTCAGTCCGCGGCTCGCCGCCGTCGTCGCGTATTCGTGGGCCCGCTCGGGCGTGCGGTGAGCCGAGACAACCTCCAACTCGTAGGGGATCCCGAACTTCTCGAGCGCCTTCCCCGTTTCGCTCATAACCTCGAAATCGGTGTCCGATCCTATCAGGATTCCCACGACCACCGGGCGCCGCTTATTTTCCATGCTCACCTTGTCGGCCTCCGCTTGTACAAATCCGTTTGCAACTCACCCGCACCCGGGACGGGTCCGGGTTATCCGGCTGGCAGGTGCGCCGAGACCGGGCGCTTCGCTCCGGTCGAGCATCCGATGTCGAGGCGGTAATGTGCCCCGGCAATCTTGATTCTGCTAGCTGCATCGTAGGCTACTCGGCACGCTGCAGCCAGATTTTCGCCTCTCGCGCTCGCGACGAGCACGCGACCGCCATTCGTATAGTAGATGGATCCCTCTCGCCGTGTCCCAGCATGGAGGACGACGCTGCCCGGGACCTTGCTGGCCTCATCAAGCCCCTCGATCCTTCGTCCCGTCCTGGGGTCCCCGGGGTACCCTTCCGAGGCGATTACCACCGAAACGCTGGCGCCGGTAGACCAGCGAGCTTGAAACTTACCGAGGCTGCCCCGGGCGGCTGCCATGCATGCCTCCCCGAGGTCGAACTCGGCCCGCAGAAGAATCGCCTCGGTTTCCGGATCGCCCAGGCGACAATTGTACTCAAGCGCCTGCGGCCCATCCGACGTCAGCATCAATCCAAAGTAGAGAAAACCCCGGTAAGAGATCCCGTCCGCTCGGAGCCCGTTTAAGGTCGGGCGAACAATCGTCGCGAGAATTTGCGATTCGAGTTCGGCCGGGAGAACGTCATCGGTCGAGTAAGCGCCCATGCCGCCCGTGTTCGGACCCTCGTCGTGGTCAAAGGCACGCTTGTGGTCCCGGGCAGGCGCCATGGAGATAAAATCGGTGCCGTCGGTGAGGATGATATAGGAGAGCTCTTCGCCCGGAAGAACGGCCTCGAGCAGCACTCGGCTCCCCGCATCGCCGAACTCGTCCGCTTCCATCAGCCGTTTGATGAACTCGTCCGCTTCATCATAGCAGGACGCGACGAGCACGCCTTTGCCGGCACACAGGCCATCGGCCTTGATTACGAGCGGCCAGTCAAGAGATCGAGCCGCGCCGCGGACCGCCTGGGGAGAATCAAAGATCCCGAAGATCGGGGCGGTCGGAATCCCATGCCGCTCCATGAATTGTTTGGCGAAGACTTTACTGCCCTCAAGCTGTGCGGCCTTCCGTAGGGGACCGAGGAGCGCGATACCGCGGCTCAGGAATTCATCGGCGATGCCCAGGACCAGTGGCAGTTCCGGCCCAACGATCGTGAGATCGGCTCCGAGTCGCTCGGCGAGTCTGGCTGCGGCTCCTACATCCTCGACGTCGATCGGCACACACTCGCAGTCGTTTGAGATTCCACCATTGCCCGGTGCGCACCAGATCGTTTCGACCGAGGCACATTGCCGCAGTTTCCACACGGCTGCATGCTCTCGACCGCCGCCTCCGATGACCAGAATCTTCATGATGGTCCGCCCGAGCGAAGCAAGAACGATACGGCGGCCCCTTCGCCAGTGTCAACTGGAGTTCGGCAAGACTTCGGCTTGCCACTCGGCGGCAGAAATGATTTGATCGGACCCGATGCACTGGGATTTTGCACTCATCCTGGTTGTGCTCGGCGTTCTCGTGCCGTGGCTCGGGAGGCGCCGCGTCGGTCGCCTCATGCGGGCGATCGAAACGACGAAAACGGACCGGCTCGCCCTCTACGGTTCGACAGTGACATTTCAATGGTTCGCGGCAGCCGTCGTGCTCTGGCGCGCAACTGGTCGCCACATCGGCCTCGCGCAACTCGGGCTCGCGGCCCCAAGTGTTCCCCTGACTGCGACCGTCTCCGTCGTGCTCTCGTCGCTCGTGCTCCTGAACCAGATCATCAGCCTGCGGAGGGTCACGACGAACCCGCAGGAGGTTAAGGCCGCCTTGCCGCAACTGGCGATCAGGATCTTCCCGCAGGACCGGCTTGAGCGGCTCGTCTTCTTCGCAGTCGTCGGGACGGTGGCCATCTGCGAAGAATTTATCTATCGCGGCTTCACCCAACAAGTGCTCGCGGACTGGTCGGGCGGGTCTCTTGCTGCCGGCATTCTCGGGTCAGCCGCCCTTTTTGCATGGGCCCATCTCTATCAAGGCCGCCGGGGCCTGGCCTCGACATTCCTGGCCGGGATCCTGTTTTCTGGGGTTCGAGCCTGGACCGGAAGCTTGCTTCCGACGATTGCCGCTCATTTCGTGGCGGATCTGGTGGTGGGCCTGATGGCCCCGGCCCGGTTTCGGGCAGCGATGGCGCAGCTTGATCGCGAGAACGAGTGCTCGAAGCTGGACGCAGCCCCGGGAGGCCCATTATTACTACATATATAGTATAATGTCATGGACGATATCTCTGACGATAATATCAAGAGCGTTCTCCGGGAGTACGGCGTCGTGGCCGACCAGGCGCTCTGCTGGAACATCAGGACCTACACATCGCTCCTGCTTCGGTGGAATAGGCGCATCGCATTGACGGCGGTCACCGATCCGATGAAAATACTGAGATTTCACTTCGGAGAGAGCCTCTTTGCCGCGTCCGCGGTGCCCATAGAGGATGGTCGGCTCGCCGACATAGGGTCGGGCGCTGGTTTTCCCGGATTACCTCTGCGAATGACGCGTCCGGATCTCGAGGTCGTCCTCATAGAACCAAACTCCAGGAAGGCAACGTTCCTGGCTGAGGTCATCAGAGAGCTAAATCTTGATCATGCAATCGTTTTCCGCGGCCGGATGGAGGAGGTTCGAGCCGAGGAGCCGGCCTTCGACCTGGTAACAGCTCGGGCGGTCGGACATCACGAGGATCTGCTCATGTGGTCGAGAGCACATCTTGGCGACGGAAGGCTCGTTCTTTGGCTTGGTCAGGAGGATGCCTCAAACATTTCCGGATTCCCAGGCTGGGAATGGACGACACCTATTCAGATCCCTGGCTCAATCGCGCGCTATATTCTGGTTGGCTCTCCCTCAAAGTGATCTGTTCCACGTGGAACATAATCTATCGGCTCTGTTCCACGTGAAACACTCTTGCATTGCAGATGGATTTTGATTACAGTCGCGCATCGTTCTCGAGAGGGCAATATTTTGGCTCGAGTTATTGCGATTACCAACCAAAAAGGCGGCGTCGGTAAGACAACGACTGCGGTAAACCTGGGAGCCTCGCTCGCGGCACCCGAGCGGCACACACTCATCATCGATTGCGACCCCCAGGCCAATACCACGAGCGCGTTGGGCTTCCGAAAAGATCCTGCCCGCAGAACCCTCTATCAATCGCTGATACTGGGTGAAGCGATAGATAGGGTAATTATCGGTGCCAAGGTCGAAAACCTCGATCTGATCCCTTCGGATAAAAACCTGGTAGGTGCCGCTGTCGAACTGGTTTCAATTGAGGATCGTGAATACCGGCTCAAGCGAGCGATAGAAGCTCTAAGAACTAAGTACACCTACATATTGATCGATTGTCCTCCCTCCTTGGATCTCCTGACGGTGAACGCCCTCGCGGCAAGCGATTCTGTTCTGGTACCTATACAGTGTGAATACCTTGCTCTCGAAGGCGTATCGGAACTCCTCGACACTCTGATGCGTCTCCGTCGCACCATCAATGCGTCTCTCGCCATAGAGGGAATACTTCTCACCATGTACGATGACAGGACGACTCTTTCGAGGCAAGTGGCTGCCGATCTACGGAGTTTCTTCGGAACTCAGGTCTTCGAGACGGTAATTCCCAGAAATGTGCGGCTTGCCGAAGCCCCGAGCCATGGAGTTCCAGCAGTGTTCTACGACATACATAGTAAAGGGGCTGAGAGCTATGTGCAACTAGCTAAGGAGGTTATCGAAAATGCCCAGAAACGCCTTGGGCAGGGGACTGAGCGCGCTGATTCGGGAGCCGGAACCTCTGCCGCCGCAGCAGCCGGCGGAACGAGCGACGATGGAGGCATCGGCCCCGGCTCCAACTGATCGCCTTCTCCAGGTCGACATCGACCTGATCGATCCGAGCCCCTATCAGCCGCGGACGCGCTTCAGCGAGGACGGCCTCGAGGAACTCGCCCGCTCGATTCGATCAAGCGGCATCGTTCAGCCGCTGATCGTTCGGTCGATCGGAAAACGCTTTCAATTGATCGCCGGCGAACGCCGCTGGCGTGCGGCCCAGAGAGCCCCGCTCGAGCGGGTTCCGGTCGTCGTCCGGGACGTTCCGGAGGAAATGGCGCTCGAGATGACGCTGGTTGAAAATCTCCAGCGCGAGGATCTGAACCCGGTCGAGCAGGCACGAGCCTTCGAGCGGCTCATCGC
>DATMRE010000087.1:0-24101 GCA_035566475.1 Verrucomicrobiia bacterium | reverse complement strand
AAGCAGAATAACCTCGGGACCATCGATGAACTCCAGAAGGCCGTCGAGGCACAGGGAATCGGCTGGGAAGATTACAGAACCCAGATCCGCAACAGCATGCTCACGCAGCAAGTGATCCGACAAGAGGTCGGTGGCCGCCTCAACATCGGAAGCGACGAGGTGAAGCAATATTACGAAGCCCACAAACAGGAATTCAACCGTCCCGAGCAGGTCGACCTCGGGGAAATCTTCTTGGGCACCGAGGGCAAGAGCCCGGAAGAAGTCGCCGCCGTCCACACGAAGGTGGAGGATTTGCATAACCGCGTCGTTAAGGGCGAAGATTTTGCTGAGCTTGCGAAGAGGTACTCCGAAGGTAGCACGGCAAAAGAAAGCGGCGAGCTCGGCACCTTCGAGCGTGGGCAGCTTTCGCCTCAGCTCGAGGAGGCCGTCTTCAAGATGGAGAAGGGGCAGGTCACCGACGTCATTCAGACGAAAACCGGCTTTGAAGTCCTCAAGGTGCTGAACCACTACGATGCGGGGTTGCAGCCGCTTGCCAAGGTCGAGGGTGAAATCATGAACAAGCTCTACACGCAGAAGATGCAGCCGGCCCTGCGCGGTTACCTGGCCCAGCTGCGTGAAGAGAGCTACGTGATGGTGAAGCCGGGATACCTGGACAGCGCGGCCATTGCGGGTGCCACCGTCATTCAAGAGGTCGCTCCGACGCCGGACGCGCCGAAGAAGAAAAAGAAACTTCCCACGCCGAAAGCCAGCCGCTCATGAAGTCCCATTTCGTAGCGGATCTCGCCGACGGGCAGACGGTCATTTCGCTCTTCCTGGTCCGTGAAAAAGAGATCCGTACTTCGCTTCGCACCGGGAGCTCGTGGCTGCACCTCGAGCTTGCCGATCGGACCGGGATCATCGCCGCAAGAATGTGGGACAACTTTACGGCTCTCGCCGCCACGTTCGAGCGCGACGACGTGGTCGAAATTCGCGGACGCGTGAAGCTCTACAACGGACAGAAAGAACTGGCACTCGAACAGATTATTCCCGCCGTCAAACGCGATTACGAACTCAGCGATTTTCTGCCGCACACGAAATACGACGTAGAGGCGCTCTATCGGGACCTTGCCGCCGCCGTCGCCGGTGTCAGCGATCCGTGGCTCAGGCAGTTGCTCTCAACCGTGATCGAAGACCCGGCGATCGCCCCGAAGCTCAAGCGGGCTCCTGCCGCGATGACCATGCACCACGCTTTTATCGGAGGATTGCTCGAACATATTTCGAGCATGATTGGCTTGGCGAGCGCCGTCGCCCATCATTACCCTGGCCTCGACCGGGACTTGCTGCTCGCGGGCGTTGTGTTGCACGACATCGGCAAAATCGACGAGCTGCACTACACGCGCGGGATTTCCTACTCGACCGAAGGGCGTCTGCTCGGCCATATCATGATCGGCGCTGCACTCGTACGCGACAAGATCAGGGCGATGCCGGGATTTCCCGCTCCGCTCGCCGTGCTGGTCGAGCATTTGATCCTGAGCCATCATGGCTCCTATGAGTTCGGTTCACCCTCGCTGCCGCAGACCTCCGAAGCCCTTGCGCTGCATTTCATCGACGATTTGGATTCGAAGATGGCTGGCGTGCGCATGAGCCTGGAAACTGCGGCCGGCAAGCGCGGGGCAGATTTGTGGTCTGACCGCAATCCGTCGCTCCAGCGCTCCATGCTGCGCACCGAAAGGTTTCTCGGAGCCGATCGAATCCTCGCTGCGATCGGCCCACAGGAAGCCGTAGACACGGGCACGGGCGAGCCTGGCAAGCCAAAATCGGGACAAGTTCTGCCGGCAACGACGAATGCCGTCGAGAAGTGATGACGCCTCCGATGAAGTATCCCGGGGATCATCCGGTGAACGATGTGAAAGCGAACGGCAACTCGCCTCGTCGTGCGCTCCTTGACCTCGCGCCACTCGAGCTCCATTGCATGAACACGCTGTGGCCCATGGGCGAAGGCACGGTCCGCGAAATCCGCGATCGCCTCGCCGAGCGTCTCCCTCGCGCCTATACGACGATTATGACGGTCATGGATCGCCTGGCTGGTAAGGGAATCGTCGAGCGCCGCAAGGTCCGCCGGGCCTACGTCTATCGTCCGAATTTGAGCCCGGAACAAGCGAGCGCACAGGCGCTCGGGCAAGTACTGCGTGATTTCTTCGGCGGTTCGAAGGAGGCCTTACTCGCGCAGCTCGCGGAAGAACTGCCCGCCTCCGGTGCTCCCCGAGCGGGCGGGTCGATTTCGCTGGCTGGCAGCGCTCCGCCCGAAGCGACGGTGGCGCCCCCGGGTGCCGGGGAGTCAGGCCTCGAGCCGAGACCAGCGGGCAAGAGCCGGTGCTGACCGCGCCATGGCCGCCGGGTGAGCGAATGTTTCCATCTGAAATCACAATTCGCAACCTCGTCCTTCGCCCGGCAACGATCCTCGCACCCATGGCCGGGGTGACGGACACGGTTTTTCGCAGCGTGATCCGCTCGCTCGGTGCCTGCGGTCTGATCATGACCGAATTCACGAGCGCCGAAGGGATGACGCGCCATTCCGCACGTACGCTGCGTTACCTCTACTTCCATGAGGACGAGCATCCCATCGCCGCGCAAATTTTCGGCGCCGATCCGGAGGTCATGGCTTCGGCTGCAGCCCTCACCGAAGACCTCGGTTTCGATCAGCTGGATATCAATCTCGGGTGCCCGGTGAAGAAGGTGGTGAAGTGCGGCGGCTCGGGACTGCTGCGGGACCTGCCCCATTTGGAAAGGCTTCTCGGAGCCGTCCGCGCCGCCGTCCGCATTCCTCTTACGATCAAGATCCGTTCCGGCTGGGATCAGAACAGCATCGTGGCCGTTGAGGTGGCGCGAATGGCCGAGCAGGTCGGCATCGAGGCGATTGCCGTACATCCTCGCACGCGCATGCAGGGCTACGCGGGGACCGCTGACTGGCGTGTGATCCGCGAGGTGAAGCAGGCCGTTCGCATTCCGGTGATCGGCAACGGCGATATCCGCGCTCCCCAGGATGCGGTGCGCATCGTCGAGGAAACCGGCTGCGATGCTGTCATGATCGGCCGCGCGGCGTCGTCGAATCCGTGGATCTTTCGCCAGATTGCCGACTATGTAGCCATCGGGCGCTACGACGAGCCGAGCGACATGGACCGCTATCGGCTACTGTCGGGATATTTTCAAAACCTGATTGCCGCTGAAATGCCGGACGCCATCGGCAAGATGAAGCAGTTCTCGACGCTGTTCACGCACGGCGTGCGCAATGGCGGCGAACTCCGTCAGGCGGTTCATCATTCGCACACGACCTCGGAAATTCTCGATCGTGTCGACGAATTCTTCGCACGCACCACCACGTCGCCGGCGAACTAGTACTTCTGCACCGGCGGAACAGGTGGCAACGGCCCCCCCCCCTTCTGGCTCCATGACGCTCAGGCCGGATTTTCGTGGGATCGTTCGAATTGCTGCGAGCGAGCTGATCACTCGCGTGGCTTATGTGGCTGGCTGCCCTTCGCGTGTGATCAGAAGTTGCCGATAGGCTTCGCGTCGCGTGAGGCCGCGTTCGCGCGCGGCCTGCTTCAATGCTGCCTTGCGGTCCGCTCCCTGAACTTTCATGATCTCTTCGACGCGTCGCGAGAGCGGCACCACGCTTCGGGCGCTCTCGGCATGTCCGCCCTCCGCGGCCTGGAGGTCCGGCGGACTGATGAGCAGCGTGATTTCACCGCGCGGCGGCTTCTTCCGAACAGCCGCGAGCAGGTCTTCCAAGTGACCGCGCAGGAACTCCTCGTATAGCTTCGTAAGTTCGCGCGCGACCACGGCCGGGCGATTACCGAGGATCTCGAGCGCATCCTCAAGAGTATCGAGCAGGCGGTGAGGCGCTTCATAGAGCGCAAGAGTTCGCTTCTCCGCCGCCAGTTCGCGAAGCGCTCGTCGACGTTCCGTCTGACGCGAGGGCAGGAATCCCGCGAACACGAACTCCTCGACCGGCATTCCCGACGCGGCAAGCGCCGCCACAAAGGCCGATGCGCCAGGCACGGGCACGACCTTGATGGCGTGCCTCAGAGACAGGCTCACAAGCCGCTGGCCCGGGTCAGAGATAGCTGGCGTGCCCGCGTCGGCCACGAGCGCGACTTTCGCACCCTGTTCGAGTTCGATCACGATCTCCGCGGCGCGCGTGATTTCGTTGTGTTCGTGATAGCTGATGAGCCTTTTGCGGATACCGTAGTGCGCAAGCAGCTTGATCGTCTGTCGAGTGTCTTCGCAGGCGATCACGTCCACTTCCTTCAATATACGCAGTGCGCGCAGCGAAATATCCTCGAGATTGCCAATCGGCGTCGCGACCACGTACAGCAGACCCGCTTCCGTGTCAGATGCTTTCGTCTTCACCTTCGTCTCGGATTCTTCCCTTCGAGCGCATTCGACTCGCTAGGAAGTTTAGCACATGCTCCTCGGGAGCGTTCGGCCTGCTCGGAAGGGCCGCAAACATGCTACTATTTTCTTTTATCGAATGTGCGAGAGGAGTTCTCGATTGCCGTTATACGAGTACAAGTGTGTTAAATGCGGCCATCGCTTCGAGAAGATTGAGGGCATCGCGGCTTCGGAGACCAAGGCGTGTCCGAAATGCGGAGCCAAGGCCAAACGGATGATCACCGCGCCAGCGATTCAGTTCAAAGGCTCGGGCTGGTACGTGACTGATTACGCAAGTAAGAAATCCGAGTCCGATGCGAGCGAGAAGTCCGGCGACGGCTCGGCGTCCAAGCCCCAGGAAAAGGCTCCAGATTCGAAGCCCTCCGAATCGAAGTCGACCGATACGAAGTCTGCCGAATCGAAAACTCCCGATTCGAGGTCGTCCTCGGAAAAGGGAAGCTCGAAGAAAAAGAAGTAGCCTCCGAGCGAGCACCGCTCGCTCGAGCCGCGCGCCCTAGGCCCGGCAAGCGTCTGTCTTTGGCCCCTCGCGGCACCTACAATTTCAGACCGCGGAGGTAGGTGCGGAACCGGTCGCCGAGGTCCGGATTCTTCAATGCCATCTCCACCGTCGCTTTGAGAAAACCCATCTTATCCCCCGCGTCGTGGGTCCGACCCTGGTAGACGTAGGCCCAGAGGCCGCTCCCCTGAGCGAGTGTGCGCAGCCCATCGGTGAGCTGAATCTCCCCTCCGGCCCCCGGAGTCGTACGCGCGAGAGATTCGAAAATTTCAGGCGGCAGGACGTAGCGGCCCGTCACGCCGAAGTTCGAAGGCGCTTTTTCCGGGGTCGGCTTTTCGACCAGGTCCTTGATGCGCAACAGCCGATCGCCCCACCGCGGGTCGTTGGCCGGAGTCGCGTCGATGATTCCGTAGAAATGAAGTCGTTCCCGCGGTACTTCCTCCACGTGAATCGCTCCCAGTCCGCTCGCCTCGTAGATGTCCATGAGCACGCGCGTCGCGGGAATCGGCCCGTCCATGATCACGTCTCCGAGTAGGACAGCGAACGGCTCGTCGCCGACGATTTCGGCCGCGCACAGCACGGCATGGCCCAGGCCCAGCGCCTCGCTTTGCCGCGTGTAGCTGAAATGTAATCCGCCAAAGATCTGCCGGACCATTTGCACCTGATCGGGCTTGCCGCGCTCTTCAAGAAGCCGCTCGAGTTCGGGCGCCGAATCGAAATGGTCCTCGATCGCGTTCTTCTGCCGTCCGGTAACGAAGATAATATGTTCGATCCCGGACGCGATGCACTCCTCGACCGCATATTGGATCAGCGGCTTGTCCACGACAGGCAGCATTTCCTTCGGTATCGCCTTCGTCGCCGGAAGGAATCGCGTCCCGAGCCCGGCCACCGGCAGCACCGCTTTTCGCACTCGCATCGGTTTTTTGCTCATGCTTCGATGGGTCTTTCGCAGACGGCTCCCCGCAGCAGCGAAGGCGAGAGAAGCCGTGAAGAATCTATCCGTAGCGCGCCAGGCTATCCGAATTCGGAGAGGTCCGGCCGGCGGGTTGCTGAGTTCGACCTTCGGGCAGACACGCCGCACCTGCCTTTTCCTCGAAGGATTTCGGTGCTTGCAAACGATTCGCCGGTAACTGATTCCGGTGGGCCAAGCCGATCTACATCCCTATGCTACCATAGCCGTAGCAGAACATCTCGGGCGGCGACCCGCAGGGTACAGGTATGAGCACGCGCGAAAACGTGATTCTCGGAATCGAATCGTCGTGCGATGAAACTGCGGCAGCCATCGTCGAGGGCGGGCGGCGCATTCTGTCTAGCATCGTCGCCTCGCAAACCGATATTCACCGCAAATATGGCGGCGTTGTCCCGGAGATTGCCTCGCGCGAGCATCTCCGTCAGATTGTGCCTGTGGTGCGCGAAGCAATCGAGGAGGCGGGCATCACATTGCCCGCCGTGGATGCAATCGCCGTGACTCGCGGCCCGGGCCTCATCGGCTCGCTCCTGGTTGCGGTGACCTACGGGAAGGTCCTTGCGCGCGCACTCGGAAAGCCGCTGATCGCGGTGAACCACATGGAAGGTCATGTTCACGCCACGTTTCTTGAGGCCCATGCGGCCGGGCGCTCTGTTGAATTGCCGGCAGTTTGTCTCATCGTCTCGGGCGGCCACACCGTGCTCTATCACCTGAGAGCGGATGGGGCGAACGGATCGACTCGCTTCTCCTACGCTCGCATCGGCGGCACGCGCGATGACGCCGCAGGAGAGGCCTACGACAAGGTGGCGAGGATGCTCGCGCTCGGATATCCCGGCGGCCCGATCATTGACCGGCTTGCAGAATATGGCAATGCCCAAGCGATCCGCTTCGGTGAGCCAAAAATGAAGGGGAACCCTTACGATTTCAGCTTCAGCGGCATCAAGACCGCCGTTCTCTATCATCTGCGCCGCAATCCGCACCTCGAGCCGGAGATTCGCAGGCGCGAGCAAGCGCTTGAGCGTGGGGAAAGAAGCGCCCAGTCGATCCGCGCGCTCTCAACTGCCGCGACCCTCGACCTGGTCGCTAGCTTTCAGCGCTCGGTCGTAAACGACCTCGTCACGCGGACGCTCGACGCAGCCGAGCAGCACGCCGTGCGCTCCGTTCTCATATCCGGGGGCGTGGCCGCGAACAGCGAACTCCGCCACTCCTTCGCGGCCGGGGCCGAGCGCCGGCGCTTCGAGGTTTATTTCCCAAGCCGCGCGCTTTCAACCGACAATGCGGCGATGATCGCCGCCGCTGCCCATGCACCGTTTCTTGCCGGCGAGCACGAGGACTGGACGCTGAACGCCGAGGCCAATCTTCGGCTCGCCTAGACTCCCCACGGTGGACGGCTTGGGGGCCGCAAGAACCTGTCCCTGTTTTTTCGGCGGCGGAATCCTTCAACGCCCCCCGGTGGCAGAGCCCCTGAGGATGGCGATCACCCAAGTCAGGCAGACTCGATCCACAGCGTAGATATTTGAATGGTGCGGGACGCGGGAATGATCTGCCAATTTGGCTCTTCGCGACGCTGGCTTCCTAAACTATCTGCTTTCCAGCCGGAGGGTTGTCTTCTTACTATGGGGTCTCCGAGAACCGGTCTACGGGAGGGCCCACTGATCCATGCAGGAGACACCCGAGCAGTATCGAGAGCGCATCCTGAGTTACGTCGCGACTGATGAACCGCTCGAATTGCAGGAAGCGACTTTGCACAAACTCGGACCTCTGATCGAAGCTTTGCCCGCGGCCCGGATCGGCGAGCGGCCGGCAGCGGGAAAGTGGTCCATCGCAGAAATCGTTGCGCATCTTGCTGACACGGAACTCGTTGTCGGCTACCGGATTCGGCTGATCCTGGGCGCTCCCGGAACACCGATTCAGGCGTTTGATCAGGACGCCTGGCTCGTGGCGCTGCACTACGACAAGCGTGATGTCCGCCGGTCGCTCGAGCAATTTCGTGCCCTCCGAGAGGCCAACCTCGCGCTGCTCAAGGCGATCACCTCCGAGCAGTGGAATCAGCACGGCGAGCACGCTGAACGAGGCAAAGAGACCATTAGAACCATCGTCCGCATGAACGCCGGGCACGACGTCAATCACCTGAGGCAGATCGAGCGGATTTCGGCGGCGAAAAGGTAACACGAAGGCCGGCCTCTTCGTTCCTCGGGGCCAGCTGACTGGTGCATGTCCGGGCGGTATGATTCTCGGCGGGCTTTCGAAGGAATCGGGCACAGCCTGTCGAAACTGTGCCCGATAAAACAGATTGAAAACGAGAAGAGGCTACTCCGGGAGGGGTATCGTTTCCGGCATTTGCAACTTCGCCTTAGCCAGTGCGCGGACGATGTTCGATTCGACGGTCTGTTCGGTTGTGTTCCGCACGGTGGCCAGCTCGCTCACGAGAAGATACTTCGCGCGCTCGAGCATTTTCTTCTCACGGAACGAGAGCGGTTTCGTACGGCTTAGCGCTACGAGGCCCTTTAGCACAGTAGCGACCTCCATCAGCGATCCCGTACGCATCCGATCTGAGTTCTCTTTGAAGCGATGTTTCCAATCATGGTGGGAAGCGGAGCGGCCCTTCTCCAGAAAGGAGAGAACTTCGCCGGCCTGCGTCGAGCGGATGATATGTCTCAAACCAACGCTCTCGGCGTTCGATTGAGGCACCATCACCTTCAAGCCACTCGACACAATCCGCAACATGTAAAAGCGTTCCGATTTGCCGTTCACGTAACCAAAGCTGATTTGTTCGATGAGCCCTACACCGTGGTTCGGATACACGACTTTTTCGCCTAGCTTAAAGTCCATAAGTCGAAGTCCCCTCCCCGAACAGCATATTTTAATATTAGGCACATGACGGGAGCACGTCAAGCATTTCTCGTCAATCGATCGGGTATGAAAGTTTCAAAAATAGGGTCTTTCCGGGGTTTGGCACACGAATTGCCCTATAATTGCTATCGTGCTCATTTTGGCGCTCGACACCTCTACGCCGGCCGGCAGTCTTGCCGTGCTGCGAGGCGAAAAAGTGGTCGGTACGGTTTCCGCTTGGAGGGAGGAAACCTACTCCTCGCGAATGTTCCGTCACCTCGAATTTCTCCTCTCCGAATTATCGCTTGGACTCGAAGGGTTCGACCTGTTTGCCGTCGCAGCGGGGCCGGGTTCGTTCACGGGGTTGCGCGTTGGCCTCACGGCAGTTAAGGGTTGGGCGGAGGTATACGGGAAGCCAATCGCGGCGATCAGTAGTCTTGAGGCGGTCGCTGCACAGGCTCATTCGCCCCTGCCCGTCCTCGTCCCCGTCCTCGACGCGCGCCGCGGACAAGTCTATTTTGGTCTTTACCGGCGTACCGGCTCCGCCTCGGGCACGGAGTTGACACTCGATGGCGAGGAATGCGCGATGGCGCCCGATGAGTGTCTGGCAAGGATCGAAGCACGGGTGGGAAAATCCGATTTTGCGATCGTTACGCCAACGCTCGAGGTGATTTCAACTGCCTTGTCTGGTTCCGGGACAGCCGCCCGGGGGGGAGGGAGGTTTGCGGTCGAACAGGTTTCGATGGTCCTTGCGCCACTCATCGGGCAGCTTGGTTACCGCCGTGCGCAACGCGGGGAACTCGCCGACTCCCTAACGCTTGATGCAAACTATGTTCAGCGCTCCGATGCCGAACTAAGTCTGAAAGGGCCCACGAGACTTTGACGATCCGCTTGAGCGAGCCCCGTGACATCGACGCCATCCTGGCGATTCAGTCTGCGTGTCCGGAGATCTCGCAGTGGACCAGTTGGGATTACGAACGCGTCGTACGCGGCGAAATGGCGGGATGGGTGGCCGATGAAGGCGCCGAGGTCGTCGGCTTTCTGGTGGCACGCCGCGTGGCGAGCGACATCGAGATACTGAATTTTGCCGTGGACGCTGGCGCGAGGCACCGAGGTGTCGGCAGTCGATTGTTTCGCGAAGCCCTGGAGTGGGGACGGATGTTCGAGGCCGAAACAGCTGTTCTAGAGGTTCGCGCATCGAATCTCGCCGCGCTGCACTTCTATGAGCGCCATAATTTTCAGGTGAGTCACCGCCGACCACACTATTACACGGCCCCCATTGAAGACGCTCTCCTGCTGATTGCCCCGCTTCGCTGACGATGTTACTAACGATGTCAGGAAGGACCGACAAACGATTCCACTCTTCGGTGCTTTACCTATTGGCGGTCGCCGAACTTTGTGATAATTCTGTTTCTGTCATGTGAATGCAGTGCTTCATTTCAGGAGGGGAACGCATGCCGACCACAGCCGAAGACATCCGGCGATCCCTGTTGGCCAGCGATCCAGAATTCCGCCGACTCGCTGACGAACATTCCAGCTGTGAATCCCAGCTGGAATGCCTTCGCGAACAGTCCTACCTAAATTCGGAAGATATCATTCAGGAAGCGGTTTTGAAGAAGCTGAAGCTGCGCCTGAAGGATCAGATGGAGCTCATCGTGGCGCGCCACCAGAACGGTTCGCTGCACTAAACGGCGAAAGGTATTGCCGAGTGCTATCGTAGTCGAGAGGTGTCCTTGCGGGCACGAGAGCAGGTGAGAGAGCGTTAACCGGGCTCTTCTCTCTACCCTCGGCCGAGCGAACCGATGGAAGCGCGCCCCAACAGTCGGTCCGCAGGAAGCCTGCCGGGCATCAGGAATTGCGAGACGAATTGCGGGCAGGAGGGGGCCCGGGCGGTTCTCCAGATTTTTCCGAGTAGACTCGGCACTCGACCGCCGAGCCCGGTCTCCGGATAGCGACCATGATCAAGGAAGCGTACATATGGGGGGGGCCGCCGGTGGTCGTGGGCTTGGCGTGCCTGTTCCTCCGATGGAAATGGCCCGGGGCCATCCTGATTTTTCTCGGCGTTTTCATTTTCTACTTTTTTCGCGACCCCGAACGCGCCATTCCGTCTGATCAAGGCGCCGTTGTTTCACCAGCCGATGGTCACGTCGTTGAGATTCGAGACGAAGAACTTGATTCGAAGATGGGCCATCGCGTCAGCATTTTCCTCTCAATCTGGGACGTCCACGTGCAGCGGGCGCCGGTCGGGGGACGAATCGCCGGCGTCATCTTTCGTCCCGGCCGCTTTTATGCCGCGCTGCGCTCCTCGGCCTCGCGCGAAAACCAGCAAAACATCATCTACCTTCAGACCGCGGGGGGGATGTTAGTCTTCAAACAAATTGCCGGAGCGATTGCACGGCGCGTGTTATGCTGGAAGCATGAGGGCCAGGTCGTGGCTCTCGGCGAGCGCGTAGGGATGATTCGTTTCGGTTCGCGCGTGGATATCTGGCTGCCGATGGAAGCCGAAGTCGTCGTGCGGCGCGGACAAAGAGTAAGAGGCGGCGAAAGCATCTTGGCGAAATGGAATTCGACACCCTAGATCCGATCGGCCGCGAAGAAGAACCTCGGCGCTCCGTTCGCAATCAACGTCTTCGCCGCGGTATCTACATCCTTCCCAGCGTTTTCACAGTAGCCAATCTGCTCTGCGGCTACTATGCTGTTCTTGCGACGCTCGAAGGCCGAGTCTCTGACCTGGACAATGCCGCGCGCGCCATCGGCTTCGCGATTCTGTTCGATTCTCTCGATGGACGTGTGGCCCGCGCCATGGGCACGAACAGCGAGTTCGGCAAACAGTTCGACTCGCTCGCCGACGTCCTGAGCTTCGGGATCGCTCCTGCCGTGCTCGCCTACGCCTGGGGCATTCGTTCGACGGCCTCGGCTCCCGAGGCTCTCCACCTGATCCAACTCGGCTGGCTGATCGGATTCTTCTTCGTAGTCTGCTGCGCTTGGCGGCTCGCGCGATTCAATATTCAGGGGATGGCGCCCGGGGGCGGCCGCTACTTCGTCGGCTTGCCCACCCCGGCCGGTGCAGGAATGATCGCCGCGATGATACACGCTATTGGCGATCCCATCCAGGACGTGAAGGTGTCGCTGCTCTGGCTTTTACTGGTGCTTGCTCTCGGCGTGCTGATGTCGAGCACGGTTCGTTACTACGGCTTTAAAGACATTCAATGGACGCGCCGCCAGCCCTCGCTAGCCGTTGTCCTGCTGGCTCTTTTCGTCGGCGCGATTGTGTATTTCTCGCAGATCACTCTGATCCTGATTGCAAGTGCGTATGTCCTGCACGGCATTACGTTTCAGCTCGTGCGCACGGTACGCCATCGCCTTGCCTCACGCCCCGCGTAGACCATGCCCTTCGGGCCAAGCCCTGCCAATCGCATCGCTATCGTGGGAGCGTCTTCGTTTCGCGGCAAGGAACTGAAGCAGGTTCTTGAAGACCGCAATTTCCCTGCGAGCGAAGTCATCCTGCTCGATGAAGGTGTGATGGTCGGAACGCTGACCGAGGCCGCCGGTGAGCCGACCTTCATCCGCGGACTTGATCGGGACAGCTTCGACGGTGTGCGCTTCGCCTTCTTCGCGGGCACGAATTTCGATGCCCAGCGAAATTGGGTCCTAGCGCAGAGCGCGGGCGCTACCGTAATCGACCTCACCGGAGCGGTCATGGCCTCTGGGCGCGCCACGATATGGATCCCGGCGCTCGCCTCTATTCTTGCGCCGCGGCCGGGTTCGAGCACCGATGGCCCCGCCGGGCCGGTGCCCTACTTCTCGCCGCCTACGTCGGTCATCGCCGCCTGCACCATGGCCGCCGGTCTCGGACGATTTCTGCCGCAGAGCCTCGTACTGCTTCTGTTTCCTCCGGTTTCCGAACGCGACCAGGCCGGCATCGAGGAACTGGAGAGCCAGACGACAAATCTGCTTTCTTTCCGGCCCATACAAACGACTGTTTTCGACGCACAAGTCGCCTTTAATCTGCTGTCTGCCTACGGCGCAGACAACCGGCGAGGGCTCGGGGACGTTCGAAACGAAGTCAGGCGCGATGTGGCCTATTGTCTCGCGGGTCGCGCCATGGTCCCGGCGATTCAACTGGTGCAAGCGCCGGTGTTTTACGGGTATGCTTTCGCTGCCTATGCGGAATTTCGGTCGCCCGTGCCGCCCGAGCAATTGGAGGCTTCGCTCTCGGATTTGGGCGTGAAGATTGAGGATCCGGGCGAGGGCGCTGCGCCGACAAACATCAGCGTTGCGGGCGAAAGTGACATTCATCTGGGGCGCATCGAACCGGATGGATCTTCGTTGGGCGGAGTGTGGCTATGGGGCGTCGCCGATAACCTGCGCCTCGCGGCGACCAATGCCGTGCGTATCGCGGAGGAGCTCCTTGCGAAATCCCTCGTTTGAGGGCTGGCCGAACCGGACTCGAGCCATCCGGGAAGGAGGTTTGCTTCTCTGGACCGTGCTGTTCGGCGTCGGCCTCTCGTCCGCCGGCTGCGGATACCGCGTTGCAGGCCGGACGGCACATCTCCCGCCGGATTGGACGACGATCGCCGTACCGGCGTTCGCGAACGATACGACGCGCTATCGCATCGAGCAGAGATTCACAGAAGCGGTGATCCGCGAATTCGTCACCCGGACGAAGTACCACATCGTCGGCAACCCCCAATCGGCCGACGCCGTCCTCAGCGGCGAAGTGCTCTCGATCGATACGACACCAGTGCTGTTCGATGCGACCACCGGGGAAGTGACCACGATGCTGGTTACCGTGCACACGAAAGTCCAGCTCGTCGACAGCAAGACGCAGAAGCCCGTTTATCAGAACAACGACATTGTCTTTCGCGATCAGTATCAAATTTCGCCCGATGTGAAGGGCTTCTTCGAGGAGCAAGATCCCGCCCTTGGGCGGATGTCGCGCGATCTCGCCTCTCACATCGTGTCGAGTGTGCTGGAGGGTTTCTGATGCCCGCAGTGGCCCCTGAGAAGCTCCCCGAACGCCTGGCGCGCGGCGAACATGTCCCGGCCATCGTCCTGCTCGGCAACGATTCCTACTTGCGCGAAATGTGCCGGAACATGGTTGTCAGCGCATATGTTCCCGAGGGCGCGCGCGACTGGGCCGTCTCACGTCTATCGGTGCGCGAAAGCGGCTGGGGCGGGGTGTTCGAGCGCGCGCAGACCTTGCCGATGCTCGCGCGACGCCAGGTCATCGTTGTTGAGCAAGCCGAGTCGCTCGAGAGGCTCGGCGACAAGTCACGCGGGGAAGTGCTCGATGAGCTCGGAAAGTATTTCGAGTCGCCCGCGCCGTTTACCGTGCTTCTGATGGAAGCCGCGGCGCTTGACGGCCGGCAAAAATTCTCCAAATTGCTGAACGACAAGGCCCTCGTCGTGACGCTGGAAATCGAGCGTGAATCGTTGGTCGCGCTGGCCTCGCAGATGGCCAGAGGGCTCGATGCCGATATCGATCGAGAGGCCGCCGTTCTCCTGGCCGAGATCGTGAATGACGAGCCCGCGCGCGTGCATATCGAACTCGAGAAACTTGCCGCGTACACCCTCGGCCGCGGCCGCATCACGACTCGGGATGTCGAGGAACTTGTCGTATCTGCCCGTAAAAACACGGTCTGGCAACTTGCCGATATGCTTGCGAGTGGCAGACGGGACGCCGCGCTCGAGTTCTTGGACAACCTTCTCCGCGAAGGCGAGCCGCCTGCCGGGATCGTCGGCGCGCTCGCTTGGATGTACCGCAAACTGATCGAAGCGCGCGATCTGCCGCCCAATGCGAACCGATTTCAAGCCGCGCGCGAGTTGAGCATGCAACCGGAGGCGGCGGAGGCCGCGGTCCGCAACGCGCATCGCCTCCCCAAGAAGGAATTGCTCGCGGGTCTCATCTTGCTCGCCGAGGCTGACAGCCAGTTAAAGTCGGCAAATCCGAATCCCCGGGCATTTATGGAATTCCTCCTGGCCCGCCTTACCGCTCCCCGTTCGGCGTCCTGAGGCGCGCGATCTTCACGAAGCTCCTCCCGGCAGTGACCAGTCCGCCGTGGACGGCAGCGGCAACTCGATCGTACGGATCGGCAATCTCCGAGCGAGCCTGCCTCCGAATCATGCACCTCGGGGACAAGATTGGGAAACGCGGATGCCTGATGTCGGGAATTGTTTCTCGGTTCTGGTGTCCTGCGCTCGAAACGTTCCTGCATTTCGTCCCGGGCCTAAGCGGCGTGATGGATCGCAGCGGCGAGCAGTCTATTTCTTCGCTTTGATCGCGTTTAACGCGAGCGCCAAGCGCGACTTATACCGGTTCGCCGTGTTCTCGGTGAGCGTGCGTTTGCGAATCGCCTTATCGAGCTCTGAAAACGTAGCCGAGGCCAGTTTTTCTGCGCCGGGGGCATCAGAGGCAGAAAGGGCGGCGCGCATCCGGCGGATAGCCGTGCGAACTCGCGTGCGGTTCATGCGGTTGATGGCGGCGCGTCGTTCGGTCTGGCGGATGTTCTTCAGTACTGACTTGGTCTTCTTCTTGTGCTTTACGGCCGTACCTTGAGCCATGCCGAGCTCCTTCGGATCCGAGATCGAACCAACAACGATATCCGACCATCGCAACAGTGTCAATTTTCGTCTGCGTTGGGTAGTGGGTCCGTTTGAAATTCAGTGTGGTTTAGTGGGGATCAGCTGCAAGAGATTCATGATCGAAAGCAAAACTAGGAACACACCAACATCCCGAAACATCATGATCTTGGTATTCCGTGCCCGCCGTTCCGGAGTTGGCGGCGGATTGACCATTGGGATGGCGTTCACGCAGACCAGTGGTCCAAGCGTCGTAGCGGATGGACAAGGGCATAGCCCAGACAACTAGAGCCAGCCCGATGGCGGCGTATCCAGTACCTAGAATCAAATTCACGCTGCCGCTCCTTGCATCTTAGCCCCCAATAATCCCGCTAGCTCGTCCAAACTCCAAACGTGATTCGCAGTCCCGGCTTCCATGGCAGGCGTTACGCGTAAAGTTTGGTGAACACGGCAGAAGTTGTAGTACATGAAGTGAAGCGCTACCGCGCCCCCGCGCGCTCGGTGGCAACGGCTGCGGCGAGAGACCGCTCAATGAGCATGCTAGAATCGCGTCTTATGGGGGAATCGGTGATTGTGCCAGGCGGAACGATCTCCGGCTCGGTCGAACTGCCGGGCGACAAGTCGATTTCGCATCGTTACGCCATACTGGCTGCCCTGGCAGAAGGCCCTAGCGAAATAGCGAACTACGCCTCGGCAGCCGACTGCCAGAGCACGCTCGAATGTTTGCGCCGGCTCGGAGTTGAAATCGAGGTGAGCGGCCGCGTCATTCGCATCGACGGCGCCGGCCTCGATGGGTTTGCAGAGCCTCGGCGGGCGCTGGACGCTCAAAACTCGGGATCGACCATGCGGATGCTCCTGGGCGTGCTCGCGGGGCAGCGTTTCCGCTCGACTCTGACAGGCGATGATTCACTTCGCCGTCGGCCCATGCGGCGGGTGATTGAGCCGTTGCGGCAGATGGGCGCGGAGATCAGCAGCTCCGATGGCGATCTGGCTCCGATCGAGATTCGCGGCGGCCGTCTGCAGGCAATCGACTACTCGTCCCCCATTCCGAGCGCGCAAGTGAAATCGGCGATTCTCCTCGCCGGGCTGTACGCCGAAGGGGTGACCTCGGTGCGTGAATCCGTTTCGACGCGGGATCACACCGAACTAGCGCTGCGTGAGTTCGGAGCCACCCTAGAGCGTTCTCGGGGAACGATTCGTATTCATCCGCGGCCGAGGCTGACCGGGCGAAAGCTTGTGGTTCCGGGCGATCTGTCGGCAGCCGTGTTTCTGTTGGCTGCGGCGCTCATTGTTCCGGAATCCTCGCTCATGATTCACAACGTGGGTCTGAATCCTACGCGCGCCCGAGTTCTCGATTTCCTCGTCTCCATCGGTGCCTCCATCAAGCTGGCATCGGTCGGGCTGCGGGACGGAGAATTGATGGGCGACGTCTCGGTGCGCCACTCGACTCTGGCGGGCGGAAATGTCTCGGGTGCGCAGGCGGCGGAGATGATTGACGAACTGCCAATGCTGGCGGCCCTGGGCCCTTTCACGGAAAAAGGAATCGGCATCTACGACGCGAAGGAGTTGCGGGTGAAGGAGAGCGACCGGATCTCGACGCTGGCCGAGGGTTTGCGCCAGATGGGAGCACGGGTCGAGGAGTTCGCCGATGGAATGCGCGTCGAGGGGCACGCGGCCGGCAAACTGCACGGCGCCAAGATCGACCCGCAGGGTGACCATCGCATCGCCATGGCCCTCTCCGCTGCAGCTCTTGGGGCTGAGGGTGATACGGTGATCGGCGACGCCGATTGCGTGGCCGTCTCGTTTCCTGAGTTTTTTGCGACACTGGCGCGGCTGCGCGGCGCCGAGGCCGCCCCCTAGAATGAACCATCGGACGTTGGAGCTGGTCAGTGGGACTTACCCAGGTGAATAGTGCCGTAACTGGTGGCAATTTTGATCTTCGCCCCAGGTGAGCCGAACGTCCCGTTCAGCCTTTCCGTGCCCTCGTCAGTTGCAGCTTTGAGCGAGGGTGCCTCGAAATCGTTCCGGACCTCCCCTGAGCGGGATACGGCAGAAATCTCGAAACTCGATTGTGACGGCAGTGTCAAATCCACTTCGCCCGCGTCGTTCGTGATGCTCACGTCCTCCCGCGGAGGACTCGCATAACGGACCCTGATTTGGCCGTGTGCGCCCCGGATGTCAAGCGGCCCGGCAACGTTCTCGACTTGGACGTCCTTGTTGTGCGTCTCGATCTTCGCCGAACCGGCGACATCGGAAATCTTGAGTTCGCTTGGGTCAAGTTCCATTCGTCCTGTAATGCGCTCGAGGGTCAGGTCAGATCTCTGCGACCGAAAGCGCGTCGTCTTCGCGACATTGCGTACGAGAACGGTTCCGTAGAAATCGCCATCGACCATGACGTCTCCCAACACATCCGCAACCGCAAGGTCGTTTCCATGGCCCGAGATCGAGACATTTCCGGCTACATGGCCCACCCGCGCATTGCCATTCTGGAGCTCAGCCGTGACATCGGAGTCCGCGTCATGAATCTCGATATCGCCGTTGCGCGTTCCTGCATCCACACTGCCGGCGATTCCGGAAATACTGATGTCGCCGCGCTCGGTGCGCGCCGTCAGGCTGACCGCTTTAGGGAGCACGACGTCGAGGTCGACAGTCACAGGTTTGCGGTCACCCATATTGGTTGGGTGCACGCTATAGCCGTCTGCGGTTTGGTCGATCACGACGACTGTTTCATTCATTTCTTCCCGGGCCGCGGAATCGGTCGACGCCGAAACAGACTTATTTATGCGCACGTGCATCCCGGTTCCATCAGCCGTATGGATGGCAATGTTGCCCCGGGTGGTGCGGAGCGTGATGTGGGCGTGAGCGGGCACCGATCTGGTCGAGAGTTCCTCGCTCGCCGAAGAGCGCTCGTGGAAAGGAGCGATCTCGATGTCAAGGTTGGGATAGCGATCCCGAAACCAGTCCTTCAATCCGAAAGCGACGAGCACAACAAATAACAAGACCAGCAAGGCAGCCTCGCTGCCGGTTAGCAACCGTCCCGGGACTTCTGCCCTGCGCCGCGCGTCGAAGCGGTCGATTAGCTTTGCGATCCCCCAGAGGATGAGCAACACGGGCCAGTAGCGCCGAGCGAAGTACCCGATGCCGAGTACTGGATCGAAGCGATTTAGCAGAAACAGCGTTCCGAGCAGAATCAGCAGAAGACCAGTAAAAGAGGAGCTTCGCGCCTGTCCGGCGTTGCTCATGCGTCCTCACCTACCCACATGCCCTTCGCGTGAAGCAAGCGACTGAGCGAGCAAGACAGCTCCGGCCACGATCAGGAGAATCGGCCACAGGTCAGCGAAGCTGAATCGAGTGTACTGGGCCGCGAGAAAAAGCGCGCCCACGGCTATCAGCATCAGCGGACCGAGCAGTCCGCGCACCCGGCACTGAGCGCATACGCAATGCAGCCTTGGTCCGTCCGCCATGGCGTTCTCTCCTACGAGTTTCCTCTCAACCGATCGACCAGAATCCATACGCCGAGGGCGATGATTCCCACGGGCCAGGCCTTCGCAATCCAGTCCCGCTGCAACAGCCCGAAATTAGCCAGCAGGAATAGAACGCCCAGGATAATCAAAACGAACGCGCCGACCGGCCTGGGTCCCATGGCTCCGCTCTCGACAACAGCGGGGGGTTCGGACGCGCCTGACTGCCGGGCCCTCGCGACGCGATAAGCCTCAATGGGCATATAAAAATAGAAACAGCCGAGCGCGATTCCGAGAAACGCATCGTACTCGCCCGGAAGATCGCTGCTTAGGGCAGCAATCAAACCGCCGAAGATGACCACATGAATTAACGCCTTCGTGTATTCGCCGTTGTACACGGCACCGAGACCGGGGATGAAGCCAAGGCCCAGAGCGACACCCGGATGCGGGTCCGCTCGCTCGGTTTGCGGCAGCGATGGCGGTCTGGCGACGAGCCCCGCGAGACAATCTTCGCAGTAGAGTGCCCCTCGTACTTCACGCGTGCACTCGGGACACATCGGCTTGCCGCAATTGCGGCAAAATCCGGTGGCATCCAGGTCAGCGTGAACGGCGCATTTCATCGTGAACTCCAGGTGGCGCGAACGGACCCTGTTCCGGGCGAGGTTCGCTCGAGCAGAGCTGCCAGCAGGTTTCGGGGGAGGGAATCGCCGACCGGTCGCGGGTTCCTTGATTCTTGTTCGGGATCGGGGGAGGGCGGCAGTAATTTCTCCTCGGGCGGAGGCTCCGGTCGAGGAGACGGTTCGGATGGGCGCTCGGGTTGTGGCTGGAGGCGCGACTCGATCTCATAAACGACGCGCAGGTCGTTCACGAACTTCGCCGCTCGTGCGTAACTGAGATGCGCTTGCCGGTCTATCGCGCGGATCATGTTTACGGGGTTCAAATTCGTCCGCCTCAGATGGTTCGTTCCCCCGCCGACCGAATGAAACACCATGAAAAAGGATGCCGCAACCGTCACCACCCCCATCGCGAACTGGGGCTCCCAAATCCTCGGAACCCAGGCGAGCCGACGTCTCAAGCCTTGCCGCGATGCCCGCGGGCCGAGCGTAAGATGAAGGATCCTCGCGACAAGCTGTGGCGGCTCCTCCACCGGCCCGAGGCTCTGCATCTCTTTGACCAACCCGCCTATCTGCGCGACCAGCGGTCCGCAGCGAGCACACCCGGAGCAGTGGGCGGAGAACGCTCGAGCCTCCTCGGTCGAAAGCACGCCGTCAAGGAAATCGCTCAACCGGTCTTCCGTTAATAGGCAGTTCCAGTCCATGATCCCGGTCCGATTGCCTACGGCCGACGGAGTCCCATCTCCCCTAGGACGCGCGCCAACTCAATGCGTCCCCGGTTGATTCTCGACTTGACGGTGCCTTCGGCGACCTGAAGTATGAGTCGAATTTCGGCATAGTCGAGCCCCGCCAGATCGCGCAAGATGACGGCTTCGCGCAATTCGGGCGATAGCCGCGCGAGCCCATGCTGCAGCTGAACGCTCAGTTCTGCCGCCTCGGCCAGACGGTCGGGAGCGCGCTCGGGGGAGCGCATCCGTTCAAGCTTCGCCACGTCGTCATCGATCGAATCGGTCAGCCGGTCGCGGCGCGTCCGGCGGTAATGATCTACCAGCAGATTGCGCGTTACGCTCGCTAGCCAGGTCGGAAATGCGCCGTCGGCGGGACGGTAACTCGAGAGCGTGCGATAGATGCGCAGGAAGACCTCCTGACTGAGGTCCTCGGCTTCGGCTCGGTTGCTCGTAAACCGGTAGCACAAGCTGAAAACCCGTCGCGCGTGCCGTCGCACAAGTTTCTCCCAGGCCGGCCCATCGCCCCGCACACATAACTGAACCAATTGGGCATCCGGCTCCAAGCTTGAGCCTCGCAACTTGCATACCTTTCCGGCCTCGATAAGTGAAACGCAAAATCGTGGCGAAAAGTTCCACCGTCACTGCCAGCATCTTATCCGTCCCCCTCGTGCCGACACAAGGACCCACGAGGGCAGTTCGTTCCCGCCGTTTTTCTCGGCGCGGCCGGGCATGTTCTTCGTATCTGGCCGTTCTGCCAGATTCACACCTGCGACGTGTAGAACCAAGGAAGGTTCGGTGAAGGCACGACTGTTGCTGCGCGCTTCGAGTCTCGAGGCGTCGAACGCAAAACGAGTGCGAGTCGCCCGCAAAGCTCGCGAAGGGTGGTGCGCCCGGAACACAGGTGCAAGGACCGGCGGCCCTAGCCATCACTGCCCAGGATCCCGGGCGACGTCGTGCCGGTAGGTGTCTCCTGACGGCGAGCGAGGAAATGGCCCGGCCGCCTCGGCGGAAGTTCACAACCGGTTGCGGGGCTCTGCTTGGAATTTCTTGAACCTTGGCCGCCAGCTTGACGCCTGTGCCCGCGATTCAGTAGGCTGGCAGGCTGATGCGCGCTTCGTCGAGGAAGCTGCTCCTGCTGTTGCTCGGACTCCTGGTCCTCGCCTATGTCATTTACAGGTCGAGCGATTTCATTCATCTAACGGACTTCAGTGGTGCGAAACTCCTTCACGCCGTTCGCGGAGCGAATCCGTACCTTCTTGCCATTTCGGTCCTGGCGATCTACGCCTGTTACGTGTTGCGAGCGCTACGTTGGAAGCTGTTTCAGCAGAATCTGGGGGAGTCGCCTTTCTGGGACATCCTCAAGTTGACGTTAGCGGGGTTTTCTGCCGTGTTCTTGCTCGGGCGCGCGGGGGAACCGGTACGGCCGCTGCTGCTTGCGCGCAAAGCGAATCTGCCCATAGCGGACATGTTCGGGATTTACGTGCTTGAGCGACTCTTTGACGCCGCGAGCACGGCGGTCATTGCGGCAATCGGACTTTTGCTGTTTGAATCGCGCGCGCACGAGGGGACGGCGCGGTCGCTCGAGACCGCTGCAAGGACAACCGGTACTTTGTTGTTCGGCGGCGTCATCGGAGCTGTCGTGCTGCTCGTATATCTGCGGCTGCACGGCACGGCACTCTTGGAGCGGCGGCTGCAAGGCTGGCTGGCGAGGCACGGGTGGAGGGCGAGCATTGCGCGGATCGTTCTCGGTTTCACGCGGGGCGTACAGACGATTCGCACGTGGGGCGAGTTGGCATTGTCAGTTTTCTATTCGTCGCTCCATTGGTTTCTGGTGCTGTTGGTTTACTTCTGGGTGTCCCACAGCTTTGGTGGGCGACTGGGCACGATGAGTCTGGGCGACGCAATGTTAGTGCTTGCGTTTACGCTGGCAGGCTCGGCGGTGCAGTTGCCCGTCGCAGGTGGCGGATCGCAAGTGGCTTCGTTCCTTGCGTACACAGCAATTTTTGGAGTGGACGCGGTAGCCGCCACAGTTGCCGCAGTCGTCGTTTGGCTGATCACCTTTGCTTCGTGTAGTCTTGCGGGCTTGCCGCTGCTGATTCACGAAGGATGGTCGCTCGGCGAGCTGCGGCGACTGGCCGAGCACGAAAACGAAGTGATTGACGAAGCAGTGGCCGGGGGACGAAAAGCCGGCGACAGAGAAGAGTCAGTTGAGTGAAGTGTCCTTTCTGCGCGCATGTTGACGACAAGGTGATCGACTCTCGCGAAGGCCGGTCGGGCGACACGATTCGCCGGCGTCGGGAGTGCCTCAAATGCCGGCGCCGCTTCACCACCTACGAGCGCATCGATGAAATCCCATACATGGTCATTAAGAAGGACGGCCGCCGTGAGAAATTCGAACGGCAGAAAATTTTGCAGGGCTTGCTGAAGGCCTGCGAGAAGCGGCCTGTGCCAGTCGGCAAGCTCGAGACGATTGTCGATGAGGCTGAGGCGTTTGTGAGTGAAGCCACCGAGCGCGAACGCACCACGAAAGAAATCGGCGAGCTGCTGATGGGCGGTCTCAAGAAACTCGATAAGGTTGCCTACGTTCGATTCGCCTCTGTCTACCTCGATTTCAAGGACGTAAAGGAATTCATGGACGAACTCAAGGGCCTGCTGAAGGACCGCTCACGAAGGTGAGCGGTGAACTACATCTTCTGCGAAGTACGATCTTGGTCTACGCCTGCCAAACGCCGGCAGCAAACGTCTTCACCGTGCGGAAGCCGAGATGTTCGTAGAGTTCGACTGCCCGCCGGTTGATGGATGTCACCGTGAGCGAGAGCGATTCGTAATGCCTGCGCTTCAGCGCCAGGATCGAGTTTTCCATCAATTGCCGGCCGATGCTGTGCCCCTGATGACCCGGCATTACGCATATTTGCGTCGTGTGTCCGACTCCCTCGGCAACGGTCGAGGTGAGCACCATGGCGATCAGATGGTCGGCGGTGGCCGGGCGCACTAGAAAGGAAGCCTCGGGCAGAAACTGGCCGCAACCGGGCAAGAGCACGATATTGCGGAGGAATCTGAGTCCGCCCGCCTCGCTGCAGTACTGGTCGTTGATTTGGCTGTCCACGTGGTCTGCATAGGCAAGCTGGATCAGTCGGGCGGCGGATTCGAAGGCTCGGTCGGTCCATGGCTCGATCCGTAAACCGGTCGAGAGCGGTTTGGCGAGGAGTTTCGCATTGGCGATCGGCAGGACCATGAACTGACGCGCGTGTAGGCGAAAATACTGCGAAAGGAACGATGGATCGAGTTCGGTGCCAAAAGGCATCAACTGCGCTTCGACGCGTTCCAGTCGCGGGGTGGCGCGCAGCGCACCCAGCATCTCGGTCAACAACCTTTGCGTGATGGGAGTCTGCGGGAAGTGCGGGGAAACAAACAGTCCCCCGATCAGCCCTTTGTGGTCTTCGAGCACATAGAAGCCGTACCCGGCCGCGTGGCCGTCCTCGAGTGCGGCGTACCCGCCGAGCGCGCGCGAATCGATAAATTTCCGGATAAGATCAATCGAGGGACGATAGTCCCAATACAACTCTTCCCGCCAGTGTCGGACTTCTTCCTGGAAGAGGGCGTCTAGTGAGCGCGAATGTAGCTGCCGGAGATCGACAATCTGCATCGAAGCTGGGTTGGCTGACTCCCCAGACATTATAGCTTCCTGCCGTCCAAGAACCCAATCCCGACGGAGTGGACGGGCAGTGACGCCGCCAGACTGAGCTCATGCGGTGCGATGAGCATCCTCCCGGGCGGTGGTCGTTGTGCGCGCAGTTTGGGCCACTGCCTTTATGATCGCGCAAGCCGCCGTGTGTATCACCTAGCCGTGCACGTCGTGTTCTCGACGAAGTTTCGTCGCCATACTCTCAGTTTCTGAGAGGCGGGATGTGGCTCGATCGATTCTGCCGGAGATCGCCGCCGATTCCCATGCCGAAACTGTCGAAATCAACGGCGAGAAGACGCTCGGCC
>DATMRE010000086.1:0-17495 GCA_035566475.1 Verrucomicrobiia bacterium | reverse complement strand
ACCGCACTGCCCCTCTAGATCCGCCCCTCCCGACACGCTCGCCGGTTCCGGAGTGGCGATCGATCCACCCGCAGCCGGCTGGGCGGACGATCGCGCCGGCAGACCGCGTTCGAGAGCAAGGTCCATTGCGCGGTCGATTGGAATTCTCACGACCCCCAGTCTCCGATCGATCCAACCGTACGTCGTCACTTCCCGCTGCTGAGCCTCGCAGTAGTCCTTCAGTTCAACACGCGGCGTAGCCTGCAAACGGGGACTCGGAGGAAGCTCCCGGGTGGTCACGAATGGGGAGGCCGGCGGGCCGAGTGGTGCGGTCCTCTCAAAGTAGCCGAACGTCCACCTCATCGCGACGAGCGTCGTAAAGATCAGCACGGCCATCCAGAAACCCAGCTTCAGGAGCGCGCGAATATTTACATCGCGGCGCTCGTAGCCGGATCCCGGCTCGCGCTCGGCATCGTCTGGGTGCGGGTGCTTAGTCTCCATGCTCATGCTCCAGCAATGCTTCGAACCGAGGGTCATGCAGAGGCAGCAGCGGCATTTGCTTCAGCTGCCAGGCGAACGTCGAAAGCCACAGACCGCCGATCCCCAAAACGGCAAATATGTCGAGCAGGTGCACGCGAGGAGCGAGCGTTTCATAGGACGGAACGACGATCCAGTAAATGTCCACAAGCGTCAGGACGATGAGGAGACCCGCGACGACCGAGAGCCTGCGCAGGCGGCGTTTCACGCCCCGCTGCAGCAACAGGAAAAAGGGAATGAAGAAATGAAGCACGATCAGCACGACCCCGACCGGAGCCCAGCCGCCGAACGCACGCTGCATGTACCAGGGAATCTCGTCCTTCAGGTTGCCACTCCACATGATCAGTAACTGATCGAAGGAAAGGTAGGCCCAGAGCAACACAAAGGCCAGCATCAGGTTGCCAAGATCATGGAACTGCTTGGGTTCGACCGAGTCCTTGATCGGTTCGTGGTTCGAAATCATGCGCAGTACAAAAACCGCGAACGAGAGCGCCGCAAGGCATTCGATTACGATAAAGATCATCCCGTAGATCGTCGAAAACCAGTGGGGCTCGAGTGACATCACCCAGTCGACGGCAGCGGCCGTCACCAAGAGACCCCAAAGGATCAGGCCCGGGCCGCTCAGGGCCACCATACGATCGGCGAGGGACGGGTCGGCCGTGCGGTCCTGTTCACGCGACCATTTATTGAGCAGATAAACAATCGCGAGCCAAATTGCGAAGTAAACGATGACTCTCACGGTGAATCCGGTCGGGTTCAGAAACCACCGCTTCTGCTGGAGGATCGGATCACTCTCGACATCGGCCGGGCGCGCCCAGGAATAAAGCTGCGACCGTCCAATCCAGATGGGGATAAACAGAGCCGCCATCAGCGGAACTGTCCGCGAACAGGCCTCGAGGATCCGGCGGATGGGAAGACCCCACCACCCGCCCGTCAAGTTATGCAACATCAGGATCGCGATCGACCCGAGCGGAATCAAGATCCAGTAGACGTAGGCAAACAGATAGGAGCGGAAGAACTGCTGCCAACCCATCACTCCGGAACGCCCGCCGATTACGCCCAGGCTGAGGCTGACGACGAGGCACGCCAGGCCGCCGAGAAGCGCTTGTTTCTGCAGGCGGTCGAGTTGCGGCCGAACCGAGTCCGAGGAATTCATCGCGATCTCACCGCTCCCTCCGTGGGAGACTGCTGGGACAACTTCCCACGCTCGGCCTCCGGAACATCCCCGAGCGTGGCGGTGCGACTGAGCTGCAGTACGCGAATGTAAGCCGAGATACGCCAGCGGTCGGCGGGATCGATGCGATCCGCATAGCTGTACATGGCGCCGAACCCGTTGGTGATGACCGCGAAGAAATGCCCCACGGGAGCCTCGCGCAGGCGCTGAATGTGGTAGGACGCGGGAAGCGGGAAACCGCGCTGGACGATGAATCCCTGAGCCCTGCCTGTGTAGTCGTGGCAAGGGGAGCAAAAAATGTTGTAGCGCTCCCGACCCCTCTCGAGATCCCTCCGCGTAACCGGGAACGGGAACTCGTCCGCCTCCGCGCCGTTCTCCTTGCCTGTGAAGTAGAGCTCATCCAAGCGCAATTGACCGCGCGCGATCGTTCCCGGCACAGGCGGGCGTTCCGAGCGCCCGTCGGCAAAGAAGGTGGTCGGTTCATACGGCAGGTACTTCGGCTGGAGATGCATATCGAGCCGACAGCCGGAGACGAGCGCGACCGCCGCAGCACAGAGGCCGATTCGCCCGAGCCGGCCCACTTGGGAGCGGCGGTACCCGGCGCTTCGGGGAGCGGGTTCATTCCTCAATTTCAAATACCCCATTCGGCTTGAGCTCCTCCAGAAATGCCTTGGTCCTGTTTAAATCGAAGTTCTTATCTCGCGCCTTGATGCAGAGGAAGAAGCGATCGGTCGAAGCGAGCGCAAATCGCGACACGTTGAATACCGGATGATAGGGCGTCGGCAGACCATTCATCGCCAGCATTCCAAAAACGGCGGTGAGAGCCGCACCAAGGATGGTGAGCTCAAAGGTGATCGGGATCCACATAGGCCAGCTATTGAGCGGCTTGCCGCCAACATTCAGAGGGAAACTGATCACGTTCGCATACCAGCACATCGTGAATCCGGTCGACCCGCCGAGCAGTCCGCCGATGAAGACGACAATCGGCAGGCTCGTCCAGTCAAATCCGACCGCCTCCGCCAGGCCTTCGACAGGTATGGGCGAAAACGCATCGATACGCCGATACCCGGCCGCGTGCGTGCGCAGCGCCGCCTCGAGAATCTTCTCAGGCGTTTCAAACTCGGCCATCAATCCGTAGAGGGGCTTCCGGTTCATGGGCTAGCCGTGAATCTCCGGGTTCGGATTCCGCACGCGGGCGAGATAGGTCGTGCGCGGCCGCGTATTCAGGTCCTCGAGCAAGCCGTAATCGCGCGACTGCTCCTTGAGTTTCCGGACACGGCTCGTGGGATCGTTGATGTTGCCGAAAACGATGGCCTCGGCCGGACAGGCCTGCTGACATGCCGTCAAGATCTCACCGTCGCGTATCGGCCGATTATTTTCTTCCTCGGCGCGAATTTTCGCCGCGTTGATCCGCTGCACGCAATAGGTGCACTTCTCCATCACCCCGCGGCTGCGTACGGTGACGTTCGGGTTGCGCATCCCGTAGAGGCTCGGCGTCTCGAAGTCGGAGTAAAGATAGAAGTTGAAGCGCCGTACCTTGTAAGGGCAGTTGTTCGAGCAATACCGCGTTCCGACGCAGCGGTTATAGGTCATATCGTTCAGCCCTTCGGGGCTGTGTGTCGTCGCGCCGACCGGGCAGACATACTCGCACGGTGCGTTTTCGCACTGCATGCAGGGCAGCGGCTGGTAATAGATCTCGGGATTCCCAAGGCCTCCGCGGAAATACGTGTCGATGCGAATCCAGTGCATGGATCGGCCGCGGGCCACCTGATCCTTGCCCACAACGGCGATGTTGTTTTCCGACTGGCAAGCGACCACGCAAGCATTGCACCCAACGCAGCGGTTCAGGTCGATCGACATGCCCCAGGAATTGCCTTCGTACTTGAAGCCCGGGTAGATCGTCAGACCTTTGGTGGCTTCGTCTGCGGGATTCTTCGCGAAACCCGGATTGCTGCGGAACTCCTCGAGCGTGGCGATTTGCACGAGGTCACGGCGGAAGGCGTTCTCGCTCTCATCATCGGCAGGGTGGCCCTCGAAGTCGATGCTGTACTGGTGCTGCACCGAGGCGAAAGCATATTTCTTTCCCAGCTTCTCGATGCTCAGACCACGCGCGATCCAGCGTGAGGAGGAAGTGCGCAGCAGGTAAGCGTTGAACCCCGGCCCGGTCCCCACCTTCCCGGCTCGGCTGCGGCCGTAGCCGAGATGAACGGTCACGGAGTTGTCGACGTGCCCCGGCACGATGAAAACCCCGGCCTTTGCCTCGCGGCCTTCGAGCTTGAGTCGGACGTAGTCGCCAGAGGTGAGGCCGAGTTGCTGGGCAGTTGCCGGGCTCAGCATCGCGGCGTTATCCCACGTAAGCCTGGTAATGGGTCTTGGCACTTCTTGGAGCCAGGCGTTGTTTGAGAACTCGCCATCGGCGATTGCCGGGTCCGGGCGAAACACCAACTCGAGAGCGTCCGCATCAGCCGCTGCGGGCGCCCCGGCGAGCTTCGCGAAATCCGAGCGTAGCGGAACGGAGATCGAGGGAAGCGCCGTTCCGGCCATAACCCCATCATGCAGGGACGTCTCCCAAAACGCCTCGAAGGCCTTGTCCTTCTCCGGGCGCTCGGCCCTCCAGTAATCGCGCACCGCATCGAACCCGGATTTGCCGTCGCCTGCGACCAGGGAAATGATTTCATGCGCCGAGCGGCCTTCGTAGAGCGGGGCAATCAGCGGTTGAATGATCCCGACCGTGCCGTCGAATGCTCGAGCATCGCCCCAGGATTCCAGGTAGTGAGCAGCCGGGGCGTGCCAGTGGCAAAGCTCCCCGGTCTCGTCGTTGTAGAGACCGGAATGGACGCGCAGCTTGGCCTTCAAAAACGCGGAGCCAAAACTGAGGTCGGCCGGTGCGTCGTAGACGGGGTTGCCGCCGAGAATCACGAGAAAATCCACCTGGCCCGCATTCAGATCGCTCGCGAGCTCGCGAAGCGAATCCAGTTGATTTACCGCATTCGCCTCGAGCACCTCCGTGTACAGAACCGTCTTGCCCGCATTGCCGAGCGCGGCGTTCATCGCATGCGCGAGCGCGTGAACGAAGGCGGGCTGCTCTTCGCCCGCAATAATCACACTCGAACCACGATGGGCGCCAAGATCCCGCCCGAGGGCGCTGATCCAATCGGCGGGAACCCTTGCGGCGACCGCGTGCGGGCTGGCCGGCAACGAGACACCGACGGCCGCCGCAAGCTTTCGGGCGAAATCCTCGACTTCGCTCGCGCGCAACGGAAGACGGTGGTCCGCCATTGCGCCGGTGCTCGTGGGCATGCTTTCGACGACGTAGAGGCGGTTTAATTTCGACGACGGTCCGGCCCCAAGATCGCGACGAGACGAGAAATCGCGCGCGTAGCGCACGTGGCCGGGACCGGAGGTGAGGAAATCGGAGGCGAGCGATACGACCACGTCGGCCTGGTTGAAGCGATAGACGGGGTTCATCGGCTTGCCGAACGCGAGGCGCATACCTTCGCGCGCCGAATCGCCGCCGCTCACCTCATACTGATGCCACTTGGCCTCAGGGTACTTCAGAAGCAGGCCGCGAATCTGCGCTCCGAGGGTCGGGGACGTGACCGTCTTCGTCAAAATGCGCATCCCGCTTCCCTTTCCAGCAAGCGAGGTTCGCGCATTTCCCATAGCGGCCGTAAAATCGGCCCAGCTGCTCAGGCGCCCTTCGAAAACGACGGTCTGCGAACGGTCCGGATCGTACAGACCGAGGATCGAGGCCTGGGTGAAGACGTCGGTGCCGCCGCGGCTGCCGGGATGCTCCGGATTGCCTTCGATCTTGGTCGGCCGGCCCATGTGGCTCTCGACCAGCACGCCCGTCGCGACGCCGCCGAGCGGCATCGAAGTCGCATAGAAGAGCGGTTTGCCCGGGATGATCTCCTCAGGCGGCCGGACGTAAGGAACGATCTTCTCGGTCGGGAGTTTGGTGCAGGCGCCGAGACCCGCCATCGCGGCCGAGGCGGCCATCCATTTCAAAACGTCGCGGCGGTTCGGCCCATCGGAATCTTTCTCCGCCTGTGCGTTGGCCGGGAATTCGTTCTCAAGGAAATTCCGGAATTCCTTGGTATCGGACAGCTCCTCGAGGCTCTGCCAGAAACGCCGCCCGCCTTGCTCGGCGGCCTTCGCCTCGGCCGCGGCGAGATCGATCGAATTCTTAGGGCTCAGGTCTTCAGTCATCGTTTCACTTTCATCGGTGGCACGTCGAACAGTATTGTAAACTCTGGATCTTGTAGTCCTTCACGAGTTGCCGCCCCATTTCGAGTTGGTTCGGGGGCGGCTTGTAAAACGGATTAAAGACCTCCGATTTCGGCCGCACATATTTCTCCGGCTGGCGATGGCATTCCAGACACCAGGACATGTAGAGCGTGCCGGCGCGGTACATCAAAGGCATTTCCGCGACGGGACCGTGGCACGTCGTGCAACCAATCCCCTTCGAGACGTGAATGCTATGGTCGAAATAAACGAAATCGGGCAGCGCATTCACGCGCGTCCAGGAAATCGACTGGTCGGTGCGGTAGCTCGCGCGCACCGGCTCAAGCATCGAAGCGTTCGTCCAGATCTGCGAATGACAGGTCATGCAGGTCTGCGTGGGGGGAAGCCCGGCGAACGAGGAGCTCTCAACCGAAGTGTGGCAGTAGCGGCAGTCGATGCCGAGTTCACCAGCATGGTGCCGGTGGCTGAAGGGCACGGGCTGCTGCCGCGAGACGTTCTGCTCGGTATACCACGGAGACATGGCGATGCCCCACAGCGCGAATCCGAGCACGCCGATGAACATCGCGCCGCCCAGAATGCTGACCCGCGAAATCATGTTCGAGCTGCGATGGAAAACCTGTGGCATCGGTTTCTTTTATGAATGCAATCTCGAATGCGACTTCTCTTCGTTTGTTTCATGCACGAGCGAGCGTACTTCGACGATCGAGATCATCGGCAGGAAACGTATGAAGAGGTAGAACAGGGTGAAGAATAAGCCGATCGTTCCGACGTAGGTGGCCCAGTCCCAGCGCGTCGGATAGAACATGTCCCATTTCGAAGGAATGAATTCGCGATGGAGGCTCACGACGATTATGACGAAGCGCTCAAGCCACATGCCCACGTTGACGACCAAGGAGAGCAGGAACAGCAGCGGCACACTCCTGCGCACCCGTGCGGACCACAACGATTGCGGAATGACCAGGTTACATGCAACCAGAGCCCAATAAACCACGGCGTAGGGCCCGGTCATACGGTTCATCATCATGTAGCGCTCGTAGGGATTGGCGCTATAGAAGGCCATAAACGTTTCAACGATGTAGGCGTAGGCGACGATGATGCCGGTCGCCAGCATCACCTTGGCCATGATGTCGAGATGGCGCATGGTGACGAGATCCTCAAGACCGTAGTACTTGCGGATTGGTATGGCCAGCGTCAAGACCATCGCAAAGCCCGAGTAGATGGCCCCGGCAACGAAATACGGCGGGAAGATGGTGCTATGCCAGCCGGGCACGAGGGCGATGGTGAAATCAAAACTCACGACCGTATGGACGGAGACCACGAGAGGCGTCGCGAGCCCGGCGAGCAGCAAGGAGGCGAATTCGTAACGCGACCAGTGGACGGCGGAGCCCCGCCAGCCCATGGCCAGCGCTCCGTAAATCATCTGTGAGGCGCGATTCTTGGCCCTGTCGCGCAGCGTCGCCAGATCCGGAATCATCCCGACGAACCAGAACAAGAGTGATACGGTGAAGTAGGTAGAAACCGCGAAGACGTCCCAGACGAGCGGGCTGCGGAACTGCGGCCAGAGCCACATCGGATTTGGATACGGCATCAGGTAGAAGAACAGCCAGGGCCGCCCCATGTGCAGCAGCGGGAACATTCCCGCACACATGACGGCGAATATCGTCATCGCCTCGGCGAAGCGATTGATCGAGGTGCGCCATTTCTGGTGCAGCAGGAGGAGAATGGCGGAAATCAGCGTCCCGGCGTGTCCGATTCCGATCCACCAGACGAAGTTGGTGATCGCAAATGCCCAGGCGACCGGGATGTTAATTCCCCAGATCCCCACGCCGTAGACCATCAAAAGGGTTATAACGACGTTGAGCAACATCAACAGGCAAAAGGCGACCAGAAAGCCGAAAACCCAGCCGGGCGTCGTCGGACGCGTCAGCACGATCGAGCTAATCTTGTCTGTGACGGTCTCTAGCGTGTGCCCGGGGCCGATGATCGGTTCGCGCGCACTCGCTACGGCTATTTTTTGAGAACCCTCAGAATCCACGCAATGTCCCCGACTTCAGTATGGATGCCTGTGACAGTCCTGAAGGGGCATCATAGGTTCGGGATCACACCCCTGTGCTGATGATGAGTCCGGTCTAAGCGTCCCTTGATTGCAAAAGGCTCGAAGCCCCTCGGCGCCGCGGCCGGAATTGCAGTCTCGAGGCCCCGCAGGCACGTTTAAGACGAATTAGAATAAGACTGCAGAAGCCGATACGCAAGGTCAAATCAAAAAAAAATTTCTCGAGAATAAAGGGGAGGGCATCGGCAGAATCTTCGGTTCATCGATGGTTACCCGCTGCGAGCAGCGCCCGCAGATCGTCCCGGTCTCGCCTCTTAGTTTCGGGAGGGCCGCCCGGGTGAACGCTTGAGCTCGCCCGGGCTCCGCCACAAACAGGAACGGTAGCAACTTAGGACATCGGGCGCAAAGAATGGGCGTCCGAACGGCCGATCGGATTGGTAAGATCGACTGTGCGATTCACCACTCCCATAGCCCTGTGGCTCGCCCTCGCCCTATCCACGGCCGCGGCCGACACGATCGTGCTCAAAAATGGCCGCCGGATTGTGGGCGAGAGCATAACGGAGGAAGCCGACCGCGTCACCTACCAGACTCGAGCCGGCCAGATGTCGGTTCCGAAGTCGATCGTGGACCGCATCGAACGCGACGATTTCATCTTCTCCTCTCGGTCGAGTGCTGCCTCCGAGCCGCCGGTTTCCGCTCCGTTAGTGGAAGTTGCGGGCTACGAAGGAGTGGCTCAGCTCACGGTGCACAACGATTCCATCGATTTCGGATATCTGGCGCGTCTCGAATCGGAGGCCAGGGCTGGACCCGCGCCGGCCCGCGAGAAAATCGCTGCCGCGCGTCACGCCGCGGCGCAGTTCCTTCTCGCCAAGGGTGACACCGATGCGGCAATCGATCAGTATCGCGAGGCCCTCATCTTCGCGCCCGATAACCTCGGCGTGCTCTTGAACATTGCCGTCCTCTACCTCCGCCAGAGTCAGTTCACCCAGGCGCTCGACCCGCTCGAACATGCACGCCGGATTACCTCCTCCTCAGGCGCCGCTCCGGCCGACATCGCCAAGCTGATGGGCTGGGCCTACTATGGTGCGAACAAAATGAATCAGGCGATCGAAGAGTGGAAACGGTCAGAACAGTTGCGCGCGGACCCCGAGGTCGAGAAAGCTCTCCAGAAAACCGAACGGGACAAAGCGGAAGAGGAGAGCTACCGGGAAGGTGAGACGGCCCACTTTGCGCTGAAATATTCAGGCGGTGCGACACCGAACCTCGCGAGAGGAATCCTGCGCGCGCTCGAAGACGATTTCCGCGATCTTGAATCGCAGCTCGGCTATACGCCGCCGGAGGCGATCGCCATCA
Source organism: Verrucomicrobiia bacterium (assembly GCA_035566475.1). Classification (GTDB taxonomy): domain Bacteria; phylum Acidobacteriota; class Terriglobia; order Acidiferrales; family UBA7541; genus Palsa-295. The sequence goes on along the minus strand of DATMRE010000086.1, from coordinate 8,154 downwards.
TCCTCTACACGGACGAGGCGTTTGCCGACATCACCCGCGCGCCAACATGGGTCGGAGCTCTCAACGACGGGCGGATCCGCGTTCCCGTGCAGGGATTGAGCGACGTCACTCCGGAACTCGCTCGCGTGCTGAAACACGAGCTAACGCACAGCTTCGTCGGTCAGAAGTCGCATGGCCGCGCCCCTACCTGGCTTCAGGAAGGAATCGCGCAGTGGATGGAAGGCCGCCGCAGCAGCTTGACTGCGGGCGCGTTGCTTGATTCCACCAACCAGGAAGGGGCGCAGCAAATCGAATCGCTCGAAGGCTCCTGGATGGGACTCTCCGGAAATACCGCGGCGTTCGCCTATGCATGGTCGCTCGCGTTGGTTGAGTCCATAATCGACGCGGGCGGCGTGAGCGACATCAGTCGTCTGCTCGATCGCATTGCGAGTTCACGCTCGGCCGAAGCCGCCCTGCGGGAAACGCTGCGCTCGGATTATTCCGACCTAGCCCAGCAGACTGTCGTCTATCTTCGCCGCCAATACCTCCACTAGCCCGATCAATCGTCCTTGGTTAACGGCCGCGATCGCCACATTTTCACGATCGGGGATCAAGCTCCGCCTCAATCAGAGGGGCCCCTTGGACCGACAGACGGAACTCGTCCTCGATGAAGGCTCGCTCGGATCCGCAAGTCCAGTTGAGCGGCGTGCCTGGCAGGCTCGGAACGGCGCGACGAGAGTTTGCCTCGCTCACGCGCAATACTCCGCCGGGTGAATCCCTCGCCCTAACAAGAGACGGGACTAGAGCGTCAGAAGCAAACCGGCCAGCAGAGCGGCGCGTTCGGGAAGAGAGCGAATCATGACGTGTTCTTTGGAACTGTGCGCGCCACCGCCGACCGCTCCGAGTCCGTCGAGTGTTGGCACGCCGAGCGCAGCGGTGAAGCATCCGTCCGATCCGCCGCCGGTCGCAGTCTCCCCGAGGGGAAGGCCCAACTCGCGCATCAGCAGTTTCGCGTGACGAAAGATCTTGGTGACAGCATCGGTACGCTCAAGCGGCGGACGATTCGCTCCGCCACGAACACGAACGCGCGCGCCCCTCAAGATCGGCCGCAGAGCTTCGAGCTTTCGGTTGAGCAGCCCTTGATCGGTCGGCCGCGCGTAACGAATGTCGACTTCGGCCCTCGCGTGGTCGGGAACGACATTTCGAACGGTTCCGCCACAAGCAACCGTGGCCTGCACGGTGATTCCCCGGTGCGGGTCATCCATCTTCATGAGCCGCGCAATCTGCAGCGCCATTTCGTGGACCGCATTGACGCCTGCTCCCGGGTCGAGACCGGCGTGGGCGGCGCGGCCCGTGATGATGATTTCGGCGCCGCCGACGCCCTTGCGCGCTGTCTTGAGCTTCCCCGCGCGTCCGAATGCCGGTTCGAGAACCAGAACAGCGTCGCTGCGCTGTGCTTCGTGCTCGATCGCGCGGCGTGAAGTCTCGCTCCCAATTTCTTCATCCGAATTCCAGAACAAGACCACGCGCTTCGGCAGCCGAGCGCCCACCGCTACGAGCGCGTCCACGGCAAACAGGGCAAGAACCAAGCCGCCCTTCATGTCGAAGGTGCCCGGTCCCCAGGCGCGCCCGCCCGAGAGACGGAAGGGCATCCCCCGAAGCGTGCCGAGAGGATAGACCGTATCGAGATGCCCGAGAACCAGGATTTGCCCCGCCGGACGGCCCTCGCCCAGCCAGAGTTCGGCGCGCACATGGTTCCCGACCCGAGGTTGCCCGAGGATGCGAACCTTGGCCCCGCGACGACGCCACTCCCGAGCGACGATACGGCCAAAGCCATCAACGGCAGCCTTGTCACCGCTCGGTGACTCTGATCGCGCGAATCTCTCGAGCAGCCGCACCATACTCTCCCGGCGGCTCTTGAGTTCGCTGAGCAGTCGGCGCATTGACGCGCGGCCGGTCGCGCTCCTGTGATGGCGGTCCGCTAGCAAGCGACTGAGCCTATCGGCAACACCGATTGTTTGCAAGGCGCATTGCGCTGCCACGGCCCGAGGGACCCCTCTCGAATTCGACATATCTAGGGGTACGAGCGCCGTGTTGATTCCCACATGTCCAGGATTCGTATAGAATTACTCGATTTCGGTGGCAAATACACTCGCACAATGAGGTCAACGATGATCCTTGACACCAACGGGATCCAAGCCATTCTTCCGCACCGCTATCCTTTCCTCCTAGTGGACGCCATCGAAGAAATGGAACAGTGGAAGCGCATTGTCGGAATTAAGAATGTCACAATCAACGAGAGTTATTTCCAGGGACACTTCCCTGGAAAGCCCATCATGCCTGGCGTTCTGATTATCGAATCGATGGCCCAGACCGGAGGGCTGCTGCTGCTCAAGGAAGTCGCGGACCGCGAGAGGAAGCTGCTCTACTTCGTGGCCATTGATAACGCGCGCTTCCGCCGACCCGTCGTTCCCGGCGATCAGCTGAGGATCGAAATGAGCGTCCTCGCCTGGCGCGGAGGGTTCTGCAAGTTCCAGGGCCGCGCATCCGTGAAGGGTGAGTTGGCGGCTGAAGCCACGCTGATGTGCAAGATGGTCGACCGCGAAGGGGTTCCAGACCCGGCCGGCGTATCTGTCGGGAAGGCGCCATGAGCGCGATCGATTCCCGGGCCATCGTTTCGCCCTCGGCGCGGTTGGGCGCCGGGGTTCAGATCGCCGCCTATGCAGTCGTCGGCGACGAAGTCGAACTCGGCGACGGCTGCGTGCTCGACCATCACGCCGTGACGCATGGACCCGCACGGCTCGGACGGGAGAACCATCTGTATCCGTTCACGGTCGTCGGCGGCGACCCGCAGGATTATACCTACACGGGCCAGCGCGTGACGCTCGAGGTGGGCGACGCGAACGAGTTTCGCGAGTTCTCAACCGTGAACCGCGGCACGATCAAAGGCGGCGGCGTGACACGGGTCGGCAGCCACAATCTCGTCATGGCCTACGCGCACATCGCTCATGATTGCATCATCGGCGATCACGTCCTGTTTGGGAACGGCGCACAGCTCGCCGGCCACATCACGGTCGAGGACTACGCCTCGGTGAACGCGCACTGTCTCATCCATCAGTTCTGCCGTATCGGCCGCCATTGTTTTGTTGCCCCGCAGACGGTGGTCACCCAGGACGTGCCGCCGTTCTCGCTGGTGGTTACCCCGCGCGAGACCCGCTGCTACGGCGTCAACACAGTCGGCCTGGAGCGTCGCGGTTTCTCGCCCGAGCGCATCCAGTCGATCGAACAGGCCTATCGATTCCTGCTTCGCTCGAAGCTCAATACCTCGCAGGCGATCGAAAAGATGCGTGGAACCCTGTCCCACTCCGAGGACGTCTTAACAATTGTCCGGTTTATTGAGTCGGCCGAACGGGGCTTGACGAAATAGAGACGCCATGGCCGCAACAGACAATGACCGGGATGGGCAGTGGGGACTGATCGCCGGAAACGGCGATTTGCCCTTTCTCGTGCTCGAGGGAGCGAGAAGCCGCGGCATTGACATGGCGGTGATCGCCATCCGGGAGGAGGCCTCTCCATCGCTCGAGCGAGCCGCCAAGCGGTTCTACTGGGTAAGCCTCGGGGACCTCAGCAGGGCGATCGAATTGCTGCATCAGGAGAGGGTCAAGCACGCGGTAATGGCAGGGCAGGTCAAGCACAACAAGATCTTTAGCTCGATCCGCCCGGACTGGCGCCTCGCAAAACTGCTTCTCTCCCTCCCCACCAAGAACACCGACTCGCTGATCGGCGCGGTCGCCCGCGTTCTCGGAGACGAGGGCATCGAGCTGGTCGATTCGACAAAGTTTCTTGGCTCTCTGCTGCCTGCGGCGGGCATCCTGACGCGGCGCTCGCCCGATGAATCGGAAGCCGCCGATATTCGCTACGGACGACTGGTTGGGCAACAGATTGCCGGCCTCGATCTTGGACAAACCGTCGTGGTTCGCGACCGCGCCTGCGTGGCCATCGAGGCCATGGAAGGAACCGATGAGACGATCGAACGCGCGGCGCGAATCGCGGGCGGGCAGAGGCTCGTGGTTGTCAAGGTCAGCAAGCCCGAGCAGGATATGCGCTTCGACGTGCCGGTCATCGGGGTGAGAACCATCGAAGTGATGAGCCGCGCAAACGCCACGGCTCTCGGGATCGATGCCGGCCGGACGCTCGTCCTCGAGCGCGACGGTCTGATCGCGACCGCCGACGCCGCGGGCATCGCGATCGAGGCGTTCGGACCGGATTCGGACCCGGGCGAAAAAAGAAGGTGAGCGAAAAGCCCATTCGCGTTGCGGTCATCGGGGTGGGAGGGTTCGGCAGGAACCACGTCCGCGTGTGGCGCGAGATCGAGGGCGCCCGGCTCGCGGGAATTCTTGACACAGATTCCGGGCGAGCCGAGCAGGTAGCCGCGGAATTCGGAACGCGCGTGATCCCGAACTCCGATGCGCTCTCTCGCGAAAGCGTGGACGCCATCAGCCTCGCCGTGCCGACCCAGGACCACGCGCACATCGGTTGCCAGCTCCTCGATCGAGGCTTCGACCTGCTGGTCGAGAAGCCCATCGCAACCTCGCTCGAAGAGGCCGATCGTTTGATCGCTTCCGCCAAACGCGCCGACCGCATTCTACAGATCGGGCACGTTGAGCGATTCAACCCGGCCGTCGGGGCTGCGCAAGCCATCATTTCGCGACCGCTGTTCTTTGAAGTGCACCGGCTCGGCGTCTTCACGCCGCGCAGCTTGGATGTTGATGTGATATACGACGTGATGATCCACGATCTCGATATCCTGCTCTCGGTCATGAGCGCGCCCGTGACGGACTTAAGGGCCGTGGGAATCCCCGTCATCACCGATAAAGTCGATATCGCTCACGCGCGCATCGAGTTCTCGACCGGGGCGGTCGCGAACCTCACGGCCAGCCGCGTCTCAACCGAACAAGTTCGCAAGATGCGTTTCTTCCAGGAGCATGAGTACATCTCGGTTGATTTCACTCGGCAGGACGTGCTGCGTGTGCGAGTCGAGCCCGACCCCGCTCAGGTGGAAATCTATCAGCCGAAAATCAAGTTCGAGAACGTTCCGACAACGCCCGGCGAACCGCTGCGCGCCGAACTGGCCGCGTTCCTCGAATCCGTTCGCACGCGCAAGACACCGATCGTCGACGGCCCTGCCGGCCGGCGCGCACTCGAGCTCGCGGATCGGGTGATGGCAGGCATCCTTGAGCACGCGCGGCGCGTCCAACTCGGAGCCCTCTCTCCACAGGAAGTTGAATGATTCCGCGTACCCTGGTTCCCGTGAATGTGCGCCCGGTCACGCCGGACGAGGTGAAACGGCCGGCTCACCGATTGACGACCTATCTGGACGATCGCACGGTCGTGCCTTCGGGCGTTTCCGAACTCCCTCCGCTCGATGGCCGGACATCCATTCCGCAGCACCTCCCGCTTGGAGTTCTCGTCGACCGGACGCTCGTGCCGCGCGGCATGCCCGCAAATCCGATGGCGAGACCCGAGCAGATGCCGGCGCAGCTTCCGCTCGACATCCTCGACTCGCGCGTTCTCGTGCCTGCCTACGTCGAGCCGCTCTCGCCCGATGAGATCGAGGAGCTGGAGCGCCCCCGGGAGATGACCGAGGATCTGCGCGAGATCATCGAGCCGGATATTTTCACAACCGGCGACGCGAACCTTCTGATTGAACCGGAAGAAAAGAGAGACCCCCGATCCGACCTGCTCACTCGGGTCCTCTCGGTCCTCGTGCACGTCGGCTTGATTATTTTCCTGATCTTCACCCCGAAGATATTTCCTCCGCACGTGCCCACACAGCAGGAGATCGATCGTGCGCGGCAGCAACTGACTTACATTCTGCCGCCCGAGGCGCCGAGTGTGCCCAAGCCGCCTTCTCCGAGAGTTCGCATCGATCCGAAGACGCTCAATCGAATCGCTCCGCCCGAGCAGCCGCAGCCTGCCCCCGCGCCGCCTCCTCCGACGACTGCCGTGCGGCCGCCTGCTGATCTTCCTGAGGCTCCCAAGCCGCATCTGCCCGTGAACCCGGCTCCTGCGCAGCCGACCCCCGCGCCTTCTCAACTCGAGCCGGTCAAGCCGAATCCGCAGCAATCTCCCAACCGCCTCAATCTGCAGTTGCCAGAAACCTCGCCGGGAAAGGCGATTCAGGATCAGCTGCAGGACGCCATCAAGCGTGGCGGCGGGATCCGGGTTCCGGGCGCCGATATCCCTAGCGGAGGCGGAGGGCGGGGGATGCAGCCCGGCGCCGAGATCCTCACGCCGACCGAGGGCGTCGATTTCACGAGTTACATCCAGCGTCTGCTAGCCACCATCAAGCGAAACTGGTATGCGGTCATGCCTCAGTCGGCAATGATGGGTGAAAAAGGCATAGTCGGGACCACCTTTCAGATCAATCGCGACGGCAGCGTGCCGCTGCCCGACCCACTGCTAGAGCGGACCTCGGGCAATGAACCGCTCGACAACGCCGCGATGTCCTCGATCCACGCTTCGAATCCCTTCGAACCGCTGCCCTCGGAATTTCATGGGCCCTATATCCGTCTCCGGATCGTCTTTCTTTATAATCTTCCTCTCGACTCCGCGAACTGAAGGCCGGGCCGTGCAAGCAAAAAGCACACAAGTGTTAGGACGATCGCTCCGCGCTGCGCTCGAGCCGCCCGCCGTCGCGCGGTGCCGCTCGGAATCCGGGCATGAGTGATCTAGCGCGGCTCGTGGTCGTCCTCGGGCCGACCGCGTCGGGAAAATCGGCGCTGGGGATCACCCTCGCCGAGCATCTAGGCGGCGAAGTTCTGGTGTGTGACTCGACGCAGGTCTATCGGCGTTTGACGATCGGCACCGCAAAGGTTCCTCCTCCTGAGCAACGCGGCATCGCCCATCACCTGACCGACCTCGTCGAGCCGAACGAGCTGTTCACGGCCGGGGAGTATCGCCGGCGCGCACTCGAGACACTCGCAGACCTCGGCCGAAGAAATAAGCTGCCAATCTTAACGGCAGGAACAGGACTCTATCTCCGCGCGCTACTGGAAGGCCTGGCCGATGCGCCGACACGATCGGAGGGGCTGCGTAAGCGGCTTCGCCAAAAGGCTGAGCGGCGCGGACCCGGGTATCTCCACCGGCTCCTAGCGCGGCTCGATAGAGAAGCCGCGGATCGAATCGCCTCACGCGATACTCAAAAAATAATACGATCGATCGAAATTCGGCTTCTCGCAGGCAGATCGGTCGGGGCGATTCATCGCTCCGGGCGAACCGGGCTAGAAGGCTATGAAGTGAGGAAGATCGGGCTGCTTCCGCCGCGCGCCGCCCTCTACCGACGGATCGACAAGCGCGTCGAGCGCATGATCGAAGCTGGTTTTATCGAGGAGGTGCGCGAGCTGGTTTCAGGTGGCGTGCCGGCCGACGCTAAGGCGTTCCAGTTCATCGGCTATTCCGAGCTCAGGGCACATCTCGACGGATCGCTCGAGCGGGTCGAGGCCATCCGGCAAATTCAGCAAGCCACGAGGCGCTTTGCCAAGCGCCAGATCACCTGGTTCCGCAAGGAGCCCGGCGTCGACTGGCTCGCGGGATTCGGAGACGAGTCGGAGGTCGCCGCCGCCGCCCTTCGGATCGCTCAGGAAAGCCGCCTGTAGGACTCGGCCGTGACTGCCTCCTCCCTGCGCTGCCGCAACCTCTTGAATACGCCTTACGGGACAATGGAAAGACCGACTCGTCCGTGAAGGCGATAGACGGCGAAATCGTTGCGGTCCACTGTGAAGATCCTCCGGATGCCTTCTCGTTCAGCAACCCTGACGAGCGCCGCATCCGCGAGATCCATTGGTCGGTCGGCATATTTAATCATCAGCTCTCGTATGCGCGGTACGTCTACCAAGGCGAGCGACATGAGTTGCACTGCTCCTCGCGCCAGCATCTCCCAAAGGGCTTCCTGGGCTTTGGGAAGGTCTCCCAGCAAATACACCGCTTCGACGAGGGGAGGCCACACTGTGACCAGGGGTTCTCGCAAGGTCTTCAAGCAATCGACGCACTTTTCGTGGTACTGATCATCCGCGTCCACAAGAGCTATGAGCGGCCCAGCGTCGATGAGAATCACTTGCGGCTTCGCCGACTTTTGAGAACTTCCGAGAAGCGCAGGCCCGTATCGGTGGAGCG
>DATMRE010000085.1:0-2106 GCA_035566475.1 Verrucomicrobiia bacterium | reverse complement strand
AGGGCGTAGGTGAGATCGCCGTTGTTTCCGCTCTCGGCGGCGCGTCGGAAATGGCCTTGCTCGCCCAGCTTGGGACCCTGATTGGCCAATTGCCAGCCGACCCATTGAGCGACATCATATTTGCCGCGCGGGTCCTGCGGGTAGAACCGTCCGGTCTTCTCGGCGAGATACATCATGATCGGCCCGGATTCGAAAATCGACATCGGGGCGCCGCCGCCCATCGGCTCGTCATCGACGATCGCTGGCATCCGGCCGTTCGGAGAAATCTTCAAAAATTCGGGAGTGAGCTGGTCCCCGCGGCCGATATTGATCGGTTTGATCGTGTAAGGGAGCTCCAACTCCTCGAGGAGAATAACGGTCTTCTTGCCGTTTCCGGTCGGCCAGAAATAGAGGTCGATCATTGGGTTTTCTCCTGTTCAAGGTGGCAGCGCGCGTAGCACGGCGGTGTGCCGTAGCCACACTCTAAACCATAATCCGTCCATCGAGGCAGTCGTCAGCAGATCAGGCTCGGAAGATCCTCATGACCCGGAAATTCCGACGTTCATTTGAGCCTGGTCTCAAGCCCGACGAGCCTCCTGCGACATCCACTCGGACGGTGCCATCCCTGCATGTCCGTGGAAATGGCATTGGACATCTGGAAATGGCGGCTCGCCTCCGCTTTGGGCATTTCCAGCACAAAGCGTGGAAATGACTTCCAGCAGCCTCGTGGACATCAGGGAAACCGCCATTTCCACATGCCCACGATTTCCACCCCCTACGGGGGACCAGCCTCCGCTGAACATCGTCGGCCAGCCCAGGCCGTAGGGGCGTAAGCGAACGCGGTGATCTCGTGTCGCCGGCCGCGGTTTGGAGTAGAATTCCTCAATGTCAGAGTCCGAGAGGCCGCAATCTCCCTTTGCCGGAATGCTCGACTTTTCGGCCCGCACGCCTCTTCGCGCGCTTTCGCCCGATGAGATCGAGCGGATGCTGGCCGAGCATCGACTTTACCTTGAGACGGAATATCACCAAGGCCACCGCGCGAATTTCTCATCAGCCGATCTGGCCGGGCGAGATTTCTCGGGGCTGAATCTGCGTGGGATCAAGATGGACCGGGCCGTGCTCCGAGGGGCTGACTTCACCGGAGCCCATCTCCAAAGCGCGAACCTGATCGGAGCGATCTTAGAAGAGGGGTGCTTCGACCGTGCGGATCTATCCCGGGCGCGGCTGAGCGGGGCGAACCTCGTCTCCGCCAGCCTCGAGAACGCCTGCCTCGCCAAGGCTGATATGGAGTTCGCCCTGATGGCCAATGCAGTGCTGCAAGGCGCCTGCCTCGGCGAAGCTGACATGAGCGGCGCTCAGCTCGATGCCGCCGTGCTCACCGGGGCCGACCTCCGTAAGGCGAACCTGCGTGGCGCCGGATTCCGCCATGCAAAGCTGGACGCGGCCGACCTCCGCGATGCAAGGCTGGGTAGCGCGTTTCTGGTTGGGGCCTCGTTGCGCGGCGCCGATTTGCGCGGTGCGTATCTGCGCTTGGCAAAGCTCGACGGCGCAGATCTGTCTGATGCCAATCTGGAAGGGGTCGAAGGCCTGACCCAGGGACAGCTCGATCGAGCGCACTGCAACAGCGGTACGAAGCTCCCCGTAGGCTTGACAGGGGTGGAAGATGGCAACGATGAGCATGTCGCGTTGCTCGCCCGCGGAGCCACGGTGTGGAACGAGTGGCGGGCTAAATCCCACGACACGCCGGACTTATCTGGGGCCGGTCTGCGAGGACTCGACTTGAGTGGCTTCGAACTCTATGGCGCCGATCTTCGAGGTGCCGATCTCCGGGGCACGAACTTGAGCGGAGCGAATTTGTCGGTTGCGCATCTGGACGGCGCCAACTTCTTCAAGGCGGTGCTCGATGGCGCCGATCTTGCCGGGGCTTTTTTGAATGGAGCCCAATTCTTGAACTGCGCTCAGCTCATAGTCACCCGGAACTGGCAATCAGCCTTCCGCGATGACGAGCTTTCCTGTGGTGCCTCTAGAGCTATCGCCGAATCTTGGTGATGGCCTGAGGGATCAGGCGGCGGCGGTTTGGGATTGCGAGGACGCGGGGTTGGCGGCGACTTCGATCCCGTCGGTGAA
>DATMRE010000084.1:0-18104 GCA_035566475.1 Verrucomicrobiia bacterium | reverse complement strand
ATGAGTGTGTTCGCTGACGCCATCTGTACCATGACGCAGAAACCCGCCGGGACCAGCAAGATCACCGAGAGAAAGTACCACCGCGAGAACGCGAATAGGATGAGACAACCGCCAAAGCCGGCGCTCGCACTCGCGACCCAGTTCCCCAGCCCTTGCAGCCTGGTACGCGACGCAAGCGTAAGGGCGCCCGCCAAGGCGCCAATTCCGGTCGCGCCCATCAGCACACCGAGCGTCCGGGCGTCTCCGTGCAGGATGTGGGCAGCGAAGATGGGCATCAAAACCGAGTACGGCAGCGCGACCACGCTCACGAGACCGGTCAGCATCATCAGCGCCTTGATCGGCGCGGTGCCGCGCACGAAGCGAAATCCCTCGGCGATGTGCTCGAGTGGCGATGCCTCATGCTTCTCGATGGGCGCTCGATTGATCCGCATCATGATGAGCCCGGCAATCACGGCGATATAACTCACCGAGTTAGCGAAGAAACACCAACCCTCGCCGATGCTGGCCACGAGGATTCCCGCAATGGACGGTCCGATCACGCGCGCGCCATTAAACATTGAGGAATTGAGCGCAATCGCATTCATGAGGTCCTCGCGGCCGACCATCTCCACCAAAAATGCCTGGCGCGCCGGGATATCAAATGCGTTCACGACTCCGAGCAGCGCTGCGAGCACCATGACTTCCCATACCGTGACGCGTTTCGTGATCGTCAACACAGCGAGAATAAATGCCAGAATCATCGAGGCCGTTTGCGTCGCGATGAGGACACTCCGTCGATTCAATCGATCCGCCATCATGCCACCGAGCGGCGCGAGAAAAAAGACCGGGATCTGACCGGCGAAGGCGACCATACCGAGAAGAAGCGACGAGCCGGTCAGCCGGTAGACCAGCCAGGCCTCGGCAATGTTGTCCATCCACGTGCCGGTCAGCGAGATCATTTGTCCGCCGAAGAAGAGCTGAAAATTGCGATACTTCAGCGAACGGACCATCTCCTGGAACCGCGAGCGCTCCGCCAGCCTCTCGCTCGAAGGACCCCTCTTTGTATTCGTCTCGACCATCTCTCCCCGTTCATTCTACGATGTATCGGTGCCGGCCGCCCGGCTCTCGATCGTGGCCAGGTTCCTAGATCGGAGGCGACGGCGGAAGCGGCCCGGCTCTGGAAGCGTTCCCGGCGGCGAGTAAGCGGCCGCACGCCCGAAGAATCCGCCGGTACGGCCAGTCCGTTTCCCGGAAGAAGATTTCACCCTCGCGCGGTTTCGCGTAGAACCACCGCGCGAGAAGCGAAAGATGGTCGGCTAGTTCTGCCGGCGCCGCTCGCAGCCCGTACCGCGTGCGCCGCTCGGCAGTCGAGTCGCCGACCGATTGAGCCCCGCTCAGTCGCCGGACCTCCGTTGCCAGCCCCTTGGACAGGATCGCTTCGGCCGAGCGTGGCTCGGTCGATAGCTCGGCGAAACGCAGAAATATCGGCTCGGTGAGAAAGCCCGAGCGGACCGGAAACGCGGCGATTGTTCTTTCCTCCGCCGTGCGTTCGAGGATAACGGCATCGAGTTCCTCGATTCGCCGCGCGAGTTCCGGCAGCCCGCGGAGTGCCGCCGAAGCCTTCTCCAGGCGCTTGTGAACTGCGGCGGCTCGCTCGAAATCGAGCGCTTCGCTTGCCGCTTCCCGCTCGCGTTCAAGCGTTTCGGTGAGCGACGTGCCGGTCGTCTCGAGCGCTTCAAGCACGCGGTCCACCTCGGAGTCGTATTCCCTTCTCGTGCAGCCCGCGAAGCAGGGTGCCAGACACATCTTCATTTCTGAATAGATGCATCCGGGAAAATCCGGATCGCGGCGGATTTTGATTTGGCAGCGGCGAATCTTGAATAGATCGAGAAAACCTTCAGAGAACGCTTCGGCCGCGCGGCGCGACGCAAACGGCCCGAAGTAAAAGCCCTCGTCGGCGAAAATCCTCCGCGTGACGTAGCAGCGTGGATAGTCGTTTCGCAGATTCACTTTCAGCAGTGCCGGCGGCCGGAAACGCATGAGGTCGCGATAGCGTCGCGGAAAATGGGCGCGCGCTTGCTGGTAGAATGTGAGGGCCTGCTCGAACTTCGAACCGGTCACGCGATAGCGGATCTGTCGAGCGACGTTGCGCAAGTTCAGCCGCTTCGAGCTTGTCAGCTCGGGCGCCCGCAGCAGGCGCTCGGCGGCCAGGCGGATATCTGCTGTTCGCGCCAGGTAGGGCTGGGCATCCTCGACATCCAGTTCGAGCAGCAGTACGCCGGGGCGGGCCGGTAGTGTCGCGAAAAAGTCTGCGTCGTGCGCTCGGTCGAATTCCTGCCCGCAATCCAGCTCCAGCACGCTGTAAGAATACAACGACTCGACGATGTCATTCGATTCGGCCTTCACGGACAAGAAGTCTCGAGTCCGAGCGAGCGGAAGGCGGAAAAGGCGAAGCCGGCCATCAGGATCTTCCGCGCAGTCAGTCGGCCGCGAGTTCCGTCAAGCGCTCCCGCGACGGGCGGCTTCGCCAGAGTGAGGAAGGACTGGGGCAGAAAAATGCCGAACCGTGGCGGGCGGTGCCAATCTTCCCTAGTAGGAGCGCAGCACCCAGGCGGCGATGATGAGCCGCTGGATTTCACTCGTCCCTTCGTAGATTTCGGTGATGCGCGCGTCGCGGTACGCGCGCTCGACCGGATATTCACGGCTGTAACCATATCCGCCATGAACCTGAATCGCCTTGTGGGCAACGCGGGTGGCCATCTCGCTCGCGAACAGTTTTGCGATCGAGGCCTCCATCGTGAACCGCGCACCTGAGTCCTGTTTCCACGCCGCGCGGCGCGCGAGCAATCGCGCCGCGTCGATTTCTGTGGCCATGTCGGCGAGCATGAACTGAATCGCCTGAAAATCGGCGATCGGGTGACCGAAAGCCTGGCGTTGCTGCGCATACAAGAGCGCCGCTTCAAAGGCCCCCTGGGCGATTCCCGTGGCCTGTGAAGCGATACCGATGCGCCCGCCGTCGAGCGTCGAAAGCGCGACCTTGTAACCCTCACCCTCCAGGCCGATGCGGTTTTCGACAGGAACTTCGCAGTCAATGAAAGAAAGCTCCGTGCAAGCGGTGGCATTGATGCCGAGTTTTTTTTCTTCCTTCCCCACCGAGAACCCCGGCGTGCCCTTCTCGACGATCAGTGCTGTGATCCCTTTCTCGCTCTTTTCCGGCTCCGTGCTCACATACACGATTGCCGCGTCGGCGACACCACCGTTGGTGATCCACGCTTTGGTGCCGTTGATGACGTAATGGTCGCGCTTGCGTACTGCTGTCGTCCGGAGTGCTGCGGCGTTCGATCCGGCCTGCGGTTCGGTGAGCGCGTAGCAGCCGATCTTGTGACCGCCAGCAAACGGCACCAGGAACAGCTTCTTCTGTTCCTCGGTCCCGAAGCGATAGATGGGATCGCAGTAGAGCGAGTTCTGCACGGAGAGAATCACGCCGGTTGAAGCGCAGACGCGCGAGATTTCCTCAACGACGATCGTGTAGCTGACGTGATCCATTCCCGCGCCGCCATACTGTTCCGGCAACGCCACGCCGGTCAGCCCCAGCTTCGCAGCCTTGTCAAAAATCTCGCGCGGGAACCGGCCGGTTTCGTCAATCTCCCTTGCGTGAGGCTTCAGCTCCGCTTGGGCAAACTCCCGTACGCTCAGCCATAACAAGCGTTGTTCTTCGCTCAGTTCCAGGTTCACGTGCGTTCTCCAAGCTCAACGGAATAGCGCCGGGCGACTGTACCCCTGCCCCGAGTGGGCCTCATCATCATGCGAAGGCAGTCGACCTTGCAATTGCGATATACATTTTTGTACCGGTAAAGGCGAGCGAAATGATTCTGCTCCAGCTCGCATTAAACGGTCTTCGCCCATCTAGGCGTGTAAGCACCCCGCATGCGGAAATCTACAACGGGAGGTCCTCGTTTTCTCTCGAGGGCTTGGCGTTGACGTTCTGCGGGCCCTGTCGGATGGTGTTTGCTTAGGAGGAAATTCGCAGGCGCTCTTCTTCTGCTCAGAAAGTCGCAATCGGGTTGACGCTGTAAGAATCTATTCACTTGACATGAGCGGTGGCGAGGAACAGACTCTCGTCGAACACCGAAGATGAACCAGTCTTAGACTTACGTTTGCCACACTCGGGGACTTTTCGCCCGTGGTACGCGGTATTTTTCCCGAAAGCCTAGCATGCGACCAGAATATTACATCTTCAAAATTCTCCCGGACGGTACTCCTCTGTGGCTCGAAGACGCCAAGGATATCGGCGAGGCAACCGAGATTGTCTTCACCTTGCAGCAATCCTCACCGGGACCGTATGTTCTCTATGACCTAAGGAACCCGGCCGCGCCCGCCTTCGAGTTGAGCCACCAGCAGCTCGCCGGGCACGTCGTAGTCGAGAATAAGCGTCGGGGAGCTCTGAGCTAGACTGTGGGTGAGGCGCGACATTGGACCGGGCTTGCGGATCAAGGCCCTGCTCGATACCTCGGACTCAGAGCTGTCGATACGGGGCCCAGGCCGGCTCGTGAGTGTCACCTCTTACCCCTCGTCCAGTAACTCCCGCTCACAGTTTCAATCATCGACCGGATGGTTCGGTTCCGGCTGAGTGGTCGCCGTGGCAGGTACCACGAGTTATCGCCGGCGCCCGTGGCGAAATTTGCCCTCCGGCGTTCCTGGTGAGGAGAGCATCGCCCGCAGCCGGAAGAGCAGGTCTAATTCAATAGCCAACCTGTTAATTGCAAACTATTGACGTCGGCGCGATTTCCGCCGACCATAGTGGTTCCGACTGGGGGAGGAATGCAACGCATCGTGTCCACGTATCGGTATCTGAACCAGCCTCTTACGGCGGCTACTCTCGCAGAGATCGCACACTCGGGCATTTCGGGCATCGAGGCTTTTTGCGCGCCTGGACACTTGAGCTATCGCGCGCCGCAAGCCGTGCGAGAGCTCGCGGACATGCTTGGCGAGCATCGCCTCGAATTGCACGCACTCCACTCGCCCACCGAGCGCGACCTGGCACCGGGCCGCGAAAGTGGCGTCCCGATTTCGATTTCCGATACGGAGCGCATTCGGCGTATCGATGCCGTCGACGAAGTGAAGCGCGCCCTCGAACTAGCGGAGCGAATTCCTTTCCGGTATCTCGTCCAGCATATGGGCCACGGCCGTCAAATGACCGACCCACGGAAGCTGGATGCGGCCTTCAGCTCGCTCGAGCAGCTCGTGATTTTTGCGAAGGAGCGCGGCGTGACGATCGCACTCGAGAACACGCCGGACGAACTCGGTTCTCCCGAGTCGCTCCGCCACTTCATTCAAGACACGCATTTGCGTGACCTGAAGCTCTGCTTCGACATCGGCCATGCCCATCTGGAATCGAGCGTGGAGACGAGTTTCGAAGCCATGCGCGACAGTGTCGTGACCACGCACATCCACGACAATCACGGCGAAAGAGATGAGCATCTTCTGCCCTATGCAGGCAACATCGACTGGAGCGCCGCTCTCGGCGCCCTCGCCAATGTTCCCGAACCGCTCCCGCTCGTGCTGGAATTGAAGGAGCAAGCCGCCGGCAAGCCCGCACTCGATGAAATTCGCGCGGTGTTCGACAAGCTCGAAAGAAACCTTCAGGACACGCGCGCCGGTTCCGCCCGGGCGTAAGTCCTCGAAGCCCACAGAGGACCCGCCATGAGCCAGGAAGCTCAAGCAGAAGTGCCTGCCATCGCGATCGAGCGCTCGGGTGAATACGCCGGCCGCACCGTCACGATTCGCGGATGGCTCTACAATCTGCGCGAGTCGGGCAAACTCTTGTTTCCGATTTTCCGTGATGGCACCGGCGTGATACAGGGCGTCGTCTCGATCAAGGAACACCCCGAGGCCTTCCATGCTCTGAAGGGCCTTCCGCAGGAATCCAGCATCGTCGTCACCGGACGGATCCAGGCCGAGCCTCGTGCGCCGGGCGGTTATGAGATCCACCTCAGCGGCGCCGAAGTCATTCAGCGTGTTTCAGACTCAGATCCGTATCCCATCCAGCTCAAGGGTCACGGTGTCGATTTTCTGCTCGACCAGCGTCATCTGTGGATTCGCACGCCGCGGCAGGCATCCATCCTGCGCATTCGCGCTGAGGCGATTCGCGCTGCACGCAATTTCCTCGATGGGCTGGGCTACACGCTCACCGAGGCGCCGATCTTCACACCTGCGGCGTGCGAGGGCACAACCACGCTCTTCGAAGTCAACTATATCGATGACCAGAGGGCCTACCTCACGCAATCCGGGCAGCTTTACGCCGAGGCCCTAGCCGCGGCCCTCGGCAAGGTCTACACCTTGGGACCCGTGTTCCGCGCCGAGAAATCGAAGACGCGGCGCCACCTGACCGAATTCTGGATGCTCGAACCCGAAGCCTCCTACACCCACCTCGAGGACATGATGCAGCTGGGAGAAGGCCTGGTCTGCGCGATTGTCGAGGCGGTCGTGAAAAACCGGTCGCGCGAGCTTGCCGCCATTGAGCGCGATGCTGCGAAGCTTCAGAGGATTCGACCGCCATTCCCGCGGATCAGCTACGACGACGCGATCGACGTCTTGCAGAAGGCCGGGCAGCCTGTACAGTGGGGCGATGACTTCGGCGGTGATGAGGAGACGATTCTCTCGAAGGAATTCGAGAAGCCGGTGATCATTCACCGCTATCCGACCGCCCTGAAGGCCTTTTATATGGCAACCGAGCCGGGGCGTCCCGACCTTTCGCTCAGCTTCGACATGATTGCTCCCGAAGGCTACGGCGAGATTATCGGAGGCGGCGAGCGCGAGTCCGACTACGGAACGCTGCTTGAGAGCTTGCGCAAGCACAAGCTGCCGGAGGAATCGTTCGCGTGGTATCTCGATCTGCGTCGTTATGGCAGCGTACCGCACTCGGGCTTCGGTCTGGGACTGGAACGGACGATCGCATGGATTTGCGGAACCGAGCACATCCGTGAAGTCATCCCCTTTCCACGGATGCTTTATCGCGTCTATCCTTAGGGTGCGGAAGAAGGTGAAGCTGGTGCCCCCCGGCTGTTAGGTTGCTCGGGACGGTTTTGTCGCCCCGGGTTCTCGCCCGGCGCAAGCCGCGAGCGTGCCGCGACATCGATTTCCGGACGCCGGCTGGCGTTTCCCGTCGTTCTGCGGCCACGAAAAGATTGAATGTCATATGGCTGAGAAGATTCGCATCATCGGTGTGCCGATGGACTTGGGCGCCAGCCGCCGCGGCGTCGATATGGGCCCGTCGGCGCTGAGGGTTGCCGGCTTGCAGGCGCGGCTCAAGCAGCTCGGCCGCCAGGTCGAAGACATCGGCAATGTTCCGGTTCGCCAGCCCGAAGAGCAGCCTTACGGCGAGAAGAAGGCGAAGTATCTCGACGAAATCGCCGAGGCCTGCAAGGGGCTTGCGGAGATGGTCCGCAAGACCCTCGAGGAAGATTTGATGCCGCTCGTACTGGGCGGCGACCATTCGATTGCGGTGGGCACGACGGCAGGCGCGGCGGCGCACTTCAACAAGGCATCCAGACGCATTGGCATCATCTGGCTCGATGCACACGGCGACATGAACACGCCGGAATCGTCGCCCTCAGGAAACGTCCATGGCATGCCCCTTGCTTCTATCATGGGTTTCGGTCCTCCGGGTCTCACCGAGCTTGCCGGGATCAGGCCCATGGTCGAGCCGCGAAGTGTGGTTCTGGTCGGAATTCGTGAACTCGACTCGAGGGAACGCCGCCTCGTGAAGGAGTCCGGCGTGCACGTCTTCACCATGCGCGACATAGACGAGCGCGGCATGCGTCAGGTGATGGCCGAAGCACTGCGGTTTGCCGGTGACGACACGGCAGGCGTTTCGGTCAGCCTGGACATGGACTTTGTCGACCCATCGGATGCGCCCGGTGTCGGCACGCCGGTCCGTGGCGGCGTAACCTACCGCGAGGCGCATCTTGCTCTTGAGATGATCGCTGATAGCCGTCTGATGGTTTCACTCGAACTGGTCGAAATCAATCCCGTGATCGACCTTCACAATACGACCGCCACTTTGGGAGTTGAACTCGTGCTCTCCGGCATGGGGAAGAAGATCTTGTGAGCTGCGCAAGGACTGCGAAGATCCAGAGGGCGGTACGGCCATGAGCTCCAGGAAGCGGATGCGCGTTGGTATCCTCTACGGCGGACGTTCGGGCGAACACGAGGTGTCGCTCGCCTCGGCCGCTTCGGTGATCCGCGCACTCGATCCCGAAAAATACGACGTCGTGCCCATCGGGATCACCAAGGACGGGCGCTGGCTCGTCGGTAGGGGCGCGCACACCATGCTGGCCGAAGTGCTGAAGGACGGTGAGCGGGTTTCACTTCCGGCCGATCCAACCTCGGCGGCCCTGGTCCGGCTCGCACAAGGTAACGAGCACAGAAGCGTCGAAGTGGATGTCATGTTTCCGGTCCTGCACGGCACGTTTGGCGAGGATGGCACCGTGCAAGGATTGTTCGAGCTGGCCGGCTTACCCTACGTCGGCGCCGGAGTGCTTGCCTCCGCCGTGGGCATGGACAAGGATGTTCAAAAGCGGCTCTTCGAGCAGGCTGGGCTGCCCATCGTGCCTTTCTTAGCCATCCGACGCTCGGAATGGGGGCAGCAGCGCCAAGCAATCCTCCGGCTGATCAAGAGAAAATTCCGGTTCCCCCTGTTCATCAAGCCCGCGACGCTAGGGTCGTCGGTCGGTATGACGCGCGTGAAGGCCGCACATGAGCTTCCCGCGGCCATCGACCTCGCGGCCGAGTTTGGGCTGAAAATCCTGGTGGAGCGTGCGGTCAACGGGCGGGAGATCGAAGTATCGGTCCTGGGCAATGATGACATTCGCGCTTCGATTCCCGGCGAGATCGTGTCGCATCGTGAGTTCTACGATTACACGGCTAAGTACCTCGAGGAAGGCACACGGCTGGTGATTCCCGCCCCACTCACTCGCAAGCAGGTCCGTGTTTTTCAGGACTACGCGGTTCGCTCTTTTCGCGCGATCGATGGAGCGGGGATGGCACGCTGCGATTTCTTCCTCGAACGCCGCACCGGAAAAATTCTCGTCAACGAACTCAACACCATTCCCGGTTTCACGGCCATCAGCATGTACCCCAAGCTCTGGGAAGCCTCCGGACTCCCCTATCCCAGGCTCATCGATCGTCTGATTGAACTGGCGCTCAAACTGCACCGCGAAAAGGCCCGCACGAAGTATTCGATCGAGCTTCCTGCGGGCGCCAGTGGCGCGCTCGACGTCTAAGAACGGCGCGCCTTTCGCGCCAAGCTGTGCGGTTGCGCTCGCCGAACAGCGGTACCTCTCGGGAGACAAGTTTCGCGGGTTTTCTCGCACATTTCTCGCACTTCTTGACAAGGGCCCCGCCACTTACCGACACTAGTCGGGAATACATATTGATTTCCGGGAGAAACTCTGTGGAATACCGTCGCTTGGGCCAGAGCTCGCTCGTCGTCTCCGCCTTGGGGCTTGGCTGCATGGGAATGTCCCAGTCCTATGGTACGCCGGATGAGGCCGAGTCTATCGCCACCATTCATCACGCAATCGACCGCGGTATCACCTTCCTCGACACTGCCGATATGTACGGCGCCGGTCATAACGAAGAGCTGGTCGGCCGAGCGATTGAAAAACGGCGCAACGAGATCATCCTCGCGACGAAGTTCGGAAACGTGCGGCTTCCCGACGGTTCGATCGGCGTCGACGGCCGTCCGGAATACGTCGCACGAGCCTGCGAGTTGAGCCTCCGCCGCCTCCGCATTCCCGCAATCGACCTTTACTACCAGCACCGCGTGGACCCTCAAGTGCCGATCGAAGAAACAATCGGCGCGATGGCGCGCCTGGTGGAACAGGGCAAAGTGCGATACCTCGGGATGTCCGAAGCTGCCGCAAAAACGATTCGGCGCGCCCATGCGATCCACCCGATCACGGCGCTCCAGAACGAGTATTCGGTCTGGACGCGCGACCCGGAAGAGGAAATCCTGGGCCTCTGCCGCGAACTGGGAATCGGTTTTGTCTCCTATAGCCCGCTCGGTCGTGGGTTTCTCACCGGGCAAATCAAGAGGAACGACGCATTTCTACCGAACGACTTTCGGCGCGTGTCTCCGCGTTTCCAGGGCGAGAATTTTCAGAAGAATCTGCCGCTCGTCGAGCGCATCGAGGGGTGGGCTCGGGAGAAGGGCTGCACTCCGGCGCAGCTCGTTCTGGCCTGGGTGCTCGCGCAGGGCAAGGAGATCGTGCCGATTCCCGGAACGAAGCGCCGGACCTATCTCGATGAGAATCTCCGGGCGCTGGAAGTTGAGCTCACGGCAGCCGAACTCGAACGCATGAATGAGATGGCCCCTCGCGGCGTCGCGGCGGGCGCGCGCTACCCCGAGGTGCACATGAAGCGCGTGGGGATTTGAGTCGCCCGTGCGGCGCGGACGCAGAGGCTCTCGATACCCGGCGACCTCCGCCCCGGATTCCTCTCGGGCGTGGTCGAGGATCCGCGCCATGGCTCCGACCAACGGGCCGTTTTCAATCGTCGACCCGCTCACCCATACCGTCGACGCACCGTGGAATCTCACCGTCAAGGCGCCGGAATTGAAGGAATTTGGGAGGACGTGATAGTTTTGTCTTGTTTCGTTCTGGCGATGATTCGGGGCGGGATCGCGCTCGCGAAGCGCGAACTGTAGAGTGAAGGGGAATTCGTGGCCCTATTCGATTCGATCGAACAGCGTCCGCCGTCCAGGAAGAGGAGATACATCATCACGGGCTTGGCCTTGGCGATTCTCCTGGCAGGAAGTGTTTGGTGGCTGCTTCGCTACCATACGGAAAAAGTCACCATTCGTCATTTCATGAATGCCGTCATCGCCGGGAACCTCGAGCAGGCCTACCAGATCTGGAAGCCCTCGCAATCGTATTCGTTCAACGATTTTGTCGAGGACTGGGGAGCGAACGGCTATTACGGACCGGCAAAAAGCTTCCGCATCGCGAAGAGACCTGAGCACCGGACGGGAGGCTCAGGCGTGGTCATCAAGATCGAGGTCAGCCCCTACGACCCTTTCCCTCAGGACGATGATCAGGTGAAGCAGGCCAAGACGAAGGAAGTCTCCCTTTGGGTTGAGTTCAAAGACCAATCGATCAGCTTCCCGCTCGAGTGACTTGGGCGATTATTTTTTCCGACCGCCGACCCACATCATCGTGGTCCACTCGTGTTCTAAATCGAGAACTTCGAGGCCGACTCGCTGGCATTGCTTCCGTGCTTCCGGAGGCCGAATCGAACGGCCTTGCCAGGTGTCGAGATAGCGCACCCGGAGGATGGGCACGCGGGTCAAGCGAGCTTTCACGAGATGCGCGTTATTTGAAAATCCCGCCTCCAGCATGAAGCGCCCGAGCGCGAGCGCCCACAATCCCTTCATGTGCAGGCGGAAGAATCCGCCGTGGCGCAGGACGCGCGCTGTCTCCTGAAAATAGTTGAAGATCACGGCTTTGTCCGGCACGTGCTGAAAAACCGCGAAGGATAGGACGAAATCCACGCTGCCGCCCGGGATACCGGAGAGGTCTCCGCCAGAGACGGTCTGAAACGTGGCGCGCGGGAGTCGGTAGGAGGAAGCCTTGCGGATCATCTCGGGCGAAACATCGACGCCGATATACTGGCCGAAATCGGCGGCCATCGATCGTGCGATTCGTCCGATCCCACAGCCGATTTCAAGCGCCACCCTGCCTTGCGGGTCGAACTGCATTTTCTCGAGGAAGGGCGTGACGTAATGTTCGTAGTCGCGCCGACCGGAGGCGAAGAAGGCGCCCTCTTCGTTCGTGATATCCGGCCAGTTGATGTAGGCGCGCGCATTTTCTCGAGCGCGCGCGTCCCAGTCTCGACGAATCGCGCTGAGCCAGCGCCCCTCGGGTGTGGAAGACTCGGCCGCCATATCGTTAGAGGTGGGGCACCAGGGTGCCGGTCGGAACCGCGTTTTTGCCGATTGCCTGGAATGAATGCGGCTTGCGCCGCTGCCATCGGACGCCCTGGCCCTCTCCCGCGCTTCGTTTGCTTTCAGCCAGTTGCGTCCCTTTCGGCCAATTTTGTGTGCATCGATTCCTCGGCAAATAACTCCTCGCAGGCCTTGCGCACCTCGTCGATCCCGATCGACTGAATCGAGCGCGGCTCCGTCGTGACGACACTCTTGTTACCGCGAAGTGCAAGGAACGTCGCACCGGTTGCGACGACCCGGTGTTCGGATCGCCACGGTCGCCACTGCGCCGGATTCGTCGATCCAAAGATCACGACGGCTGGCCGGCCCGCGGCGCTGGCGAGGTGCGCCGGTCCGGAATCATTCCCCACGAAGATACGCGCTCCGGCAACCAGAGCGACCAGTTCACGCAAATCGAACGGCTCGGGGACCACGGCACAGTCTTCCATCTCGCGCCGCACTTCGGCGGCAATCGCCTCATCGCGCGGCCCCCAATTCACCACGCTCGTGATGCCGTGCGCCTTGAGCATCCAGCGGGCGATTTCCGCGTATTTCGAGACGGGCCATCTCATGGTGACGAGTCTTGCCCCGGGCTGCAGTACGGCATAGGGTCGGCCGGGCGCGATGCCCTTCCGGGCGAGCATGCGAACGACCGACTCCCGCGCATCGGCGTTCGCAAAAACCTGGGCGCGGGGGATAGGCCCGCGCGGGAGCCCGGTCCAGTAGAGCTGGGAGATGCGGTGCTCGACGGTATGCACGATGGGCGTCCCATAGAACTCCTCCGCGTCGGGCACGTGAACGTTGTACAGGAATGAAAACTGAAATCCCTTCCAGCCGATGCGCCGTGGGGAGCCCGAAGCTGCTGCCAGGAGCGCGCTCCGGGGGCCGCCGTGCTGGTTGAAAACAACGGGAAATCGACGCCGCCGCAATCGTAGAGCGGTCTCGGCAAATCCACCGGAAAGGAGTTGTTCGCTGAGGGCCGGATGTCCTTCGAGGAGCGCAGAGAATCGAGGTTCGACCAGCAAACAAATTCGAAGGTCCGGTCTCCAGGCATGCAGGGCTAGAATCGGGGGCGTCTCGAGCACGATGTCGCCGAGCGATCGCAGCCGCGCAATCAAGATTTCCGCTCCCTCGGGAAGACCGGGAAGCAGACGGGATGCCTCACTCGGCTTCAACGCGCGCTTCATCCACCAGCATGACCGGGATGTCGTTGCGAACCGGATAAACGCGCCTGCAGGTCGTGCACTTCAGGCCTGTTTGGTCGGGCGTCAACTTCACCGGCGTCTTGCAAAGCGGGCAAACCAGAATGTCCAGCAGTTCCTGCGAAACAGCCATCCGAATTCCTCCCGACGCACCGCACTCTAGCAGAGCCCTGCACTTCGGGGCAACACCGCCGCGCTCGAACCGGTCCCTCAGCCGAGCTGACCAACCCTGAGCGCCAGCTGCCCCTTCCACTGCGCGCCCGGCGCCAGTTCCACCGGCCAGACGGCAATCACCTGCGAGCCCTGATAAATCCGCTCTAAGCCGTCCTCGGACTCCGAGACCGTATCAATCGGTGCGATCCAGTAATTGCGTGCCCCCGGCGCCTCGAACGTTATGCCGATCCGCTGCCATTGATCGACCAAGCGCAACTCCCCTCCCTGGACTGCCGCGGACCAGCGCAACGGGAAACGCTTGCCATCCGATTGGAAATAGCGGTCCGGCGTTGCCGGCGCAAGAAAGTTCACAACGAACTCGATGCCGATATTGACCGCGGCCGTCCCTTGCGCGCTCCGGTCGAGCGCGACGTCGCAAACTGCGTCAAAGCCCTCCTCGGTCGGCATGAACGACAGGGTCTTCTCCGTCGGCCAATCGACGCTTTCCTCGGATCGAAACCGGACCCGCGCCGACGATAGTTCCACGGTTCGATAGCGGCCGCCCGCGAGCGCCCGGTCCTCCTCCAGGCGAACCGTGGCGCAGTCCTCGTAGCTCTTCCCCTGGCCGAACAGAAGCAGTCGGAACCCGTGGCGGGCCCAGCGATCGTAGTATAACCAGCGCTCGAGACCTTCCTCCTTCGAGCGCCTCGGCGCGTGAATCGATTGCACGTTCGGCGAGCCATTCGCCTGTGGGCTCCGGAGCGCCGTGTGGTAGGACTCGGGCCGCCGCATCAGCGAATTGATCAGGGTCGCCTTCGCGGGACGAAAATCAAGCGCACAGACCGTGCCGCCGTCATCCGGCACAATCAGCGCGGCGTAACGATCGGAGGTGAGGTAGATTTCGTCGCGGCCATCGCCGTCAAAGTCGGCCTTCGCTGCCCCCGTAAACTTCTGCTTCCGATGCGTCAGCCGGTCGACGATGGCCTCGGCCTCAACCAGAGAGCGCCACATCGCCGTTCGCAAGTGCGGGGAGTAGAGACCACCGAAGATGCCGTGCCAGTAGGCGTCGTTGCATTGCCCGCGCAGCAGCAGCGTCGTAGCCTCCTCACGCGCCTGAAGAGCGCCCTTATCGCGCCGGCCTCCCTGTGCGAGCGCTCCGAGCCTCTCCGAGACGTGCAGCATCTTTTTGTGCAGTAGATTCGATTCGGAATACTTGGTCAGAAAATTCCGCCAGATGCCGCCACGCAGGAACGGCAGCGCCTCGGGCCGCGAAGAAAACTCCTCGATCAGGCCGTGGTAGCACGTTCGCGCCTTCGTCGGCAAGGCCCACTCCATCATTTCGGTATAGGAAGCGGTCGGGAGGTCGGCGCGCCCGAGCGGAGGGTGCGAAGCGACCGCTTCTGCCGGAAGGGACATCCCCAGCCAGTCCGCGCTTTGCTCGAGCACGGAAAAAAATCTCTCGAGCCAGCCGTTCTGGTAGCAGTGCTCGTGCGTCCCGGGCCAAACGCCAAACTTTTCGAGGTCGTCGCCCATCGTTGCAAATCCGCCCGCATGCTCACCGGCGGACGCGTGCAGAAATTGAGTCGTCTCCGCGACATCTCGGAAAGGGATCAAATATCGCAGTGATTTCAATCCGGGGAGGACCTTCACGACGTGGCAGAGGTCTTCGGCGAGATAGTAGCCATAGAGGTCGCTCGGGTCGAATCCGGCGCCAAGAAAATGGTTGTCGTCGACCAGCGTGTACTCGACGCCCGCGGGCGCAAGCGAGGAGGGGATCTGCGGTTCCCAAACGCGCTCGGTCAGCCATGCGCCGCGAGGCCGAGCCTCGAAGTGCTTGGAGAGGTAATCGGAGAACCGCGCGATCTGTTCGCCTCGGTCCTTGGGCGGAATGGCCACAAGAATTGGCTCATAGAATCCGCCGCCGACCATTTCCACCTGACCGCGCCTGATCAACTCCCGAAGACGGTCGAAATACTCCGGGTGCGCGCGCTCGATCCATTCAAGCAAGGGCCCGGAATAGTGCAAGCCGACGCGAATGGCAGGGTGCCGCGAAAGGACATCGATAAACGGCGAATAGGATTGCTGATAGGCTCGCTCGAATACGTCATCAAAATTTCCAACTGGTTGGTGCGCATGAATCAGGAGGACAAGCTGAAAGTCTGGCACCGGCGAACCTCAGGAAGCGGTTACAGGATAACCTGCGGATTGGCGGAGGCGCAAACCGCCCACTCGATCCTATGCGCAGATATTCATGCGGATGGCGCTGGCGCTCGCGAACTGTGAAAGCCGTTCGGCGACCCGCCCGATCGCCCTTTCGATCGGCCGATCCGGCAGCTCGGCTGGTGCGTAGGTGACCAGCAGGATTTCGCTCGCGCACTCGGTAATCATGCTGCGCGTGGAATCGCTGATGGGGCTGCCGAAGGGTCCTTCCGTGTCCGCGAGAACCGGCCTCCCCTCAAGGTGCCAGGTGCGTTTCCCGATGCCCTCGTAGCGCTCGAAGGCCGCCCCGTGCCGAAATACGATCGGCGGATGGATCCGTGAGCGGTCGTAGCATCCATACGGCCAGCCGGTCTCAATCGAGCCGAGGTTTGCTATGTCGACCACGTTCGATACCCGGTAAAGACCTTTTCCCTCGACAACGCGCCTCAGGAGCGCTTCCGAAGACGGCCGGTATTTCGATGGGTCGATATCCCAGTTGCGAAACATCGCCCGCACGGCGCGAATGGGCTCGGCCTGGGCCAGGCTCTCGAGTGAGAACTCGCGCCGCCTGCGCCCGCAGACTTCATCCATCATCTGCGCGAGACCGAGATCGATCGGCACCACGCGAACGCCGTCCGCTTCGAGGAGTCCCAGTTTTACGCCCGGCAGTTCGATCCGCACTTCCATGGCTCACTCGGAGGCTCGGCCGGCTTCACTCACCGAGCGCGGTATTTCACCCGCAGGCGGGGAAATTGAAGGCGCAACCGATTCACTCGTCGCCGCCTCGGTCGCGAAGGGTGGAAGCTCTGCGGATGATCGCGACGGCCGGGGCTCGTTGACGGGAGATTCGAACGAGAGCGGTGGGGTCGAAGACCAATCCGGCGGGCAAAGCAAAGCCCGGGAAACCTGCACCCTGTGGACGAAGACCTCGCACCGAGCCACGGCTTTTGCAACTCTTGGTCGCGAAGGCGCTCCAATCGAAGCTTGGCGTGCGGCGGCAAGCAGGTTCAAACCCAAAACCAAAAGCGCGACGTAAACTCCGCCGCGCTCACCGGCTGATTGGGAGTGAACCCTGCGATACTGCTAAGGTGCGCCGGACCGTGTCGTTATTTCTTGCCTTTATACCAATCGGCGTTGCTAGCGGTGAATCCGTTCCACTTGTCGGGGAGATCTTCGAGTGCAAAAATCGCCGTCACCGGGCAAACAGGAACACAAGCCCCGCAGTCAATGCATTCATCGGGATTGATGTAGAGCTGCTTTTCCCCTTCGTAATCCGGCTCGTCTTTCCGCGGATGGATACAGTCTACCGGACATACGTCCACGCAGGCTGTGTCCTTGATTCCGACGCAGGGCTCGGCAATTACGTAAGCCATTTAACTCTCTCCTCGACAGCGACTCTGTGCTCCGCTCTTCTCACGGTCATTATGGCATACTGATTAAACCATTTTCTATACCACTAGAACCGGGCAGCTGCAAGCGCGCTCTAGAGACGCGAGCGACTCCGGCGTTCGGTCGTGGGTTCACTTTCTCCTGAGTTGCTGCGCCTGGCGCGAAACCGTTAGAATGAAAGCGGCTCGCGGCTAGAATTTTGACCTGGGCTCCGCCGGGTTCTGGCAACTCCGTTGTCAAGAATTGCAAATAAAGAGCTCATTCACCCTTTTTCACAGGAGGCACGCTGCCATGCTCGAAACGCGAGGTAACCAACTGACGTGGCTTGGTCATTCGGCGTTCCGCATCACCTCACCGAGCGGCAAAATCGTGGTCGTCGATCCCTGGGTCGAACACAATCCCGCTTGTCCCGATTCGCTCAAGAGGTTCGACCGAATCGATGTCATGCTCATCACGCATGGGCACTTCGACCACATCGGCGATGCCGTCGACCTGGCGAAGAGGCACAAGCCCGAGGTCGTTGGGATCTTCGAAACGTGCGCGTGGCTCGAATCGAAGGGGATCACCAACACGAACGCTATGAACAAGGGAGGCACGCAGAAGGTCGGCGAGATCGAAGTCACCATGGTGAATGCCATTCACTCCTGCGGCATCACGGATGGTGACCAAATCATTTATGGCGGAGAGGCCTGCGGCTACATCATTCGCCTGCCCGGAGGGCTGACGGTTTACCACGCGGGAGACACGACGGTCTTCGGCGACATGAAGATGATCGGAGAGCTCTATTCACCCGACCTAGCGATGTTGCCCATCGGCGACCACTTCACGATGGGGCCCCGCGAGGCGGCGCTGGCGATTCGCTTGCTCGGTGTGCGTCATGTTATCCCGATGCATTTCGGCACGTTTCCGGCTCTCACAGGAAATCCTGAAGCGGTCCGCGACCTCACAAACGACATTGCCGGTCTCGAAATCCACGCTCTCAAGCCGGGTGAATCGGTTGCTGATGGCTCGGCAGAGAGGGCCAGAGCTCTCGGCAGGTCATAGCGGTCATGGCTTGGGCGAGTCGCCTTGCCTGGCCACCTGCGAGGGCAGCACCGGTATGGCGCTCTCGCGAAGCGAAACGCGGCTCTGAGCAGCAAGGCTGTTGAACGGACGATGGAAAGCTTCGGCGCGGATATCGCACGCCGCGAGCCGCTAGG
>DATMRE010000083.1:0-16497 GCA_035566475.1 Verrucomicrobiia bacterium | reverse complement strand
GACCACATCGAACTCATCGTGGATCGCGCCGACCATCTGCTCGAGGATATCCTCGAGGGTCACAAGGCCCAGGATGCTGCCGAACTCGTCCACGACCATCGCGAGACCGGTGCGGCGCGATCGAAACTCGACAAGCAGTTCGCTAGCCGGCTTGCTCTCGGGAACGATCAGCACATCGCGCACGACGCTTTTCAGCTCGAATGCGCTCGCCGTCAGACTCTCTTCCATGTCGCGAGCCCTCTCGAGCAGCACCCAGATCACGTCCTTGATGTGGACGAAGCCGAGGATATGGTCGAGCGTGCCTTCGTAGACGGGGATGCGGGAACGTTGCGTGGTTGCGAATATCCTCATCGTCTCTTCGAGACCCGCACTCGATGGCAGCGCGTGCATATCCGGACGGGGCACCATCACCTCGCGAACTTGTACCTGGCCCAGTTCAATCGCGTTCTGGATGAACTTCACTTCGGCCGCAGGGAGTAACCCGCGGTCGCGCGCCTGCTGGATCATTACCTGCAATTCCTCGGTCGAACGTACGAGCGTATGGCTGTGAGGCGCGACAACGCCCAGCGCTAGAATGAGCTTCTCGGCGAAGCCATCGAGCAGATCGATGGCCCAGCGGAACGTGTTTAGGAACAACTGGAACGGGCGCGCGATCAGCAGCGCAACCCTCTCGGCTCGCGCCAAGCTAAGGCCCTTCGGAACCAATTCGCCAAGCACCACCTGCAAGACTGTAAGAAGTCCGAACGCTACAACGAGCGCGGCGCCGTGAGCAATGAGCGCTGCCCACGGACCCCGAATCCCGTCGACGAGCGGGCTGAGAACTCCCGCGAGCGTGATCTCGCCGAGGTAGCCGAGCGAGAGGCTCGTGAGCGTGATCCCGACCTGAACACCAGAAACGACGCGACCGAGATCACTCAGGAGCTGGTCAACGATTTTTGCGCGGGGATCTCCGGCTTCGGCCAGCTGCCGAATACGCGACGTCCGGACCGTTACAAAGGAAAATTCTGCGGCGGAGAAGAACGCGTTCACTCCGATTAGAAACAATACGCCGAAGATGTGAAGCGCACTCATCGAGCTCGGGCCTCAGAAAGGCGGGTATCGGTTGTCGAGTTCGTCAGGCGAGACTCGCGCCGGGCGAACCGGCGAGCGCAAGCACTGGCGCGTTCTGGGACGATCACCGCAGTTCGGGCGGCTCCCCGCGAGCTCGCTCGATCGCGGACGAACCGAGTCGACTGAACGGAATGCTGCGCAGTAACCCGGGGCGAGCTGGAGGCGTACTCGCGAGCCGAGGCCTCTTCGCGGCCGGCCGAGGCCGCCGATCCGGACGAAGTGACAACCAACCGCTCTTTCCAGCCTCAACATGAGCGGATTGTGCATCGTTCAGCTCGGGTGTGCAAGACCCGAGATGTCCGAGGCGAGGCAATGCGTAATCTCTTATTTGCACATGACTCTCGCATTCGGTGGGCCGTACCAACGCAGGGCAGCGACTGCCTATCGCGTGATCGGTCATCCTGCACCGCTCGACGTTCGACCGCATGGCACAAGGCCATTGTTGACGCTCTTCGACGTGCGCTAGAATGCTCGGTCGAACCTTCGCCTGACTGCCACGATCTGGCTGCGGGCTCGGGTACATCCGGTGCGTGTACGCCGCGAGGCCGGAGTCGCGGCGACCCCCGGCAGCCGGTCGCGCGAATCGCAGAGAGACGCCGGCCGTGAGTCTATATTTGACGAGGCTTCGAGGCAGGTGATTTTCTGGCGCGGCGCGAGACCGCCGGCGGAGGCAAAATGAATTCAGGCGCGAAAAAAACGGCGGCCGAACCGGAGCGCAAGGGGGACTTTGAGAAGTCACTCGCGCGCCTCGAGGAAGTGGTGAAGCGCCTCGAAGGTACAGAGCTGTCGCTTGACGAAGCAATGAAGCTGTTCGAGGAAGGCGTCAAGCTGTCGCGGGAGTGCCAGAAGCAGCTCGAGGAAGCCGAAGGCCGTGTGGAAATCCTGCTGAAGAAAGCGGACGGTAAGATCGCCGCAGAGCCGTTCGAGCCCGAAGATGAACCGCTCAGCGAGCGCAATCCCGGACATTAGTCTGGGGTGGCTCCACCAATGGAGCAAAGGAAGAAACCGCTACTCCGAAAAGTGCGCTTATGACGACCCCCATAGATGGCTTGCCGAGCAAAGCGGATGCGCTCTTGCTTTTTGCGGCCCGTCAGCAGGCATGAAGCTCCCGGATTTTTTCGAAGCTGACCAGACAGTGATCGAGGCGGCACTCGAAAAGCTGCTTCCGACCGAGGACACGCCGCCGCGCTCGATTCACCGAGCGATGCGTTACAGCGTCTTCGCCGGCGGAAAACGGGTCCGTCCGATCCTCTGTCTTGAAGCGGCGCGAATGTTTACAGAGCAGCCGGAGGCGGCCATCCAGGCCGGGTGCGCTCTCGAATTCATACACACTTACTCGCTGATACACGACGATCTTCCCGCGCTCGATAACGACGATCTCCGGCGCGGCAAGCC
Source organism: Verrucomicrobiia bacterium (assembly GCA_035566475.1). Classification (GTDB taxonomy): domain Bacteria; phylum Acidobacteriota; class Terriglobia; order Acidiferrales; family UBA7541; genus Palsa-295. The sequence goes on along the minus strand of DATMRE010000083.1, from coordinate 13,992 downwards.
GACATGCCACAAGGTGTTCGGCGAGGCCATGGCCATTCTTGCCGGCGACGCTCTGCTGACCCTAGCGTTCGCCACGCTTGCAGGCGCTCCGCTTGAGCCCGCTCGTCGCGTTCGAGTGATTGCCGAAATTGCGGCGGCGGCGGGGACCGTAGATGGAATGGTGGGCGGGCAAGTGGCCGACGTCGAGGCCGAAGGAGCGCCAATCACTGAGTCCGCCCTTCAATACATCCACCGATCAAAGACGGCCGCGCTCATTCGCGGCTCGATCGTCGGGGGCGCCATTGCCGGGGGCGCTCAGCAGGAGGACGTCGAGCGGCTTGGTCGGTTCGGCGACACGATCGGCTGGGCGTTCCAAGTGGTCGACGACATACTCGATGTGGAGGAATCCTCCGCGGCGCTCGGGAAGACGGCCAGGAAGGATCAGGCGCAGCACAAGGCGACCTATCCGGCGCTGTACGGCCTGGGCAAATCGCGCGCGATTACGGCCGACCTTGAAGCGAAAGCCCTCAAGGAGCTCGACCGCTACGGCGGACGGGGCACCAGGCTCTACCAGCTTGCCGAATTTCTGGTCGAGCGCCGGTCATGACCCGGACGGCTTCGCCGCCGCGCGATATGAAACCGATGAGACCAGCACGGTCGAAACGACCGGCCCGCGCGCCTGATTCGGGAAGCGCGGACAAGACTCCTCGGCCGGGTAGAGCGCGGCTCGATGTTCTTCTCCTCGAGCGCGGACTCGCGCCGTCGCGCGAGCGTGCGCAGGCATTGCTTCTGGCGGGCCAGGTTAGAGTCGACGGACAGCGTGCGGAAAAACCCGGGAGCCAGATTCCACTCGATGCCAAGATCGAGATCACCGGCGAGACGCTTCGCTATTCAAGCCGCGCAGGCTTGAAACTTGAAGGCGCCCTCGAAGATTTCGGTGTTCTCCCGCGGGATAAGGTTTGCCTGGATGTGGGGAGCTCGACGGGCGGTTTCACGGATTGTTTGCTGCAACACGGAGCGCGCAGGGTGTATGCGGTGGACGTGACCATCGACCAGCTGGATTGGAAGCTCGAGAGGGACGAGCGTGTCATTGCCATTGAACGCAATGCGCGCTATCTCGAACCTCGCGACATCGGCGAGCTCGCCGAACTTGTCACGGTCGATCTGTCATTCATATCCGTGACCAAGGTTCTCCCGGCCATCCTCGCGGTCGCCGCACCCGGCGCCCAGTTCCTGATCCTCATCAAGCCGCAATTTGAGCTCGAGAGAGGGAGCGTGGGCAAGGGCGGGATTGTTCGCGACCGGGAGCTGCATCAGATAGCGAGTGACCGTGTCGTCGCGGCCGCGACTCATGCGGGACTCGACATCGTCGGCGTGCGACCCAGTTGCCTGCCCGGCTCCGGAGGAAATCAGGAGTTTTTTCTGCACGCCCGCCACCGCGGGTAGAATAGGATGCTTCGTTCACGCGAATGATCCGCTCCGTCGGCATCGTCTGCAAACCCATCCGGGACGTGGTGTCATCGGTCGTCCCGCCGCTGATCTCCTGGCTACGGGACCGGAAGATCGACGTTTTCGTCGACAAGGAAACGCAGGCGTGCATCGATCTTGGCTTGCCGGCCTTCGCGCGCGGGGCACTCCCCGAGGGGCTTGAACTGCTCGTCGTCCTCGGGGGTGACGGTACGTTGCTTTCAGCGACCCGAGCGCTGGCCGGGCAGAGGGTTCCGATACTGGCCGTCAACTTGGGAGGTCTCGGATTCCTCACCAGCGTGACGCGCGAGGAACTCTACCCGGTGCTCGAGCAAGTCCTCGACGGGCGGCACAACACCAGCGAACGCATGATGCTCGACGCGCACACGTTCCGAAATGGGAAGGTCGTCGAGCGGCAAACCGCCTTGAATGACGCGGTGATCAATAAGGCCGCGCTCGCGCGCATGCTGGACTTCGACCTCTATGTGGACAGTGCCCCGGTCGGACGGTACCGCGCCGATGGCCTGATCGTCGCGACGCCAACCGGTTCAACCGCCTATTCGCTCGCCGCCGGAGGTCCTATCGTTCACCCGCAGCTCGATGCGTTCGTGATCACGCCCATCTGCCCGCACATGCTTACCAATCGGCCCCTCGTGATCCCGGATACGGCCCGCGTCGAGATTCATATCGCGGCGGGGGAAGAGCCGGTTTACCTGACACTCGACGGGCAAATCGGATTTCAGCTGCAACCGAGCGACCGCGTGGTCGTCACGAAATCGAAGAACCGAGTGGCCTTCATACGGTCGCCGCAGAAGACATATTTTGAAGTGTTACGAAGCAAACTGCGATGGGGCGAACGTTGAAGCGTCTCTGTTGAAAGCCCTCGGCGCGAGGCGCACGCTACCGGTTCGGCGTCTCCGGCGGTTAGGGCACTTTCAAGACCACGAGCGTGCGATCATCGGTCGGATGGATGCCGCCCGAGAACCGGTCTGCTTCTTCCAGGAGGCGATCGGCGATGCCGCCTGCCGGCAAGTGTTGATTGGCGGTGATCAGCCGCGCCAGGCCCGCATGTCCAAAGAATTCTCCAGTCGCGTTCTGAGCGTCGCCGATACCATCGGAATGAAACACCACGATGTCGCCCGCATCGAGAATGAAACTTCGCTCGTCATAGGTGACGTCCTCGAACATCCCGAGAGGAAATCCTGCCAGGCGAATCGTTTCGCAGCGACCCCCATGGAGCAGGAGCGGCTGTTCCTGCCCAGCGTTGGCCATGCGCAGCCTGCTGCGACGGCGATTCCAGGTGGCAAAGCAGAGGGTCATGAATCGACCCTCAATCAGGCGTTCGCTCAAGAATCCATTCATGGCACGGAGCATGTTTGCCGGCCGGGGCTTCTGTGATCCAAGGCTGCGCAGCGTACCGACAGCCACGGCGCCGTAGAGCGCCGCCGCGCTTCCCTTCCCGCTGACGTCGCCCAGTGCGACGCCGAGATCCTGCGGACCGTAGCGGAGAAAGTCGTAGAGATCTCCGCTCAACTCGCGGGATGAAACCACGCGCGCGGCAATGTCGAGTCCAAATTCAGGCCCTGGCAGCCGCGGCAGCAACGCTCCCTGAATGCGCCGGGCGGCGTTTAGATCGCGCTCCATGCGGCTCTCATCCCGCGCGACCTGTTCGTAGAGGCGCGCGTTCTCGATGGAAACCGCCAGATGTGCCGCCAGAATGGAAAGGACCTGGACATGGTCCGGAGTGAAATAATTGAGTTGCGGGCTCTCCAGGTCCATCACACCCACGACGCGATTCTTCGACACCATCGGCACGGCCAGCTCGGAACGGGTTTCGGGATTGACCATGCGATAGCGCGGATCGAGCGCCGTGTCCGGAACGACGACCGGCTGCCGGAGCGAGGCCGCCGCGCCAACAATCCCTTCGTGTGCCGGAACGGTCGATTTCTCCTGCACGCGCTGGCCGAATTTCACCGTGACGCGGTGACGGAAGACGTTCGTGGTTTCGTCATGGAGCAGGATGCTGAACATCTGGTAGTCGATCAACCGCTTGGTCAGCTCGGCGGCGCGGCGCAACACTTCCTCCACTTGCAGTGTGGAATTCGCTTCCCGGCTGATTTCGTTGAGCAGCAGGAGAGTCTCGGCCTGCTTCCGGGCGTTCTCGAAAAGCCGCGCGTTCTCTACCGCCGTGCCGATGCGGCTCGCGACCAGCGTCAGAATATTCTGCTGGGCCGGAGTGAAATAGTCCGGATCCCGGCTTTCAATGTCCATCACGCCGATCACGCGCCCGCGCACAATCAGCGGCACAGCCATCTCCGAGCGGACCGCATCCACCGCGGCCATGTAGCGGGGATCCTTCAGGACGTCGCCCACGCGAATGGCCTGCCCGGTGGCCGCAGCGGCGCCGATAATGCCGTCACCGAGAGGAATTCGCCAATGCTCGACAACCTCCCGGCGATGGCCGATGGCAAAACGGAAATAGAGCTTATCGCTGCTTTCGTCCGGAAGCAGGACGGCAAAGATCTCATAATCAATGAGTCGCTTGATTTGCCCCGCAGCGCTGGCCAGAACCTCGTCGAGATTTAGAGACGCATTGATCTCCTGACTGATTTCCGTCAGGACTGCCAGCGTCTCTTGCGGCATCTCCGACGCCGATTTGAGTTCGGTCGAGTCCATTCGAATTTGATGAGCCGTCCAAGCTCCGGCAAACCCTCCCTGGGTGCGCTAGCCAGGACCCCGTTGCCGGAAGCACAGGCGCGGAACATGAAGGAGATAGTATAGCAGGCGTCGATTGGCCACCTTCGAGAGAGTTGGGCAGAGTCGCGGCGGACTCACAGGTGATGACCAATCTCGGGTCCTTCGGCGACGTGAAACGCTTCGTTCTATTCCGCGGGAAGAGCGAGTATGCAGACGTCCTTCAGATTGCGGTATCGCTCACCGTAATCGAGCCCGTAGCCCACGACGAATTCGTTGGGGATCGTAAAGCCGATGTAGTCGCCTCGCACCTGCCTGAGCCGCCGCGAAGGCTTGTCGAGCAATGCAGCCACGCGCAGACTCTTTGGCTTGCGTTGCCGCAGAACGCGCAACAGGTAACTCAGTGTCAGACCGGTATCGAGAATATCCTCGACGAGAATGACGTTGAGGCCCTCGATGCTGCTGTCGAGATCCTTCAGCACGCGGACCTGGCCGGATGATTCCTTGCCCTTGCCGTAACTGGACACGGCGATGAAATCAATGGAGGTGTCGAGATTGATCTCCCGGACGAGATCAGAGAGAAAAATGCACGCCCCCTTGAGAACTCCGATCAAATGGACGCGCTCGCCCTTGAAGTCCTTCGTGATCTCGCCGGCCACCTCCCGGACTCGTTTACCGATCGCAGCCGAACGGATGAGTATCTTCAAGTTCGCCTTTTGGGCTGCCGGCATCGATTCTGCGTCCTCCCGAGAGAAGCCCGGTACTCTATCTCACAGGGTCCGGGTTGACAAGGCGCGGGTCGTCATTCCAGGCGCGAACTCGCAGGTTGAGGGGGTTCATTGGAGCGATGATGACAACGCGACGCAATCTGGAACGACCGCCGTTGTCTGTTCGTCTGTGCAGGCCGACGATCAGACCGCCGCGCACGGGAGCAGCTCTTTTATCCTTCGAAGCCCTTGGGCATTAGCAGAACGTGCCGACCGGGGGTCTGGTCATCCTTCGAGACGCGGGCGGAGCCGCATGGCATGCCGCCCGTTGAAACAGACTTTCGAGACTTGCAAGTCCTTGATCTTGGGGCCTTCGCGCAGAGTCTCGTGTCTTACACTTTTCGATATACAAAACGTCAATGCGTAAACAACGCTTCAACCTCACGGCTGCCGCGTATGACGTGGAGGATCGGCGCGTCCTCACCTTCAAGGCGGTAGATGATGACGTATTCGCCCACGGGAAAACTGCGCAAGCCGGGGCGCAAGTCTTCATCACGGCGGCGTCCGACGTGGGGATACGTGGCAAGAAGAAAAAACCTCGCGGTGATGGAATCAACCACGCGATCCGCAATCTCGATGCTGTGGCTTTCCTTGGCGATGTACACCAGATGTCGTCGAGTTCGGCTTCGGCCTCCGGTGCAAGCCGATGCGCCATTACGGGGCGGGGGGTTGCTCTGCCGCAGCCGATCCCGTCCGCGCTGCTTCACCTCTCCGGCAAGGTCCCGCATTGATTGCTGCGTGATGATGCGGCCTTCGCCTCGGGCAAGGGAGGCTTCGGCCTCATCGACAGCAACGAGAATTTCGGCGCGGGTGCGCTCACGTTCTTCCCCCAAGGCAAAGGGCTTCCTTCACCGCATCTTCTTCGCGGTGAAGCCGTCCGCTTTGGATAGCCTGACGGACAAAGGCCTTTTGGTCCGGGGTGAGTTGTACTTCCATCACTTTGAGGTTACGGAAAAGCTCTGCTTTAGGCAGGTTCCAAAGTTGCAAACGCTCTCAATCACTCAAAACGGCCGGCCGGTATACAATGCGAATAGATACGGGGCCTAAGCGGCGCGAGACCCGCCGGAGCGGAGCTTGGGATCACGCCGGAACAAATGGATCTGGGGTCAAATACATGGCCATCGCAAACGTGAACCGACCAGCTAGCCCCGTCGGAAGGGCTACGAGCAATCGACCTGCGATGGCCATGGTGACCACGCTCTTCTTCATGTGGGGCTTTCTCACCGCCTTGAACGATATTCTGGTTCCCCACCTGAAATCGATCTTTGACTTGAAATATGCGGAGGTTATGCTCGTCCAATTCAGTTTCTTCTCCTCCTACTTCGTCTTTGCCATGCCTTCAGGCAAGGTCATCGAGTGGATCGGGTTCAAGAAGACGATCGTTGCCGGCGTGCTCACGATGAGCCTGGGGGCGCTTTTGTTCATACCAGCAGCGAGCGTGCCTTCCTTTCCGCTATTCCTTTCCGCGTTGATCGTCCTGGCCGCCGGTATCACCGCGCTGCAGGTCGCTGCCAATCCGTACGTGGCCGTGCTGGGACCGCCCGAAACGGCCTCGAGCCGGTTGAATTTGACCCAAGCATTCAACTCGCTCGGAACTACGATCGCTCCGCCTCTCGGCAGCTTCCTGATCCTGAGCACGGCTCCGAAGAGCATGGACGAAATCCGAAGGATGCCGGCTGCGGCACTCGAAGCCTATCGGCTACAGCAAGCCTCGTCGGTCCGGCTGCCCTACCTCGGGCTTGCCCTCGCTCTCATGGCTCTCGGGATTGCGATAGCGAAATTCAAGCTGCCGGACATCTCGGCCGAGCACAAGAGCGATTCAGGCGATGGGAAGGACTCGATCTGGAAACAGCGTCATCTTGTGCTCGCGGCGGTAGGGATTTTCCTCTACGTGGGAGCCGAGGTATCGATCGGCAGTTTTCTCGTCAACTACATGAGCCAGCCGAACATCGGCAATATCTCCGAGCACGTAGCCGCGCGATTTGTCGCGCTCTACTGGGGCGGCGCGATGGGCGGCAGATTCATCGGTTCAGCACTCCTGCAGAAAGTGCGCACCGGAACTCTGCTCGGTATCGCGGCAATCGCGGCCTGCCTGCTTGTCTCTCTATCCATGTTGAGTTCGGGATATCTGGCCATGGGAACGATCCTCGCCGTCGGTCTCTGCAATTCCATCATGTTCCCGAGCATCTTCACGCTCGGGATCGATGGACTCGGCCCGCTCACCGGAAAAGGATCGGGGCTGCTCGTCTGCGCGATTGTCGGCGGTGCTCTGATTCCAGAACTGCAGGGCGTTGTGGCGGATCACATCGGAATCCATCATGCATTCTTCTTGCCGGCAATTTGTTATCTCTACATCATGTATTTTGCGTTCTGGGGTTCGCGCCGAGTTGGCCCAGCTATCGGAGAACTGCTGGCAAGCAAGCCTTAGCTTGGCGATCGAGTGCCCCGGCAATCGTCAGGCTCGCTCGAGCGGATCGTGTCCAAAGTTCAACGGGACCTCGAGTTGAATGAGCCGAACGCTCTCCCAAGCATTCGGTCTGCCAAACTGACTCAGAGCACAGGAAACGAACGCGTGAGCGGAGCCCGCGGAAGCGGCTTGGAAAAACGCGTCAGCCCAAAGCCCTGGTTGAAAAAGAGATTGTCGACGCGCACGCTGAGTCCGCACAACGGTCGGGTTTCTTCCGATGTCGGAGGGACACTGCGCCCTGGGTACGACGGAGATCCTCGGATCGCCCGTCCGTGTCGAACGCGTGGATCTCAATCATGCCGGACGGAGGCGAGAACCAATGAGCGAAGAGAAGCTCGTCGAGCCCTGGTTGCGGGGGAGCTTGACGGAGATTCACGCCGTGCCACGGGCCGTCTTGCACGCCCTGGAGCTGGCCCAGGAGGATGTCGAGCGATGGTGCGGTGAGCTCACTGATGAGGAGCTCGACGCGCGGCCGGCTGGCATCGCGCCCGTAGCTTTCCATATGCGGCACATTGCGCGAAGCATCGATCGGCTTCTGACCTATGCCGAGGGAGGCCAGCTCAACGGAGTGCAGATGGCCGCCCTCAACGATGAACTCGCTGTCGGCTCGTCGAGAAACGAACTATTCGCGGAATTCAGATCCGCGCTGGCAGCCGGTCGGGCGCGAGTCGAAGCTCTCGAGGCGTCCGGGCTCGACGAGATACGAAAGGTTGGGAAGAAAGAGCTTTCGACGACGGTTGGCGGCCTGCTGGTACACGTGGCCGACCATACGCAACGCCACGTAGGACAGGCAATCACCACCTCGAAGATCGTCGTAGCGCAAAGAAAATGAGTCCGGGCACGCCCGGTCAGGCCGCGAAGGCGTCCGAGCTGTGGTGTCCCGAGCCGACGGCCGCAATTTCTATTCGTTTTGCGAACTGCGCGCGACCGTACCGTCAGTCTCCGGCATCCCCCGCGATCGGCTGGACCGGGAAGGCCGTCCATGCTGGTGACGAGAGCAGAAACAGCCCGTCACCGGGTGGGGAGACGGCTGCCGTGCCGAGCGCAGGCAAACCCGGCGGTGAAAGCAGCGTCAGGTCGGCGGTTAGAGGAACCAGTCGGCTCGTCTCAGCGCTGGACTCTGAACAAGAGCAGCCCGAGCAGGTACACCCAGAGGCCATCCATGAAATGCCAGTAAAGAGCAACGACATCCACTGCTGTCTGCGCCTTCCTTGAGCGCTCGAGACTCCCGGCCCTGAAAATAACCCAGATGAGAGCGATCATCCCGCCAAACAAGTGGAGGCCATGAGCCCCCGTGATCACGTAAAGAAACAAACTGCCGGGATTCGAATCGAGATAGACTCCGCTCGAAACCAGGTCCCTCCAGCCGACCAATTGGCCACCGACAAAGATAAGTCCCAATAAGAGCGTTGCACCGAGGTAAATGTTTTGACGTCTGCGGGCTTCTGCGCGCGCCGAAAGCCGCGCGACCTCCATGGTCAGACTGCTGATCAAGAGAACGAGCGTGTTGAGGTATAGAACGCCGGGCAGCCGGATCGAAACCCAGTCTTTCGGGTGTGCCCAGCGAGCCTGGAGCGCGACAGTGAGGCTGACAAACAGGGAAACCATGGAAGTCATTGCGAACAGCATACCGGCACGATAGGCGCTGAGCGGAGTCGACCAGCGCTCAGACCCGGGGCCGCCGCCATTGTCCGGACCGCGGTCTCGATCGTTCCCATCGCCGGGAGGACGGTTCCCGGTGAAGTCAGATGATCGCGGTTCCTCTGGTTTCGGCGTCGGCGGCGAGGGAATCAGGGTTGTAGCCAAATCGTGACCCCCCTACTGCGATCGATCACTGCGTCTTTGGTCGCCTGTATTATGCCCTGAAAATTATCGATCGCACAACGAATGGCAGATCGGTCGGCCGCTAGTTGCCTCGTTACCGGGTCCTCCGAAAATGCCGGAAAGCAGCCCGAAATTGCCCGAAATTGCCTTGACAACACGGCCGGTGGAGGGTAACTAGGCAATCGGTTCGTTTAGCTCGCGGGACAGCCAGTTGGTGGCTGTCGTCGCGAACGGAGAGTTGGCCGCCCGCCTGTCAGTCGGGTCGAATCGCACTCGAGAGAGGTCCGAATGGATCGCTTACCTTCGTCGATGGACAGAACGGTACGGGCGGGCGCGCGGAGGGCGGCCTCCGTCCTTTGTGCATGCTGGGGGGTGCTTCTCGTCTGTCTACCGCTTTATGGCCAGGGCAATGCCGGCCGGATTCTTGGAACCATCACTGACCAGAGCGGCGGCGCAATCGCTCGCGCCATCGTTACCATCACAGACCTGCAAAGAGGCCTTTCGCGAAGCTTGACGACCGATGACGCTGGAGCGTACGCCGCTCCCAACTTGCTTCCAGGCACTTATCGAGTCCGCTCGGAGGCCCCAGGCTTTAAGACCGTGGAGCACTCCGGTCTTTTGCTAGAAGTCGGTAAGGATCTTCGTGTTGACCTGACGCTTCAGCCCGGGGAGCAGACGCAAACGGTTGTCGTCAACGGGGAGCCGCCGATGGTTGAGACCACAAACGCGACACTCGGTGGAACGCTCAGCAACGAGACGATCAACGATCTGCCGTTAAACGGCCGAAATTATCAAAATCTTCTCTCCCTGCGACCCGGAGTAACGAATTTCGTGGGTGGCGGAGCCTGGACCCAGAGTACCAATGGAATTCGTCCCGAGGACAACGTGTTCCTGCTGGATGGCTTGAACGACGACGAAGCCTACAGCGGCCTGAGCGTCGTCAATCAGGCAACGCTTGCCGGAGATGCGACGACGATCTTGCCGATTGACGCCATCCAGGAATTCAACACGGAAGAGAATCCCAAGGCGGAATACGGTTGGAAGCCGGGCGCGATCGTTGTCGTCGGGCTGAAGTCGGGGACGAACAATATTCACGGCACGGCCTACGCTTTTGGGCGCAGCGACGCCCTCGATGCTCGCGACTACTTCAACACAGTGCCGGCCAGGAAAGCGCCGGTAGAGTTGGAGCAGTTCGGTGCGACCGCAGGGGGACCGATCAGGCGAGACAAACTTTTCTGGTTCTTGGCCTTCGAGGAACAGCGCTATTCGGTTGGAAGCACGTTTGTCACAAACGCTCCTGTCAAGGCCCACCTGCCGCCGCCGGCCACACCGAATTGCACGACCATCCAGGGCGATTGCCAGAACAGCCTCGTCGATGCCTGCAACGATGTGGGATTTCGGAATGTGTCCGCGCTCAGCGCCCATATTGCGGGCCTCAACCCAAATTGCTCGGTCAAGCCTAGTTCGGGCGTTCCCGGTCCGAATGAATCACTGTTTCCAAACAACAATGGGCCCGGAACATCCATCGTGCCGGGGTCGATGAGCAAGAACCTCACCGGCAACGGTCTCGCAAAGATCGACTACCACCTCAATGAGCACCACAGTTTCAACGGCATGTTTTTCTTCGGCCAGGACAACGGGAACTATAACGATGCACCGAACGAGGTGCTGCCGATATGGAATACGGTTACCCAGGTGCGATCGGTGGTGGGCGCCGGGAGTTGGACCTGGGTCCCGAATTCGACCGCAGTAAACGAATTCAGGGTTGGCTATTCTCACTTCTACGATAGCCTTTTGAGTGCCGACGAAACCGTGAACCCCCAAGCCTACGGAATCAATACGGGCGTCACGAACCCATTGTTTTTTGGATTCCCCGAGATTCAGATCCAGCCCTTTCCGCTGTCCCAGCTACGGCTCGGGGCCATGTGGCCAAAAATATTGGGACCCGAGGGCGTGTTGCAGCTCGTCGACCACGTTTCGAAATTGCACGGCAACCACGCGTTCAAGTTCGGCGGCGAATTCATATCCAATTCCTTTACTGGGGTCATAACCTCGGATGCCAAGGGTTTCATCAAGTTCGGATCGCTCGAGAACTTCCTCACCGGCACGCCGGCCGCCGGCGGGTCGAGGATTCTGGTTGGAAATCCCAAACGGCACCTCCACAATTATCAGTACGCGGCCTTCTTCCAGGATGACTGGCGCCTCTCACCGAAGCTGACTCTCAACCTCGGACTGCGGTACGAGCTGGATACGGTCCTCAAGGAGTCGAACAACCTGATTGGCAACTTCGATTCCTCGCGGGGGCTCGTGCAGGTTGGCCACGGCATCAGTTCTCCCTATGAGGGCGATCACAACAATTTCGCGCCTCGCCTGGGTCTGGCATGGGATCTCCGGGGCGATTCGAAAACCGTGCTCCGCGCCGGGGCTGGCATCATGTACCAGCAGATGCCCTTTGCGGTGTTCGTCGCTCCGGGCAACGGGAATGGCTTATTCACCATACCGACGGGGGCCACGGTCGTCAAAAACGGGGTTGCCATGCCGGGCAGCGGTACAATCGCGGTCACAGCCGTCAGCGTACCGGGCGGGCCTGGCTCAGCTCTGGCGATGAACTGGCAGAATAACAGCTCCTCGGTTCCGCTCTTCCAAGGAAACGCCGTCGAGTGCGGCGACGGCTCGACCCTGCCCGCCGATCCCTCTCAGCCGATCGTGCCCTGCAACGTCGCCGCGGTGGATCGTCATCTAGTGAATCCTTACGTCACGACCTGGACACTCGGGATCGAGCACGCCTTCGGGAACAATCTTTCACTTGAGGTTACCTACGTAGGGAACCACGGCTCGAAACTCATCGGCATCGAAGATATCAACCAGCCGGCATTGGGCTCTGGATATACACCGGCCACGATCGGACTGGGCGACCCGAGCAATGTCGATCCCCTGGGCGAACAGTCTGGCCGACCGTTCAATCGCCCGTTCCCGTACCTCGGATTCGTCAACCGCATATCGAATCTTGACGATTCCAACTACCACGGACTGCAAGTAAGTTTCAGCCGACGAGCCTCTCACGGGCTGTCGTTTGTGGCCGGCTACACTTACTCCCATGCCCTGGACGACGTATCGAGCACCTATCAGGCCCTGATCCCATCCGACAGCGCGCATCCCGCGAAGCAGTATGGGAACACCGACTTTGATATTCGGCATCGCTTCACCTTGACCGCGACGTATAACCTTCCCGGGAAGCAGGGCTTCGCGCAGCTACTCGAAGGCTGGCAATTCAATTCCATCGTGAGTCTCTCAAGTGGAGCACCTTGGGGCCCGATGGATATGTCGAACGACTTCAGCGGGACCGGAGACGTCAACAACAACCCGACCTACGGTCAACGCTGGGATTTCTTCGGAAACCCGAGCGACTTCAAGGCCGGCCGAACGCCGTTTGATTGCTGGGCCGGGTCCGGCGGAGCTGCGCTCGGTGGTTGCACTCTTGCGGGGGCAGGCGGCACCGCCCCTCCGGCACCCTGCACGAACGCCGCACTCAAAGTGGACGGAGGAGTACAGGGCCCCGCATACGCCTCGCTCACCTCCATCGGCTGCTACGTGAGGGGCAACTCGGTCCTGGTTCCGCCCCCGCTGGGCACCTTTGGCACGGTCGGCCGCAACATCTTCCGCGACTTGGGCTATCGCGGCTGGGATTTGTCTCTAATCAAGGGTGTTAAGTTCAACGAGCGGCTCACCGCCCAGTTTCGGTTGGAAGTCTTCAACGTTCTCAACCATCCGACGTTCGCGAATCCCTGGGGTCCGTATATGTTTGGATTCAACGATCCTTCGGCGGGTACCTCGGGAGGATTCGGCTGTGGCTGTGCCACAGCGGACGTGGCGGCTTCGAATCCCGTGCTCGGGTCGGGAGGTAACCGCTCGATCCAGCTGGGTTTGAAGTTGCTCTTCTAGTCGCCGCGAGGTCCAGTTTCACCCGAAGCCAGCAGTAGAGCCCGCGAGTTCCTGATCACGGAGGAGAAAGATGAACTCAAAAGGGTCGGGTCGCCGGCGATTCCTCAAAGACGGCGCCGCGCTCGCCGGTCTCACCGTCGGCGCGGTCCGGGCCGCAAGCGCCATCCCCGGAGCCGACGCATCCGAACTGCGCCCCAACGATCCGCACGCCTACGGCGAGCGCTCGCGCTTCGAGGACTCGACGATACGAATAGGCAGCCTGGGCCGATGGACCGGGATCTCTGACTTCGGCTTCAGGACTCCGCTTCAGGAATCGGTAGGGGTCATCACGCCGCCTTCGCTCCATTACATAGTCTCCCACGGCTACGATCCCCCGGACATCGACCCTCGACAGCATCGCCTCCTGATCCACGGCATGGTGGACCGCCCTCTGATTTTAACAATGGATGACCTAGGGCGCCTGCCTTCGGTATCGCGGACTCATTTCCTTGAGTGCAACGCAAACAGCGCCCCTTTTTCGGGTCCCGCGGGAGCGGCTCGCGTCGCCCCGACGGCAACCATCCAACAAACGCACGGCCTCACGAGTTGCAGTGAATGGACCGGCGTGCCAGTGTCGCTATTGCTTGAAAAGGTTGGCGTACAGACAGGCGCGGCTTGGCTGATCGCGGAAGGATCGGAGGCGGGAGAGCATACCAAGAGCATTCCGCTCGAGAAGGCCATGGACGACCTTCTGGTGGCCTACGGCCAGAATGGCGAGGCTCTGCGTCCCGAGCAGGGTTACCCGCTGCGGCTGTTGGTCCCTGGCTGGGAAGGAATCAACAATGTGAAGTGGCTCAGGCGAATCAAGGTGGT
>DATMRE010000082.1:0-20081 GCA_035566475.1 Verrucomicrobiia bacterium | reverse complement strand
TCCTGGATCTCGACGGCGTGTGCCGCCTGCTCGGTGGCCCGCTCGACTTGCTCGCGGATGGAGTTCTGGAAGCGGGAGGCTTGCTCGAAGGCGCTGGCAAGCTCGGCGCTCACCTTGAGGAGGGCTTCTTCGGACGCCTTGTCGACCTGCCCGCGGGCCGAATCCTGGATTTCGACGGCGTGTGCCGCCTGCTCGGTGGCCCGCTCGACTTGCTCGCGGATGGAGTTCTGGAAGCGGGCGGCTTGCTCGACGGCGCTCGCAAGCTCGGCGCTCACCTTGAGGAGGGCTTCTTCGGTCGCCCGGTGAACCTGCTCGCGGACCGCATCCTGGGTCTGGGCCGCATGTTCGGAAGCCTGCTCCGCCTGCTCGCGAATGGAATTCTGTAAGCGGGCGGCTTGCTGCTCGGCACTGGCGAGCTCGGCGGTCACCTTGAGCAGGGTTTCTTCGCTCGCCCGCTGAACCTGCTCGCGGACCCGATCCTCGGTCTGCGCCGCCCGTTCGGAGGCCTGCGCGGCCTGCTCGCGGATGGAGTTCTGAAATCGGGCAGCTTGCTCGACGGCGCTGGCGAGCTCGGCCGTCAGCTTGTCGAGAGCCCCTTCGGACGCCTGGTGAACCTGCTCGCGGACCGAAACTTGGCTCTGCGCCGCCTGTTCGAGAGCTCCCTGGGCCTGTTCTTGAATTCTGGCTAGTAGTGCGCTTGCTCTCTGCTCGGCATTGCCGAGCTCCGAGACCACCCTCTCGACCTGTTCGAGCCTCTGGGCGAGTTTCTGGTCGAGTTCGCCTGAGAATCGCTCGAGAACCCTCTGCGCCGAATTCTGAAGCACCGGCTCGAGTTGCCGCGCCCGCTCCTCGACTAGCTGATCCGCTTTCGGGCCAATCTCCTCGAACCGCTCGGCAACCAATCGGTTAAAGCGGCCGTGAGTTTGCTCAAGCGTTGATCTTGATTCTTCCTGAAGCTGCGTCTTGGCTTCTTCTATGCGTTCGCGCTCTTGAATGAGTCCTTGCTCGAGCGATCGAACTCGGGACTGCGCTCCGATCACCACTTCATCGAGGAGCGTGCGGAGGCTCGAGCTCTGCGCGGCATGGTCTCTCTCGGCCTGCAGCGCCGCCGTTCTGGAAACTTCGCTCAGCTTTTCATCGAGCTTTTGCGACGCTAAAGCGAGCGCAACTTCAAATTGCTCGTGCAAGCGGAGGCTCGTCGCCTCTAAGTCTGTTCGAGACTGGTCGACTGACCGTCCGCGAACGTTTTCCGCCGCTTCTTCGAGATCTTTCTTCCACTGATCGAGGCGTTGAGTCGCGGCTTCGGTCGAGGACGGAATCTGAGGCGGCGGCGCCGATGCCTCCCGCTCGACACTCACTCGTCGGACAACTTCTTCGACGGATTGCTCGAGATTGTGTGCAGCCGCCATCTGTGCAGCCTGTTGAGCCGCTTGTTCGGCTGCGTGAGTCACCGCTTCGCGCACGGCGCGGTGGACCTTCGCGTCAATCTGCTCGGCGCTGCTGGCTTCGTTTGCCTTGCGGGCCTGTTCGACGATGGCTGCGGTGCGGTCGGCCGCCTGCTGCACGACTTTCTCCATCGCCGAGTCGGAAGAAAGCTCCATCGAAGACTTGACGGCCCTCTCGATCGCGTCATGAATCTGCGCATCGAGCTGGAGGCGCACAACCGCCAGCTCTTCGGCGATCGCCGCCCGCGCGTCCTTGTGGAGGGACCGGTCGAGGGTTTCCTTGACTTCGGCGACCATCTTCGCCATCTGACGCGCGGCCGCTAGCTGCGCTTCCTGGGATTGGGCAGGGCTCGGCATCAACCGGATCTTGCCGTCGGTCGAGAGCGTGGTGGAGGCTGGCACCGAAGGTGGCGGTGAAGCCGTCGGCCCTGCGGCTGGTGGCTTCGCGGGCGCCGGCTTCGCTGGCGGCGCCGCTGTTGGCTCCGGCTTCCGCTCGGAGCCCAGGGCCCGAGGAGGTGGAACGTCTTGCGGGGATGGCTCAGCCGAGCTCTCGCCGGCCCCGGACGTCGTTGAGGCGTCAGCAATCGTGGCCTCATCGGGGCAAGCAAACCAATCTTCCGGCGGGAACGCCATACCCCATACGTCGCCCGGCGTTTCTAGTTCGAGCCCAATCTGGAAGAGTTCGCGAACCGTTCGCGGGCGTTGAACCCAAACGACGCGCCCCACGACGACGCGGGGCGCGAGCGAAGTGTCAAGCCTGGCGATCTCCAGCGTAACCGCCGAGTCCTTCGGAACGTAATGCCTTGACTGATACTTGCAGCCGTGGCAATTAACCGTGACGGTCGTGGTCCGTTCCTTGAACGGCTGGCCGAGCGCATCGACGCCAATGACTGTGACGGGCACAGCCTGCGCGATCCGCGTGCTGCGGCGCTTCTGGGCGTCGGCATCGTTCGCTGGCAAGGACTCGCTCACAGATTCCTCCGAGGGACAACCGCCCAAGCCTAGCACTGCGTCTGGTATCCGGTCGAGCGCCCCTAGAGGACTGCATGCGAAAGGGTAACTTCGGACGATGGGGGGAGGCTCGGCTCGGGGCAGCCGGACGAACAGGAATGCGCGTCCGGTCGAGTGAGCCGAGATTGCGGGAGCTCGTCGTCCCGTTCCATGGCCGCTCCGCAGGGAATGAGATCAATTGAGCGTTCCGTCCTGCTCGAGAATCGCTCGGTGGCCGGGGTGCCCGAAAGGGCCGTTCCCGAGACCGGTTGACTCGGTCAGTCGAAATCATGGGAGCGCGGGATTTAACTGAGAACATTTAACCGAGACCTGGCATCGGGTTCTCGCTTCCGTTACAATGAAGCCCCGCCCGCTAGAAGACCCGCGCCTGCCTGCGTGAGCCAGTTCCCGATGCGCAAATTGTGCATTTCTGTGGCCGTTGCATTCCTCGTTGTGGTTATCGGAGCCGTGATCACCCTCTACGCCGTCGCTCCCTCACTGCGAGCGACGGCCCGCAAACGCACAGAGGCGTATCTAGGGAGGCAGTTTGAAAGCAGCGTTCAGATTTCAGATATTGGCGTGTCGCTCTATCCGCGTGTTCGTTTGGTGGCGAGCGGAGTTATATTGCGTCACGAGGGACGGACGGATATCCCACCCTTACTCGAAGTTCGTCTCATAACGCTTGAAGCGGGCCTTTCGACTCTATTGAGCGGCCATCCGCAGGTCATGAGCGTTCGCCTTGACGGTTTGCGGATCAACATGCCGCCACGAAGGCAGGATGGAAAGCCACGACTGCACGGTACACGGGCGAATCTCGCAGAACAGTACCCGATTTTGATACACAGGATTCGCGCCGATGACGCGCTTGTGGTCATCTTGCGCAAGGAGTCGGACAAAGGCAAGCCCCCCCGCGAGTTCCGCATCCATCAACTTGAGGTGAGCGACTTCGATTTCGCCAATCCTGCCTCATTCCATGCCTTGCTCACGAATCCCGTACCGAGGGGTGAGATCCATTGCGACGGACGATTCGGGCCGTGGGAAGCGGAGGATCCGCGGCGCACCCCGGTCGACGCGCAATACACGTTTCGAAACGCCGACATGGGAACCCTGAAGGGGCTCACCGGAACTCTTTCTTCCGACGGCAGGTTCAAGGGTCCGCTCGATTATATTCAGGTTGAGGGCAAGACGGAGGTTCCCGACTTCGCCCTGCGCACGAGCGACCATCCCATGGCACTGCACACCGACTTCGCCGCCATCGTGGACGGCACCAACGGAGACACGATTCTCACCAAGGTGGTGGCGAAATTTCGGCACACGACTCTGGAAACCAAGGGCGAAGTCGTCGACAGGAACCGCGAGGTCAAAGGCCGCAGTATCTTGATGGATACGGTTTCCCAAAATGCGCGGATTGATGATTTGCTTCTCTTGGCCGTCAAGTCAAGTCCGCCGGCCATGGCGGGTTCTGCCAGGTTGAAGGCCAGGATCGAAATTCCCGAAGGGACCGAGGACCTGATCGAGCGGCTCAAAATCGATGGGCAATTCGGGGTGGGCCAAGCGCAATTTTCGAGTGAATCCATACAGGAGAAAATAAATTCGCTCAGCCGCCGAGGCCGGGGAGAACCGAACACGACCGGCCTTGGCACGGCGTTGTCGGAATTGCAGGGCGCCTTTTGCGTGGACAAAGGACTGGTAACCTTCTCCCGATTGAGATTCGCAGTACCGGGTGCGGCGGTCGCGCTGGCGGGGAATTATGCCCTCGACACCGGGCAGATGAATTTTCGGGGAAAGCTCAAATTGCAGGCCAAGCTGTCTCAAACGACGACGGGCGTCAAATCCTTCTTTCTGCGAGCGCTCGACCCTTTCTTCCGTGCCAAAGACGCAGGCACCGTCCTGCCGATCAAGATCACGGGAACAAAAGACAGGCCGGTGTTCGGGCTGGATTTTCACGACAAGGCCAACAGGGAATAGTCGAGAAGCCCCTTCCGTTCTCGCCGAGCGCGTTGAGCCGGCTTGAACACACTGCTCGTTTTGACGAGACCTAGCGCGACTGACGCCGATCGCACCAATTACCGGGGCGCCCTCGCCGATCGGGCGGCCCCGCCTGGAGCGGGCGTAACGGCATCCGGTTCTGGAGTCGCGGCATTGCCTTTCGATAAGCCGTCTTCGAGGTCCTTTGTGAGGCGGCTTAAAGAGCAGTGCGGTGTGGACTTGCCCGCGATATTTAGATGCCCGCGAACCGGGCGCCATCCAGGCGCTCGGTGAAGACGAGAGTCCTAGGCCGTCATCCCCGACGCTCATGACCATGTTCCCGTTGTTCCTAGTGGCCTCCGCCTCGGCGGCTGCTCGCATCTTCTTCGCTCGAGCGGGAGGATGGAATGTACTCGGCCGACAGGCCATCTCCAATCCGTCTACGGCTCGTCGCTTGCACTTATATTTCTCCCTACCTAAGATGATCGTTGGGGATAGCTCGATTGAAGTAGGCTCGAGTGTGCGCAGCAGGTCTCGAAGATGCGCCACGGGCGACGAGATCGATCGCGGGCGCCTCGGCATCGAAATCGCTAGTGGCTGGAGGACTTTGATGAAATTGAACGAATATACAACGTTGGGCCGTTCCGGTCTCCGGGTGAGCCCGCTCTGTCTCGGGACCATGACGTTCGGGACCGAGTGGGGGTGGGGGGCCGAAGAGAAGCCTTCGAGGGAGGTCTTCAATCGTTATCTTGATGCCGGAGGCAACTTCATTGACACCGCCGACGGATACACAAACGGCCACAGTGAGGAAATGGTCGGCAAGTTCGTCACCGACCGCAGCCTGCGCGATCGGGTCGTCATCGCCACGAAGTTCACGTTCAACTGCGAACCGGGCAATCCCAACGCCGGGGGCAATGGGCGGAAAAATATCTACCGCGCAGTCGAGGCTTCTCTGCGCCGCCTCAAGACGGACTACATCGACCTCTACTACTTGCACGCCTGGGACACCGTGACTCCAGTCGAGGAAGTCGTTTCGACGCTCACGGACTTGATCCGGGCGGGGAAAATCCGCCATTACGGTCTCTCCGATACACCGGCGTGGTACGTTGCACGGGCGCAGACACTTGCCGAAAAGGGAGGGAAGGAACGCCCAATCACGCTGCAGTTGGAATACTCTTTCGTCGAGCGCGCCATCGAGCGCGAGCACATTCCAGCCGCGCAGGAATTCGGGCTCGGCATTTGCCCCTGGGGTCCGCTTGCGGGGGGATTCCTGAGCGGTAAGTACAAGCGCGAGGGAACGGTCGGGCGGGGCGATGGCCGATTGACGAAGGATCCGAATCCGCCCTTCGCCCGATTCACCGAGCGGAATTGGGGCGTCCTCGATACTGTTCTTGCGGTCGCCTCCATAACCCAGAAGACTCCGGCCCAGGTGGCCCTCAACTGGGTTGCGACGCAACCGGGTGTGACTTCGACGATTCTCGGCGTCACGAAGCTTGCGCAGCTCGAGGACAACCTGAGCGCGGTCGAGTTCACGATTCCCGCCGATCTCCGCAAGCGCCTCGACCGAGCAAGCGCGATCGAGGCCGGTCATCCATACAATTTCTACACTCCGCAATTTCGCGCAAGGATCAGCGGTGGAACGTCGTTGCGGTCCTGGGCCCCGGCGCAGCTCTACCCGGAAGTAGAGGCCGCCTCGGCACCTGCCGCCAGTGCCAGAGCGAGCGGCGCGGAGAAATAGGTTCAAGGTGCGGCCTCCAACCAAAGGCGATGCTCGACGCGGATGCTTTGAAAATCGAGGGTTCCCATACACGGGAATCGCAAGTTGAATCAAGCGCGTGCGGCATGCCCCGTTGACCGGTGGCGAATCCTCCCGCCGGCCGCTCGCCGGGACGGGTGCCGGTTCTCGCCGGTCCACTCCGGCAGCGGCGCCTGTCGCGAGCCGTCGTCCGAGTCCTGCGGCCATCCTCGACCTTTCAACCGTGCTGATTCCATTGCCCGGGCTGGAAATTCCGCACGCTCGGAGCGTTCGAGCGGGAACCGAAGGCGCCGGAAATTAGTCCTACGGCTCGGGTGGCGGCGAAGCGCGGACGGCGCTGGTTCGGCACGGACGGATTGCGAGCCGGGCGTTTCGGCTCGAAGGCAAGAGACCGAAAATTCGCAGGCCTGCCGGCAAGACACGTCAACAGGTTGGTCGGGCCTCGCTACGTCGCCAAAGGAAGCTGATTCACGGCCTAGCGCGAGCCACGGGTATGGGAAGTCTCCCGGGAGGGTTCCCTCGGTCGGATGAGGCGGGGGGCGGAACCGGCGAGCGTACCAAAGCAGGCTCCCGACGTCGTTGACGAACTGCAGCCTCCATCCGACGGGGATCCAGTTTGGCGGGGGAGGGTGATTCCGTGAGGCAGCCAAGGAATCGCACTCTGGCCGCGTACAAGAGGAATTTGTGGCCTCCGAACTAGACAATCCGATCGCCCAGACTCATTGGCGGCCGAGCTTTAACCCATGGCTCATTGCCGTGACCGTCACTCTCGCCACATTCATGGAAGTTCTCGACACCTCCATCGCCAACATCGCCTTGCCGCATATCGCCGGCAGTTTTGGCGCAAGTTCGAATGAGGCGACCTGGGTCCTCACCAGCTATCTGGTCTCGAACGGGATCGTCCTGCCGATCAGTGCTTGGCTTGCAACACGATTCGGGCGCAAACGCTTCTATATGTCCTGCGTGGCGTTGTTCGCCTGTAGCAGCTTTCTCTGCGGCCTGGCTCCAAGTCTCGGCATGCTCGTGTTTTTTCGCATACTTCAGGGAGCCGGCGGAGGAGGTTTGCAGCCGAGCGAACAAGCGATCCTTGCCGACACGTTTTCGGCGTCGAAACGCGGAATGGCATTCGCGATGTATGGCATGGCAGTGGTCGTGGCACCCGCGATCGGCCCCACTCTCGGTGGATGGGTAACCGACAATTTCAGCTGGCGATGGATCTTTTACATCAATGTACCGATCAGTATCCTCTCGCTCTATCTCACTCACCGGTTTGTAGAGGATCCGCCGTACTTGCGCGAGGTGCAGAGGCAGCGTCGGAGGATTCGTATTGACTATGTGGGCCTCGGCCTGATTTCGCTCGCCGTGGGCAGCTTGCAGATGGTTTTGGACAAAGGCCAGGAACTCGACTGGTTCGCTTCGCACTGGATATCGGCAGGCCTTTGTTTCGCCGCCGTCGTCTTGGTGGCCTGGATCATTTGGGAGTGGAGGCATCCGAACCCGATCGTCGAGCTGAAACTGCTGAAAAGCCGCAATTTCTCGACGGCTGTTTTCTTCATGTTCAATCTCGGCTTCGTTTTGTACGGGACAACTGTGCTGATTCCCGAGTTCCTCCAACTGTTGCTTGGGTACCCCGCCGTCAATGCGGGCGAGGCGCTTGCGGGCGGCGGGCTGATCATGATGTTGACGATGCCGGTTTCAGGAATGCTCGTGACGCGGATGGACCCGAGAGTTCTCATGTCCCTCGGATTCTCCACACTTTCGATTGCGCTCTACTACATGGCTAAACATCTGACCCTGGGAGTTGATTTCGGAACCGTTGCGATGCTCCGAGTTTACCAGACGCTCGGCCTGGCATTTTTCTTCATTCCCTCAAACGTCCTCTCCTACGTCGGTATTCCGCGGGAAAAGAACAACCAGGTTTCGAGCATGGTCAACTTCGTGCGCAATATCGGGGGCAGCGTTGGGATAGCGCTCGTCAGCACGTTCGTGACGCGTGCGACGCAGCAGCGGCGCAGCTATCTCGTAGCGAATATGCGGGTCGGAAATCCGAAATTCACTCAGATGATCGATGCCCTTACGGCCACTCTTCACAAAAACGGTCTAAACCCCGTTCTCGCCCTGCACCAGGCTTATATGCGAGTGTCTGCGCTCAGCGAACGGCAGGCGGCCGCGCTCGCTTACAAAGATGTCGTTTCAATTCTCGCCGTCCTAGTCGCTTGCCTGATTCCGGTGCCGTTCATCATGCGAAGACCGCCCGCAGCACACCGCGAAGCTAGGCCGATCGAGTGAGTTCGCCGCTCGCTCGAGGGTCGATCTGCGCTTCCCGAGATGGGATGGCGCCGAAGCCGGTCGGGACTTCAATGGCGGCAGAGCTTTCTTGGAGACCGCCCCGGCCGGGCCTGTGGTCTCCGGGTCTCGAGGGACCGCAACCAGAACATCTCCTGCGCTGGTCTTGCCGAGAGCCGGCCGGGCGAGCTCCGACGGCGGGGGCTTACCGACCGATCGGAGCTGACACTCGGTAGGGTTTCTAAACTCGGGGGAGGTAAGGAAGGCTTCGCTGATCGCTTGGATAGGTGATCGTTGTGCCGGCGACCCGGGCGAAGGGCGTCAGTTCGTGCCTCTTCGGACGCGAGCCGCTTACGATTTCCTCAACCCGGAGGCCGCGAACCAGGAGGGCGTCGGCGACGAGCGAGCGATGGCATCGCCACGGCACTCGCTCGGCGCACATCAAGGCGCTCGGTTTCGCCTCGGCAAGTTTGACGACGCTGGCGAGGCCGGCCTCGAACTCTGGCGTTTCCATGTAGTCTGCGAAACCTCGGAAGCTCTTGTTGCGCCAGCCGAGGTTCGCCGAATCAGGCCGGGCGCGACGGAATCCGCCAAGGCTCTTGAGATGTGTGTAGCCGATCGCGGCCCGGCGCAATGCCGTCCCCAGCGCTTCGCTGGCGAACTGAGGATGGCGCCGGGATGTCGGAATCGCGCGGATGTCGATCACGCGTTCGATCTTGTTCAGCCGCAGCAACTGGATAAACTCGTCGAGCGATCGTGTCGAATGCCCGATCGTGAAGATAACCAGTTCGCTTCGGGCTCGATGCGCCGTCATAAGCGTCTCCTACATCATAGTCGTCGAGGATTGTGAGCGTTACAGAGAATATCTCTTTGGCCGCGGAACTCAGATGAGGATAATGAGATTCTGTACATTCTGCGAGGCACACCGGGAATTCATGGCGGGCATCACCTCACTGTTCTGGGACAATGGAGGCGTCATCCTGACGAACGGATGGGATCGCAACTCGCGGCGGGCTGCGGTCGAGAAGTTCCACCTGGACTGGGTCGATTTTGAGGACCGGCACGAGCTCATGCTCGGTGCGTTTGAGAGCGGTCGGGCGACGCTTGATGAATACCTGCGGCGGACCGTGTTTTACAGGGAGCGTCCGTACACACCTGATCAATTCAAGGAGTTCATGTTCGAGCAGTCGCAGCCGTTTCCTGAAGCGCTGGAGTTTCTGGGAAAGCTGGCGAAAGCTCGGCGCTACATGCTGGCGGCGCTCAACAACGAATCGCTAGAAATCAACGAGTATCGCATTCGCAAGTTTCATCTGCGCGATTTCTTCTCAGCCTTTTTCAGCTCGTGCTATCTTGGCGTTCGTAAGCCGGATACCGGAATCTACAGCCTGGCGCTGAAAATAACGCAATGCGATCCGGCGGAATGCATCCTGATTGATGACCGCGGCCTAAACCTGGAATGCGCCCGCGAACTGGGCATGAAAACGATTCAGTTTCAGAACGTGGGACAGCTTCGGGATGAGCTCACACGGCTCGGCATCACGACCGACGGGAATTAGGTGGGAGGGTTCGATGGAACTTGGAATGATTGGATTGGGAAAGATGGGCTCGTTCATGGTCGAACGCCTCGTGCGCGGCGGTCATCGCGTAGTCGGCTTCGATCGAGATCGGCCGACCGTCGAGCGTGTCGTTAAAACGGGTGCCGCCGGCGCGGATTCGCTCGAGAGGCTGATCGGACAGCTCAAGGCGCCTCGAGCCATCTGGCTGATGGTCCCGGCCGGTACGGTGGTCGATCAGACGATTGATCTTCTCACGCCACAACTCTCCGCGGGCGATGCCATCATCGATGGCGGCAATTCCTATTACAGAGACACTGTGCGGCGTGCGGCCGCGCTGGCGGCCAAGGGCCTGAACTACGTCGATTGCGGTACGAGCGGCGGCGTCTGGGGCCTGACCGAAGGGTACAGCATGATGGTCGGAGGTGATGCTGAGGTGGTCAAGCGGCTCTCGCCGATTTTTCAAACGCTCGCGCCCGGGCCCGAACAAGGCTGGGGAAGAGTCGGGCCGGCGGGTTCCGGCCACTTCGTCAAAATGGTTCACAACGGCATCGAGTACGGCATCATGCAAGCGTATGCCGAGGGTCTCGATCTGCTGCGGCACAAGAAGGAATTCGAGCTCGACCTGTTGCAAATCTCGAAGATCTGGCAATTCGGAAGCGTGATCCGTTCCTGGCTGCTCGATCTGACCGTGGATGCGCTGTCGAAGAATCCGAACCTGGAAGGAATCGAGGCGTACGTCACTGATTCGGGCGAGGGTCGCTGGACGGTCATCGAGGGCGTCGAACTGGGCGTCGCTTTGCCGGTCATCTCCGGAGCGCTCGATACGCGATTCCGCTCGCAGGATCCCGAGCCGTTCGCCAACAAGCTGCTAGCGATGATGCGCCACGAGTTTGGCGGCCACGCCGTGAAAACGGTCATCAACAAGTAGTTCGACCTTGACGGCCTGAACAATCTTCGTCGCCGGCCACCCCCTGGTCTCGCCCCGCGGTCCGGATGGGCGGTCGAGCCCGATGGCCCCGGGATTTCGAGCTGATCGCCGAACGCCGCCCGGGGTGAGAAGCGCGGAATGAAATGGATAAGAGCGTTCTCGCCTTTGATTTCGGCGTGGAAATCCCGGGCGATCTCTCGCAGAATGGATCGAGCAAAACCTGGCTTCTCCGAACCGAGAGTATGAAGGCGAAACTTCGTGCCAAAAACGACGTGCGCGGCCGGCCGTCAAACACAGTGTCTGGCACGGTCAAAATCAAGATCTACGCTTGCGGATCGTCGGGACGATCTGCTGGCCTCGGCCGGCCCGTGCGTCTCGCCCGTGCTCGTGAGCCCGAGCGAAGCCAGCGGCAATTGCTACCCGGGAATCCCCTGCGTCATCGCGGAGCGTTTGATCGCGGGGTACGAGCGCAACACGAAAATCGCGGAACTCCGGCTCAAGAATCTCTCGGCCGAACAAACGGCCCAAGGCCTGGGGCCTCGAAGGGAACGAAGGGGCAGGAAACGGTTGTGGGCAGAATTCACCGGTACCTGGTCTGGATTCCGGGGAATTGAGCTTTACCGTGGGCACTTTGGAATTCAGGCGATGGCGTCGGTGGCCTGTCCGACGAGAGATTGTGCCTCCGCGACGGCCGCTGCAAGATGATGATGATAAGGAGGGGCCCTGCCAACGCCGACCGTAGAGCAGCAGCGACCCGTGGGTGAGAACCGGAGGCGCTCCCAGCGCGTGTTGCTTCGTATTCCCGCCAAGGTACACGTAGCGCTCGAGGGTACAACGACCACATTTGACGCGACCACCTTGAGTGTGAATGCGCAAGGCGGGCTCGTGGTTATGAAGCAGAGCCTCACGCTCAACACGCGCCTGGTGCTCGAGCACGCCAACACCAAAGAACGGGTTGCCTGCAGGGTCGTACGCCCCTCCCGAGGAATGCCCGACGGTTTCCACGTAGCGGTCGAGTTCGATTCTCCCGAGCCCGATTTCTGGAGAATCACGTTCCCGCCGTCCGATTGGAGTCCCTCGGACCGGTAGCAGCGGCCTTGTGGGCCTCCTCCTGCCTCCCTCGCAAAGGGTTACGGGGGTGGGCCGCGTTCTATTCCGGAACACATTTTCAGGTTGCCGTAGGCGCCTCTTCAGGCCGTCGAATTGACCTCCAGGTAAAGATTAAAAATCTTGACTCGCCTACTGCTGGGTGACATTCTCATCTGACCCCTTCCAGAACGGACTCCACACAATCAATAGCAACGGCGTCGTCTGAGGAGGAAAGATGTCAAGCAAAGAGCGTCGTATCTCGCCCCGGAAAGACTATTTGGTCCCGCTTCGATTTCGTATTCTCGCAAATGGAAACGACCCTCACACAGAAAATGTCACTGCGACTCACGGAACTCGCTCGGCGAAGACGTCGGGATATTTTGGGACGCATGAGGGTGAAGCCGTCAACCTTTCCGAGCGTGGAATCTACTTCAGGTCTCGAGAAAAAGTGAGTGTGGGCGAGCCGATCGAAGTGTATTTCACGCTCCCGCGCGAGTTGACCGGGCGCAAGGCGGAAGAGGTCCGGTGCAGCGCGCGGGTGGTTCACGTGGAACCGTGCTCGGACGAGCGGGGTATGAGGGGTGTGGGAGCGGAAGTCGAGCGGTTCGAGCCCGTGGGCGCGGCGCGCAATTGGGACAACTAGCCCCCCGGTGATGATGCCTCAGGTTTCGTCGGCGCCAGAGGCGCGAGTCCGAAGATTTGGCGTGCGCTCTAACGGGATGCGCGCGCCGGAGCGGTGAAGGTCACTTTGGCCGAAGCGGTATTGTCGAAGCGGTCGGTGACCTCGACGGCAACGGTGTGCTCCCCGGCGGCGAGCGCCGGGAGTTGAATCTGGTAGCTTTCTTTCGGCGCGTCCGAAAGCAGGCCGGTCGGGAAAACGACCTGAAAGTCAGCGGCATCGAGAGCGTACTGCGCGCGAGCGATTGCTCCAGATGAGCTGATCCCGTCAAAGGAGACCCGTACGGCGGGCGCAGCCGGCTCGGCCCGCAGATTTTCGATCCTGGGAGGCGTGTTCGCGACCTCGAAGCGGTCGCTTTCGCGCTCGGCAGAGAGTGCCTGATCGGAGGGATTCGAAGGAAAATCCGATGCGACGATCTTCAGATAGTAGGCTCCGTCCGGCATGCTGCGCGTGTCCCAGGAGTAATATCGCTGCGTGAGTTTATCCTTCAGCAGGCGCCAGTTATGCTCGCCCTCGCCTCGATAGTAAATCGTGTAAATAAGGTCGTCGTCGTTATCGTCATGCGCGCTCCAAATCACGCTCTGGCGGCCCTTTTCCTCGAATCCCTGCGGAGGAACCTCCATTTTCGATGGTCGCGACGGAGAATCTGCGCTCACCGGCGTCGAGGAAGGATTCGCGCCGGGTCCCTGCGGATTCCTGAGCTGCACGGGCGCGGCCGTTCCGGGGCCGCTCGGCTGCTCGGCAAAACCCATGACGCGGATGCCGGGATTCTGCACGGCGATGTCGTCGATCGAGGGCGATACGTTCTTCGGCAGGTACGCCAAGCTGACCCGGGAGATCGTCGGCGGGCCTCCACTGTCTGCGTCCAGGAATACCGCTTTCCACTGCACGAATCGAGCCGGCGGACAATTCACAGCCTCGCCGGCGACGTTCTTGTAAGGGCCGGACCAGGGGCTCCAGTTGCTCGTCGGATTCGAGGTGTTGCCGGAACGAACGTACAACTCTAACTTGTCCTGGCCCAACCCGTTTTCGCCCCACCAGGTCAATCGTCCCCAACGTGAGAAAATCTTCGCGTCGAATGTCTCCGACTCGAAGGCTCCGTTTGTTTCGTATCCGGGACCAAAGGTGAAAACCTTCCCGGGATTGGCCGTGGCGACGAAGATCTCACCGCGCGGACCGGCGACGAGGCTCGTCACCTGCGCCGCGGTGGCCTTAGCAACGTTCGAGTAGACCTGGTTGCCTTCGAGTTCGATGATGGTGCCCTTGTCGCCGGTTCCGAGAAGAAGCTTCCCGGCCGGGGAGAGACCCATGGCGAACACGAGTTCGTCGCGCGAGGTCCAAAGGGTTTGCGGAGAGCCGTCGGTCGAGATCTTCACCACTTCGGCGCCTCCGGTCGAGGTGGTCGGGAACGGGTATGGCGGCGCCTGCTGCGGAACTGCGGTCTGGCCCGGCGCGACCGTGACCGCGCCCTGCGAACCGATCACCGTCTGGCCGGTCCCCGGCGTCGCGGTTGGCATGACGCGAGGAAGCCCCTGGATGCGCGTTTTATCCCCAACCGAGGACGCATAAAGTATTCCGCTCGCCTCCTGGACGAGAGACGTTACCTCTGCCTTGTCGGTTTCATAGATCACGAATGAGGCCCCGGCCTCGGGAACGGCGGCGGAATTCGTTCGCCGAATTCCCACTCGGAGAATGAGGCCGTCCGGCTCAGTGCCAATCAGCAGGTTGCCCTTCGGATCGAACGCGAGCGACCGAGCGTGCCGCTCCTCGCCCTGGTAGAAAAGCGCGCCCTTGCCGTCGGGAGTCACCGCAAAGACCTGGCCTTTGTCGCCGGTGGCCACGAACAGGACGCCCTCGGAATCCAGCGCCAGGGCCCAAATATATTTTGTCTTGGGATCGAAGAAAACGCTCTTCTGGCCGTCGGCTGTGACTTTATACACCTTGCCGTCCGGAGATGTTCCCACGTAAAGATTATCTTTCCCGTCGAAGGCAATCGTTTGCGCGGTCAACTCGGCCGATTCGAACACGGTCGTGGCCCGTCCGGAGTCGTCAATCCGCACCACCTTTGCATCCGAACCGCCGGCCGCGAACAGGCGGCCGCGAGAATCAAGGCGCAGCGCCCAGAGATAGGCGAGGTTCGGATCGGAGAACGAATCGAACCGCCGAGCGGGAATCAGCTTCCCGTCGCTGCGGATCGCGACCCCCTTGGCCGTGCCTTTTTCGAATTCGGAGAATTCCGTCTGCCGCCAGTAGCGAGTGTGCTCGGCGCGCGCCAGCCAGGGCGCGAAAACCGCGATTGCCAGCAGGCACACCAAAGTGCTTCGCCGTGTAATCAACCAACATCTCCTTTGGAATCGGGCTTCACTTCACCGTAATCGTCAGCATGTGCTGGCCAGAGATCACTTGATGCATTTCAACCGACCATTCTCCGGCCGTGGATTGCCACAGCAGTCGCGCCCCGCCCGGGTATTGGTGCTGGTCGAGGACATTGATTTCAGAGGCGGGCACGTTGGGCATTTCCTTGTCTTCGACGAGCATGGTCGGCGTCGACTGAAGGAGCGTAGCGTAGAGGCGGTTGTTGTGGCGCTCGCGGTTGACAAGTTTGATCAGCTGTTCAAGACCAGGCGAGCTCGAGGCAAGGGATGGGACGTTCCGGTTCAGAAATCCGGCGTCGCTGATGACCAGCTGGAGTAGACCGCGCGAGGACTGTGCCGGTATCGTGACCGGCAGTTCCTGGACGAACGGTGCGCCGCGGTAGGGCCGCAGCAGGACTCTGACGGCCACCACCTCGCCAGGATGAACTTCGCTTTTCTCGGTCCAGGCGCCATCGATCGTAGCCGAGCGGCGCTCAGCGAGAGTTCTGATCTTCAGGCTGACTCGCTCGACCTTCGGCTGCTCGTAGGAATTCGAATAGATGCGCGCGAAGGCGGACTGGACTTCGGTCGCCGCGAAGAAGCCGGTGGGGACGGGCTGGTCGCTCGGAGCAAATAAGTCTTCAACACGCACAGGCGTGTGGCCCTGGAGGTCGATGGTCCCGTCCAGTTCGAGCGTCGAGCCTTCGCCATAGGCAGGGCTGCCGACAATGCCGTTGTAAGCGGCAAGAGCCACCAGCAAAGGAGTCAGTTGAGGGCTTTCGACTACTTCGAAGTGGAATTTCTTCTCGGCGGCAGGCGTGGCGAGCGCAACGTCTACGGGAATCATCGATGGGCCTGGACCGAGTGTGCCCATAACAGCGGTCTGCCGGTCCTCGGTGAGAGTGCCGATGGTGCCGCCAGTGCTGATGACTTTGGTCGACTCGGCGGCAGAGGCGAGAGTCATCAGGACATGTGCGCGAGACAGAGGTATCTTGACCGAGCCGAATCCAAACAGCGGATGGCCGCAGGCCAGGATGCGATCCCCCTCGACGCTCGTCACCGTGCAGCCGGCGCTGATCGAGAGATCACCGCGGACCAAATCCATGCCTACCATGTCTCCTGCTTGAATCACTCCATCCTGGGTCGTCGGCAGGGCGCTGCCGCCAGCCATCGTGGCCACGCCCCAGCGCGATAACTGCGTGCCGAATTGAGCAAGCGTCTCCGGGTATAGACCGCTTGTGATCAGCGGCGTGTCGATAGGGACCAAGAGTGGCCCGGAGCCGGTGGCGGTCAATTGCGCGAACTCTCCTAAAGAAACGGGGCCTCGGCCGGCCGCCGGGGGTGGACTTGAGGATTTTTCCACATCGAGCATGTCTTCAATGGGGGTCACGCCGCCAATGGCTTCCTTCGTAAATGCGCCGAGCTTGAGCGAAAGGGCCCCGGCCAGCTTCCCATCGAAATAGACGGGACTGCCGCTCATCCCGGCCGCAACCCCCGTGTGCGCCGACTTGTCGCCTAGCAGTTCGACGAGAATGATGTCCTGCTTCGGTCCGAGCGCGTTGTGCAGAATGCCGATGACCTCGAGATCGACTTTCTCGACCTGGTCGTTTGCAAAAATCGTGTACACAACGCCCTTCATGCCGGGCTTTACATCACTCAGGGGAAAAATCGCAGGATTGTCGCGCGCGCGAAGCGGCACGACGAGCGAGAGAAGCAATACGACCAAGACGGTTGTCGACAGTCTACGTGGCATTGAGGGCATGGTGAGATTATGATACCTCGCCCGATTCAGGGGAAGCAAATGCGCTCCCGACGGTTCAGGTCGAGCGCTTACGAATCGCGAGGTCTCCTGCGACAAGCGCGATTTCCTGTCTTGTTCGAACCAGAGGCGCAGCTTCAGTGTCCGGAGGCGCTACCGAGAGACACTTCGAAAAACATAAGCGCCTTATTCGACGGGATGACCGTCGCGTTCGGAACATAGAGGCTCGCTGCCTCAGCGAGATTCATGTTGTGGCCCAGGTTGAAGAACAGAAAGCCGTGGATTTTGCCCATCGGCGGCAATATATCCGCATCGAGAGAAAGCGGCTGCAGAATGTCCGCCAGCTTTTCCACTTTCTTTTCATCACCGCCGATCGGTATCCCGATCGGAAAACGACGCGCCTTGGGGGGGGCCGGTCCTCCTGGATGCGCAATGGCGTCGGCCACCTCCGCAACCGTGAGCCAATCGATGTCCTGGCGCGCGCCGTCGTGGGGACGCAGTTCGAGCTGAATTGTGCTCACCTCTATGCGGATCGGCTGGTCAGCCTCGCTCTCGAGGGTGACCTCGACGGGAAGGATTCCTGCCGGCACCGGGTTGGCCTTGCCGAATTTCTCTTTGGCGCGCTCGGCATTGGTGTAGGCGTCGGCCGAAACGCTCATCCCGTCGTGGCGCTCGGAATGCGTTCGGGCAGGGGGCGGATTGCCAGAAGAGGCGTTGGACTGCGCGAAGGCGCTCGCGCAAACAAAGAAGCCAGCCGCAAGGAGCGAGAATGGTCGCATCGCGTCTCTTGGTCCGATGCCCCGAGGCCCGTCGGAAGTTGTGCGCATTTCAAGCTTGAGACACTATAATACGCGCTTCGCGCGCCGAAAAGTGGTAAGCGCGATTCGCCTACCCCATGGACTTCCTCTATCGGCTCCTGACAGCCGCAGGAATGTTCGTTCTCGCGCCGTACTACGCCCTGCGGGGACGGGCGCGGGGCGAGCCGTGGCGCCTGGTGGGCGAACGGCTGGGCCGCCTGCCGCCAGAAATCACGGCTCGGGCTTCTGTCGCTCGCGAGGGCGGTGCCGTTTGGATTCACGCAGTTTCGGTAGGAGAGGTTCTCGCGGCCAAGCCGCTGGTTGGAGCCCTCAAACAGTGCTTTCCGGGCCATGGGCTGTTCCTCTCGACCACAACGGAAACAGGGCGGCGGCTGGCTCGCGAGCGCTTGCCGTGCGCCGACGGTATTTTTTATTTCCCGCTCGACTGGGTAGTGCCGGTGCGCCGGGCTCTGCGGTCGATTCGACCCACGCTCGTGATTGTGATGGAAACCGAAATCTGGCCGAATTTCCTGCGGGAGGCGAGGCGACGAGGCATTCCCGTCGTGTTCGCGAATGCGCGCATCTCGGAGAGATCGTTTGCGCGCTACCGGAGATGGAAGTTTCTGGTGGGCGAATTTTTCGAGCGCGTGTTGCAAGATGCTGAACTCTTTCTCGCGCAGACACCCGAAGATGCCACTCGGCTCCGGGAAATGGGTGCTCCCGAGGACCGCATCGAAGTGACCGGCAATTTGAAATTCGATTGCGAGCCGCCAGCC
Organism: Verrucomicrobiia bacterium; assembly: GCA_035566475.1. GTDB lineage: Bacteria > Acidobacteriota > Terriglobia > Acidiferrales > UBA7541 > Palsa-295. The sequence continues at coordinate 1,698 of DATMRE010000082.1, read as the reverse complement.
CTGGCCCGATTCGGCCGATGGCTCGGGGAGCAGGTCGAACGGCAGGAACGCTGGCCGGTTCTCGTGGCCGGGAGTGTGGTGGCCGAGGAAGAAGAATCTGTGCTGGCTGCTTACGATATCGTTCAGCGCCGGTGGCGCCGCGCGCTGCTGATTCTCGCCCCGCGCAATCCGGACCGCTTTGACTCCGCCGCGGATGTGGTCGCCACTCGTGGATGGACGGCGATCCGCCGCAGCCGTCTGGACCTCCAAGCGGCGCTCGACGAAACGGCAGACGTGCTGGTAATCGACTCGATCGGCGAGCTGGCCGGGCTCTACTCGCTGGCCGATGCCGTCTTCGTCGGCGGCTCACTGGTTCCCGCCGGAGGGCACAATATTCTCGAGCCTGCCTGGTTTTCGAAGCCGCCGGTGTTCGGTCCGTCCATGGAAAATTTCCGGCAGATGGCCTCGCAATTTCTCGCGGCGCGAGCTGGCATTCAGGTCACGAGCGGGCAGCAGCTTGGGAAAGTATGGGTCGAGCTGATCGAAGACCGTGGGCTCGGCGAACGCATGGGCAATCGGGCGCGCGAGCTCTCCGAACGCAATCGCGGCGCAACCGCCCGGTCGCTCGCACGAATCGCAGCCTTGCTCGAGACGCAAGGTCACGCTTCGTGACGCTCAGGGAATCGCTGCTGTGGCCGTTCACACTCCCGTACGGGGCCTACATGCGGCTTCGCGCGCGCGCCTATCGCAGCGGTATCTTCCCTCAGAATCGGCTCGACGCCGCGGTGATCAGCGTGGGCAATCTGACCACCGGAGGGACGGGCAAGACGCCGATGGTCCTCTGGATCGCAGAACGGCTGCTCACCGAAGGAAAGAGCGTGGGCATTCTCACGCGGGGGTACCGTGGCGAGCCGGCCCTAACGGGAGCTTCGGGGCAAGCGCCGGTCGAACGCACCAGCGACGAGGTCGAGCTGCTCAAAGCGCGGCTGGGCTATCGCGTTGCCTTCGGGGTTGGCGGGGATCGCCTCCGGCGGGGCCGAGAGCTTGTGCGGAGCGGGGTGAAGTGGTTCGTTCTCGATGATGGCTTTCAGCACCTCAAACTCCGTCGCGATTTGGACATCGTTTTGATCGACGCGACGAATCCGTTCGGTGGAGGCCATTTGCTTCCGGCCGGCCGCCTGAGGGAGCCGCGATCGGCGCTCGGGCGAGCCGACATCGTCGTGATCACGCGCAGCAGTCATGCCCCCGCAATCGAAGCCGTAGTGGGTCGCGAATCGAACGCACCCATTTTTTATGCCCGAACCGAGCTGGATTCGGTTCGCAGGCTCGGCGGCCGATACCCCGGGGAAGTGGATGCGGAAGCGCCTGCCCGAAGGCTCTTCGCCTTTTGCGGCATAGGCAATCCGTCGGCCTTCGTCGCCGACCTCGGCGGTTGGGGTCTCCAAATCGTGGGCCGGAAGTTTTTCGCCGACCATCACCGCTATACGCAGCAGGATGCCCGGGCGATCGAACGTGAGGCCCGCGAAGCGGGCGCAGCCGCGGCGATCTGCACCGAGAAGGACATACACAATTTGCGCGGAGTCGACTGGCCTTCCTTCACCGTCTTGTATTGTCGAATCTCACTCCAAGTCGAGCACGCCGATCAATTCTGGCGCGTCATGATGGCGGCTCTGGCCTCGCGCGCGCTTCCCCAAATCACGGATTGAGCCGGGAGAACAG
>DATMRE010000081.1:0-12170 GCA_035566475.1 Verrucomicrobiia bacterium | reverse complement strand
TGAGGAAAGGTGGGTATGAATCAAGAAACGAAGAATCAGCATTATGGCGGAGTCCTTTGTCGGTATTGCAGGCAGCCAATCCCGGTTCCTGCGATCGTTCTCAGCCTGGAGGCGGCTGAACGCGAGCGATCAAGCTCCAGTCGCGAACAGATCGATCGAGTATTCACGCTGCGGTGCCGGGCCTGCGACAATGAGTTTCCGTACCGCTCGAAAGAAATCGTCAATTTTGAGGGAGCGCCGAGGACCAGGATCTCGCGGGCGCGCCGCCACGGCCTGTTGCGCCAATCGGGCAGAGTGTCGCGGGCGGCGAACGCTTGAATCGAACGGTCCGCCCAACCCTTCCGCCCCAGCCAGAGCGCTATTCGTCCTCCTGGTCCTTGGCTTCGGCGAGGCGCTTGATCACCGACAGGTCTTCGAGCGTAGTCGTGTCGCCCGAGAGGCTGCCTTTCAGGCCGCCCTTCTGCGCCAACTCCCGCAGCAATCGCCGCATGATTTTGCCGCTTCGTGTTTTGGGGAGCAGGTCGGCGAACCGGACATCTGCTGGGCGGGCGATCGTCCCGATCGTCGATGCCACGTGGTCCATCAGTGCGACCCGCAGTTCGGGGCTAGGGGCCTGGCCGGATCGCAGTGTCACGAAGCAGATGATGGCTTCGCCTTTGATATCATCGGGCCGCGCTACGACCGCCGCTTCGGCGACTGAAGGGTGACTCACCAGGGCGCTCTCGATTTCCATCGAGCTAAGACGGTGCCCGGCTACCTTGATTACATCGTCGACCCGCCCGAGAACCCAGATGTAACCGTCCGGATCGTACTGTGCGGCATCGCCGGCGAAGTAGACCCCGGGAAATCGATTCCAGTACTCCCGGACGTAGCGCTCGTCGTCGCCGTAGATCGTGCGCAACATGGATGGCCAGGGCCGCTCGATCGTGAGATAACCGGTCTCGCCCGGCCCCACGGGCTGTCCTTGAGCATTCACCACGCGGGCTGCAATGCCAGGCAAAGGCAAGGTGGCCGAGCCGGGCTTGGTCGGCGTTGCGCCTGGAAGCGGCGAGATCATGATCGAGCCGGTCTCGGTCTGCCACCATGTATCGACAATCGGGCAGCGGTTCCCTCCAATGGCCTCGAAATACCATTTCCACGCCGCCGGGTTGATCGGCTCGCCAACGGTGCCGAGAAGCCGCAGGCTGCTGAGGTCGTGCGGGTTGATCCAGTCCTTTCCCCACGCCATGAATGCTCGGACGGCCGTCGCGGAGCTGTAGAAAACCGTCACCTTATAGCGTTCGACGATCTCCCAGAAGCGGTCCTTGCGGGGCTGGTCGGGCGCACCTTCATACATAACCAGGCTCACCCCGTTGGCGAGCGGCCCATAGACGACGTAGCTGTGGCCGGTGACCCATCCGATATCGGCCGTACACCAGTAAACGTCGTCGTCGCGCAAGTCGAAGACCAGCTGTGCGGTCCACATGCATTGAACGAGGTAGCCGGCCGAGCTGTGCAACACCCCCTTGGGTTTCCCGGTCGTGCCGCTCGTGTAGAGGATGAAGAGCGGCTGCTCGGAATCAAACGGTGCCGCTGGGCAGACCTTCGAGGCCTCCCGTTCAAGCTCGTGCCACCAGAGGTCGCGTCCCTGCTGCCAGTCGACTTTTTCGCCCGTGCGCCGCACCACAATGGATGCCTCAATCGCCGGGCAGTTCTTGAGCGCTGCGTCTGCGGTTTCCTTGAGCGGGACCACCTTCCCCCGGCGATAGCCGCCATCGGCGGTAATGAGCACCTTTGCCTTGGCGTCGCCGATGCGGTCGGCGAGAGCCGTCGCACTAAAGCCACCGAACACCACCGAATGGATCGCGCCGATGCGCGCGCAGCCGAGCATGGCGATCGGCAGTTCAGGGATCATGGGCATGTAGATGGCTACGCAATCGCCCACTCTCACGCCGAGCGAAAGTAGCGCGTTCGCGAACCGGCACACGCGCTCGTGCAGTTCGGCATAGGTGAGTTGCAGTGTCGAGCCGTCTTCGGCTTCCCAATAGAGCGCGGGCTTGTTGCCGTTCTTTTCCAGATGCCGGTCAAGGCAGTTGTGCGAGACGTTCAGTCGGCCCCCCGCGAACCATCTTGCGTGCGGAAGGTTCCACTCGAGCACTTTTTCGGGCTGCTCGAACCAGTCGAGCATCTTCGCCTGTTCGCCCCAGAATCCCTCCGGATCCTTCTCCGCGCGTTCGCACATTTTGCGATACTCATCGAGCGATCGAACACGGGCCCGTTTGCTGAATTCTTCCGGCGGAGCAATCGGCTTCTCCTCCAGAACATGCGGATCGAACTCTAGCATTGCTCCTCCTGTATCGGATGGTCCCGAGGTTCTCGTCGTGCGGACGGTGGCGGCAGGCATCGCGGTCGTCCATTCCCGCCCCTACGTTATTGAACCTCCGCGGTTTGGTCAAGAACCCCGGGGTCTCAACCGCCCATTCTTGGACCTCGCTCAGCCGATGTCAGGACCGGGGACTCGGTTATTGCCGACCGCCGCCAGCCGAGAGATTCCGGAACTCTCGAGCCCCGAGACTGGAATATGTAACGGGAAGCAGGGCGGGCCGTCCAAAGGTTGAGATGACGAGCGCCACGGAACGGACAGATGACGGCCTCATCCGCCGGATGATTGCGGGCGACGAGGAAGCCTTCACGCTCCTCTACCGCCGCCGGCACCCGTCCATTTACCGGTTCGCGCTGCACATGAGCGGCAACGCGGCCGTGGCCGAGGACGTTACCCAAGAGGTTTTCATGACGCTGGTTCGCGACGCCAAACGCTTCGATCCCTCACGCGGAACCCTCGGAGGGTTTCTCTTTGGCGTAGCGCGCAATCATCTGCGGAAGCGCTGGGAGCAGGATCGCCGCCTGGTGCCCTTGCTCTCCGAGGCCGATGAGCTAGGGCCCGTCGCGTCGGTCAAAGCCGCACTCGGAAACGGCGCCAATGGAAACGGAGTCTCCGGCAACGGTCACGGCCATCGAGGCGGGCCGGGCCCGATCTTGGCAAGTCGCGATGAACTCGCCTCGCTCGAAACGGTTGGACAGGTCCGCAAGGCGATCGCCACGCTGCCGGAAAATTATCGCGAAGTCGTGGTCTTGTGCGAGCTCGAAGAAATGAGCTACGAAGAGGCGGCTTCAGCGCTCGGTTGTCCGATCGGCACCGTTCGCTCGCGGCTCTACCGGGCTCGCGCGATCCTGCTTGAAAAACTTCGGCACGCGCGTTCGGTCGATCGAGCCTCGGTGGTAGGACAATGAACGACGAGGCGAATCGAATGGACTGCGCGCAGTTTGAAGAACTCAGTCACGATCTTGACCGTCCGGGAACGCAAGCAATGGCGCTGCGCGAAAGCGCGCTCCTCCATGCGGAGTCATGCAGCCGCTGCGCGCAGCTGATGACTCAGGTGGAATCGCTCAATTTTTCCTTGCGGTCGCTTGCGCAACGGGAGGCTAGCGCGCGAGCACCGCTGCGTGTCGAGACAGCTCTGCTCGAGGAGCTCCGGCGGGCCAAAGCGGGGACTTCTCGGCGTAGAACTGGGCTTCGGCTCGTGGCACTCGGTCTTGCCTCGGCCCTGCTTCTCGCGCTCGGCCTCTCTCTTCGCGAGGGGCCGACGCCGAAGCGGAGATCGCTGCCGGCGATCGACGTCGGCGCGAACGCTTCGTCTTCAACCGCCGTCAGCGCGCCCGAGATTGCCCCTCAGAGCCGGCAAAAAAAGTCAGCGTTGAGCGAGCAGAGTGATGCCGAGTACGCAACGCCCTACGTCTCGCTGCCCTATACAGGTGACCCGGAGACACTCGAGGGAGGTGCCGTTGTTCGCGTAGTCCTCTCTCGGTCCGCGCTTGCGTCGCTAGGCTTTCCGGTGACCGATGTGGGAGTGCCGGATCGAATTCCCGCAGACATCGTTCTGAGCGAGGATGGGGCTCCCCAGGCGATTCGTCTGGTTTCGCGCGCGGCCATTGAGTAGCACTTCGATTCCTGGTTCGCGGTTGCTTGGAACGCGGAAAGGCGTTCTGGGAGGTAGTCGACGTGATGAGACTTCGACGTAAGTTCCTGACGGTAGAGTGGATCGGAATCGCCTTCGCATTCCTCACGATCGGCGCTCTCGCCCGGGCGCAATCGGAACCCCAAGTCCCACCTCCGGGCCCGCTGGCGGTTTACCAGAGAATCGAGCCCGGGTCGGAGGAGTACTATCGACCGATCGGACCGCTTTCGCCCGACGATGCCATTGGATTCGTGGGCGTCGAAGCTGGCCTCGGCGGTAAGACGGTCGCGGGCGCTCCGTTCAGCGCGACCTTGTCGACCCGCACGACGCAGGTACTGGCTGACGGTAATCGCATCGATCGCGCCACAACAGGGGTCCTCGCGCGCGACAGCCGGGGCCGGACTCGCCGGGAAATGACGCTTCCCGCCATCGGTCCCTGGGCCACCTCGGGAACGACCGCTCCGCACGTCATTCTCATTAACGACCCTGCCGCCGGAGTGCACTATATCCTCGAACCCGATCTGAAGATTGCGCGCAAGTTACCCGCGTTTCCGAACCTGCGGAACAAGCCCGATCGTGTGCTTCCGCCTCCCTCGGGGGAACCGAGTCAGAACGGGGTCACCGTCCTGTCGCTCGGCACCCAATCGCAGGATGGGCTGACGCTCGATGGCACGCGTACTACGCGCACGATTCCCGCCGGTGCGATCGGCAACGACAGGCCCATCCAAATCTCGGTCGAGCGCTGGTATTCTCGGGACCTGCAGATGAACGTGCGGATTGACCGCACCGACCCGCGCACGGGTGAGACAGTCTTTCAGTTGACCAACATCGAGCGGCAAGAGCCGGATGCAGCGCTCTTTCAGGTGCCCTCGGACTACACCGTGAAAGAGGCCAGGAAGATGGGCTTCCCTGGGAAGCGCCACGAGCGCCAACCGTCGTCACCCGGAGACGGTTCTCCAGAACTGCAACCGCCGCCGAATTGAACTTCACCTGCCCTGGAAATCTGGCCTTGCGGGCGGCCACCCCACCACGCTCCGTCCGCAAGGCGTTCGTCACGTGGCTTGCCACGCCCCACTGCCGTAGCGGAACCTGATAGAATCACTCGGACGATCGTGTCCCCTCCGACCGAAAACGATTTCAGAAAACAGCTTGAGGCCGAGGGCTTTCCCAACACGTTCGTCTGGCAGGACCGCCCGGAGGCGTTCTACCCGGACCACACCCACACGGGCCCGAGCGCCCACATCATTCTCGACGGCGAGATGACGCTCACGATGAACGGAACATCACGGACGTATCGACCGGGCGACCGCTGCGACGTTCCCGCGGGCACAGTTCATTCCGCCCGCATGGGTGTCCGAGGCTGCCGTTATCTTGTCGGCGAGAAGTAGAATCCAGATATCAACTCGCAGCCAATGCGCGGTCGAGGAGTTCGATCACGTGGAGAACTTGCTGGCCGGTGTGATGAATCGCGGCACCGGCGCGGAGCTGCAAGATGCATCCGGGATTTGCCGTGATGATGGCCTCGGCCGCCGTTTGCCTGGCATCCTCCATCTTCTTCGCGAGCAGCTCGAGCGACGCCTCGGTTTCGGTGACGTTATACACGCCGGCAGAGCCGCAGCATAGGTCCGCGAGGGGCATTTCGACTAGCTCGACGCCGGGAACGGCGCGAATCAGCCTTCTCGGAGCCTCCCGGATTTTCTGTCCGTGGGCCAGGTGGCAGGAATCCTGATAGGTGACGCGGAGCGCGAGCCGCCGCAGCGGTGCCGTGAGCCCCAGGTCCGCGAGGAACTCCGTCACGTCGCGCATTTTGCCGGAAAATTTCTGAGCTTGCTCCTGTGCGGGATCGCCCAGAGCGAACAGGCGCGCGTATTCCTTGAGCATCGAGCCGCACCCGGCAGCATTGGTGACAATTGCGTCGAAATCCTCCGCCAGAAACACGGGGACGTTACGGCGCGCAAGGTTTTGCGCCACGTCGCGCACGCCGGCGTGGGCCGGGAGAGCCCCGCAGCAGGCTTGCCCGGCCGGCACGACGACGTCGCAGCCGTTCGCTTGCAGCACCCGGATCGTCGCACGGTTGAGCTCGCTGAATGTCACTTGCGCCAGGCAGCCCGCAAAGAGCGCGACGCGGGCGCGACGCGCGCCGAGAGCTCGAAACGTCCCTCCGAGCTCGGCAGAGAAAAAATTCGAGTCGATCTTGGGGAGAAACCGTTCGCGATCCGCGAGCCCGAGCAAACGCAGAATTCCCGTGACGCGAGCGAGCCGAGCCAGCCCCGATCGCTGGTAGAGGCCCAACAATCGCGCCGCCGCTCGAATTCGCCGTGGATGGGGAAGCAAACGGCGATACACGAAATCGCGGAGGACCCTCGAGCCGACCGGCCGGCTGTAGTTCTGCTCGATCTGTGCCCGCGCCATCTCGACCAGCTTGCCGTACTCGACGCCCGAAGGGCAGGCGGTCTCGCAGGCGCGGCAGTCGAGGCAGCGATCGATATGGGTGACGAACGCAGGGCCCAGCTCGAGCCGCCCCTGATCAACGAGCAGCATCTGCCGGATTCGCCCACGCGGCGAATCGGCTTCTTGACCCCAGAGGCGATAGGTCGGGCAATGGTTCAGGCAAAGGCCGCAGTGGACGCAGCGCGAGTAATCTTCGTACTCCGGCTTGTCGACGCTGGAAAATCCGCGGAGGGCCCTCGGAACATCGCCCTGCTCTTCGTCCTGCCTGCGTCGAGCCCGGCCGGCCATGGTTCAGAGCCCTCCCACAAATCGGCCGGGGCTTAGAACACCGCGCGGATCGAACACGTGTTTGAGCCTCCGCATCTGTTCGAGGTCGCCGCGCTCGAGGCCCCACACTCTCAGTCCACTCTTCCATTTGCCCGGGCACCACGGAATCGTGGCGTTGCCACCGAGGGCACTCGTTTCCGCAAGAACTTGATCCGTGGCCTTCTGAACCCGACCGAGAGTATTCTCCTCGCCGTCACTCGGAAGAAGCGCGAGGTAGATCACGCCCAGCCCTCGCACGAGCGCCGCCCAGCCGAGAGAATTGGTCTCAGCGGCTCTCGCCATATCCTCGAGAGATTCGCTCACGCGTGAGGGAAGCAGCACGACTTTCACGATCGTCGTCGCCTCCGAGCATGCGAGCGCTATGGGAATGAACTCCCGTGTGCGGCCTAAGGCACCCGTAAGATCGGTCTCCGCTAGGACAGCGGCACGGATCGCGCCCGATTGCTCGGCCATCTGGAGGAGATCGCGCTCATATCGCTCGAGCATTTGTTGATTCCCCGCAAAGCTCGTGGTGAAAGCCCAGTGTGATGGAGAAAACAGGGTTCGAGGAATCGGAGCTGGCTCGATTTGGGCGGCGACATGTCCTGAGAAAAGTTCGGCCGCGCGAGGGCTCAAGATTTCAATTGTCAGAGGTGTGAGCGGCGATCGTGCGACGAGGTGACGCAGGTCGAGCGCGCTCTTGGCCGTCTCGAAGAGAGCCACGAAAGCGCGGGTCGCTCCGGGCAGCGGGAAGGTCCGGAAATTGATTTTCGTGATCACACCGAGCGTGCCGAGCGCGCCAACCATCAATTTGTGGATGTCGTAGCCGGTAACGTTCTTCACGACCCGTCCACCGCTTTTCGCCAGTAGTCCTTCGCCCGTGACGAATTCCGTTCCGAGCAGATAATCCCGAGCGGTGCCATAATATTGGCGCAGGGGAGTATCCACGCCTGATGCGATCGTGCCGCCGATCGTCGCGAGTGACAGGAACGGTACCGACAGGGGAAGAAATTGTCGATGCTCGGCGAGCACACCCGCGATCTTTTGCAGCGGAGTTCCCGCCTCGACGCCAAGAGTCAAATCGCCTGGGTCGTAGGCGATGAGGCGATCGAGCTGCGTCATGTCGAGCGCTAGATCATATTGCCTCGGCGGCATGCCCATCGAGAACTTCGTACGAGCGCCGGTCGGGACGATCGCAAGCCTTTCGGCGCCAGCAAATTTCACAATTTCGGCGACTTCTTCGCTTGCGCGGGGCCGCACGACAACCGCAGGAATTCTCCCGCCGATCTGGTAGGCTGCGAGCTTCACCGGATCGGTGATCACGCTCGAGGAACCGGAAATCCCCGACAAACGCGAGGAGTCTGTTAGGCTGGCCATATTTACGCGGGAGATGTGCTCGCGGAGGGTGAGGGGCGCACGTAGATTTCGCCGCAGCCCTTCGTCGTGGGGAAGATCTTTCCAGGATTGAGCAAGCCGGCCGGATTAAACGCGTCGCGGACGCTCCTCATCAGATCGAGTTCTGCCTCGCTGAACAGCAGTGGCATCAACCGGTCCTTTTCCATCCCGACCCCGTGCTCGCCGGTGATCGCACCGCCGAGCGAGATGCACAACTCGATGATTTCGTCGGCGGCACGGACGGCGTTCTGGAGTTGTCCTTCCTTGCGGGCATCGAAGGGGATCAGGGGATGCAGGTTGCCATCGCCGGCGTGAAAAATGTTGCCGATCTCGAAGCCATATTTCTTGCCGATTTCGTCGATGCGCCGCAGAGTCACCGAAAGTTTGGTGCGCGGGATCACTCCGTCCTGAGTGTAGTAGGTCGGCGAGATCTGGCCGATCGCGCCGAAAGCGTTCTTGCGACCCTTCCAGAGCAGATCTCGCTCGCTCGCATCACGTGCCACGCGCACTTGGCGTGCATGGTGCACCCGGCATACCTCCGCCACATCCTCCGCCTGCGTTTCGGCCGACTCGCGCAACCCGTCTACATCGATCAGCAGGACAGCGGCGCAATCGACAGGATATCCGGCATGCACATAGGCCTCGACGGCGCGCAGGGTCCAGCTGTCGAACATCTCGCAAGCTGCCGGCGTGATCCCTCGCGCGGTAATATCGACGACCGTCTCGGTCGCGTCGTCCACCGTTTCGAAAACCGCGAGCAGGGTCTTGATCGCCTCCGGCAAGCGTGTGAGCTTCACCGTGACTTCCGTTACCAGCCCAAGCGTGCCTTCGGAGCCGACGAACAGACCCGTCAGGTCGTAGCCGGGCGGATCGAGAGCCGGGCTTCCGAGGCGCACGAGTTCGCCGGTCGGAAGTACGATTTCGAGCCCCAGGACGTGGTTCGTCGTCACACCATAGGCGAGCGTGTGCGGTCCGCCGGAGTTCTCCGAAACGTTGCCCCCAATCGTGCACGCCTTCTGGCTCGAGGGATCGGGCGCGTAATGAAGTCCTCGAGGCGCCACGGCAATGCTCAAATCGGCGTTCACCACACCCGGCTGCACGGTCGCGCGCTGGTTTTCGAGATCAATTTCAAGGATGCGATTCATGTGCGAAAAAGCGGTGACAATGCCGCCTTGCCGGGCGAGTGCGCCGCCGGAAAGGCCGGTTCCCGCGCCTCGTCCGACCAGAGGGGTCTCGTAGCGCTTCGCCAGATTGACGACGCCGACGACGTCCGCCGTCGTGCGCGGGAACACCACGCAATTCGGCCGCGCGACTTCGATCGAGCCGTCGTACTCATACAAAACGAGATCCTCGGGCTTGTAGAGGACACTGTCGGGGCCTAGCAGCCGCTTGAGGTCGTTCAGAAGTCGCAAGTCCATTTGACGTGGCGTGAGTTTCGATCATCTCACGCTTCACGACACTATAGCCACTGGTCGCGACGGCAGTCAACGCGGCGCGCCCTCTTGGGCAAGGCCGCGCGTCGGCACGAGAACCCGACCCAACCGTGCCGCGTGTCCGCGTTGACACGCTCGCGCGCCTATGCTACTTCCCCTGCGCGGGTCTTTTTCCCCGGGTGAGGTATGTGGTGAGCAAGCCGAAGGCTCTCTCGACTCGGCCGCTTTTCCCTGCGGCACGGTCGATACTTGACGAACATTTCGAGGTCGAGTACTGGAAGCTGCCTGAGCGCATTCCGCGCCAGGAGCTGCTCGAGCGCGTCTCCGATAAGGAAGCGCTGGTCTGTTTGCTCACGGAAAAGGTGGACGAGGAACTGCTCTCCGCGGCTCCCAATCTGCGCGTGGCGGCCACGGTATCGGCCGGCTACGACAATATTGACGTCTCCGCCTGCACCCGGCACAAGGTGGTCGCCACGCATACGCCCGGCGTTCTCGATGACACGACCGCGGATTTTGCATGGACTCTGCTGATGGCCATCGCCCGGCGCCTGGTTGAAGGTGACGCCTGGATGCGTACCGGCACATGGCCAGGTTGGGACCTCGACCAGCTCGTGGGTGCCGACGTCTCGGGCCGCACGCTCGGCATCGTCGGCTTCGGGCGCATCGGCAGACGCGTCGCACGGCGTGGGGAGGGCTTCGGGATGCGCGTACTCTATAGCAACCGGTCCCGTGCGCCGCTCGACACCGAGCGGGAATTGCACGCGGAATTCGTGGTCCCCGATCGCCTGTTTCGCGAAGCCGATTTCATTACTCTGCACGTCCCGTTGCTTCCCGAAACACGACATCTAATTTCGAGCGAAAGCCTCGAAAAAATGAAACCGACCGCGTTTCTGATCAATACGTCGCGCGGGCCCGTGGTGGATGAACAGGCACTGGCCGAAGCGCTCGAGAATGGAAGAATCGCCGGTGCGGCCCTCGATGTTTACGAGCACGAACCGCAAGTGCACCCCGCCCTGGTCAGGCGCCGGGACGTCATCTTGGCGCCGCATCTTGCCAGTGCATCGGTTGACACTCGCACGAAGATGGCCGTAATGGCAGCAACCAATGCGGTCGCGCTCTTTCGCGGCCGACGCCCGCCGAACGCTCTGAATGCGGATGCCATGGGCTTATAATGACCGGAGGAATTCGAGATGACTCTCATCACGCGCAATCATCCGAAACTGACGCTCGCCGGCGCCCGTGCGGTCCTCGAGGCGGCCGAGCGACGCGCGGAGGAAATCCGCGTTCCCTTGGTCCTTGCCGTCGTGGATGATGGCGGGCACCTGTTCGTGTTTGAGCGCATGGACGGTGCCAAGCCGTCATCAATCGCAATCGCTATCGTGAAGGCGCAGGCGGCGGCCCTTCGCCGAGCGCCCACGGGGCCGGTCATGACGAGCGACCAGCCGAATCTGTCGGTTTCCTTCGGACTGGCCATCGCAAATCATCTCCAGCAGACCCCTCTGCGCGGCGGCGTGCCGCTCGTTGTGGATGGACAGGTGGTCGGCGCGATCGGTGCGAGCGCAGGGACCGAAGATCAGGACCTCGACGCCGCCCGTGCCGGCGCCGCCGCGCTCGAACGAGTGTGAAACAGACGGCGCAGCGAATCTTCCGCGGAACGCTTGCGGCAATCGATGTCCCCGCCTCGCTTGAGAGGAAGCTTGCGCGGAGCGGCTCCCGGATTCGTGCCGGCGAAGCTCGGATTGATCTTCAAGAATTCAGTCAAATCGTCGCGATAGCGTACGGCAAAGCCTCCCTCGCGATGGCCCTGGGCCTCCGTGATATCCTCACGTCCGCCTATGAGGCGGAAGGAATTCTCGTTGTCCCCGCCGCGATTGATCGCCAGCCGGCCGGTTGGAGGACGTTCGTTGGCGGCCATCCCGTGCCGAACGCTGCAAGTTTTGCTGCCGGCCGCGCCATCTTGGAACGCCTCGCGCGATGCGATGAGCACACGCTCATTTTCTTCCTGATTTCAGGAGGCGGTTCGTCACTCGTCGAAGAACCGCTCGATCGGGCGATCCCACTCGTCGATTTTCAGAAGCTGCATTCTGCGCTGGTGACCTGCGGCGCCCCGATCGAGGAAATCAACACGGTGCGAAAGCATTTGTCGGCTACAAAAGGCGGGCGGCTGGCCGCCGCCGCGCGGCACTCGATGAAGTTGACCTTGGCCATCAGCGATGTGCCGCAGGGGCGCGAATCCGCCCTGGCATCTGGACCCACGCTTCCTGACCCAACAACGATCGATGACGTCGACCGCATCGTGCGGAAGTACAATCTTGTTGACAAATTTCCCTCCTCGCTTCGCGCGCTTTTCGAAAATCGAGCACTGCTTGAAAGCCCTAAAGAAGGAGATCCTGCTTTTGCGCGGGCTCGCTTCGTTCTCCTTCTGGGCGCGCACGAGCTTCTACATGCCGCCCACCGCTGCTCGGAAGCAGCCGGCTACCTCTCGGTCTGTGATCATTCAACCGACAACTGGCCGATCGAGAAGGCTGCCGACCATCTGCTCACGCAGGTGGCCAATCTGAAGAAGGCCAATCCAGGAAGGCCGGTGGCG
>DATMRE010000080.1:0-3373 GCA_035566475.1 Verrucomicrobiia bacterium | reverse complement strand
TGGCCGGTGCGGTGTTCGATGAGAGACTCGCGAGACACCGCGAATGGGTCGAAACGCGCGGCGCAACGGGGAAGAAGGTCGAGTTTCGAGTGGTCGACCTCGAAGGAGCCGAACTGATCGGAGTGAACCTGCGGTTCGCGGATCTGCACGACGCGAATTTGAAGGCGACCGACCTGTTGCTGGCGGATCTCCGGGATACATCGCTCGTACGGGCCAACTTGCAGGATGCCTGCCTGGTCGGGGCAAATCTCGAGGGAGCAAATCTGGAGGGTGCGTCGCTTGAAACCGCCATGGGCCTTGTACCGCGCCAGCTGGCCGGAGCGAACCTACACAAGGCCTCGCTCCCGCCGTCGATCCTCGGGTTTGAAGCCCTCGCGGAATTCGAGCGCCGGTCGCGGACGGCCTTCCGGTTTTTCGTCGCGAACACATCGGTCAGCCTGTTGTCGTGGCTTATCATCTGGAAGACGAAGGACATCCAGCTTCTCGCGAATCTGTCCGTCATTCCCTTTCTGCACTCACCGGCAGCCGCGGCGACACTGCCCGCGGCACAATTTTACTTGATTGCGCCCGCGCTGCTTTTCATCGTCTACCTGGTATCTCATTTGCGTTTGCAGCAACTGTGGGATTCGGTTCTCGAATTGCCTGCGATATTCCCCGATGGGCGGGCTCTCGGCGAACACGAGCCGCGGCTCGTTTTGGGACTACTGCGCGCACACTTTCGCTGGATGAACCGCGAGGCTGCGTCCACGCGGCTGATCGAGAAGGCAATCTCACTGCTCGTGGCTTATTGGCTCGTTCCCCTCTCGCTGCTTCTGTATTGGGCGCGATATTTGACGCTGCAAGAGATTCACGGCACGATTCTTCAAGAACTTCTCGTCGTAGCCGCCACTGGAATCGCTGTTTACTCGACGGCGCGGGTTGGTCGGCCCGAAGAGAAATGGGCGAGTCAATTGAACGCGGCGCAACGCGCCGTTGTGGAATTCAGGAAGGCTGGGCCCGCGGCGGTGGCTATCGTCTTCGGCGTCATTCTGACGTTTTTTTCCGCGGGCACGATGAGAGGCATTCCGCATGACAGAGCTCGCGCGCAGCAGTACACGGCGGCGAGCATTCGCAGGTGGGCCACGAGTCTTATGTGGTTGGTCGGTTTCGACCCCTATGCCGAGTTGACCGACTCTGCGATTTCAATCGCACCGGCGAATTGGAACGGAGCTGACGACAAACTTTCTTCGGTAAAGGGTGCGCGTCTCAATGATTCGAATTTCCGCTACGCACAGGCCTACGGAACATTCCTTGTCAACGCTCATCTGTGGCGCGCGAACTTCGAGGGCGCATTTTTATCCGCGGCAGACCTGCGCGGAGCCGACCTGGTGGAGAGCAACCTGCAATTCGCAATTCTGGACCAGGCGCATATGAATCACGTCAATCTCAACCGCGCGATTCTAAATGGAGCCGATCTGGAGCGAGCCGACTTGCGGGAGGCGAACCTGTCCTACTGCTCGCTGGCAAACACGTCGCTCGTGGACGCCCGCCTCAACGGTGCGACGCTCTACGGGGCTCGACTCGCATCGGCGACGATGGTTCGCGCGAATCTCGAGAAGGCCGACCTGCGCGAGTCGCATCTGGAGGGAGCCAACCTCGATTACGCCGACCTGCAACAGGCCTACCTCTGGTCGGCGAAGCTGTCGGGTGCGAATTTAGAGAATGCGCAGCTGGAGGGCGCGATCTTCGTCGACGCAGATTTGCGGGGTGCCGATCTTCGCGGGGCCCAACTATCGGGAACCATTCTCACCGGGGCCAACCTGAGCGGCACCGATCTGGACGGAGTCGATCTTCGAAACGCCTCCGGCTTGAGCACGACCCAAGTCTGCTCGGCTAAGTCGCGGCGGTGGATCCTCGTGAATGAAGTGCTCGAACCGCAGGTCGAAGCTCAATGCGGCGCAGGCCACTGATCCGAGTATTTGATTTGCTCCCCAGGCCGGTTTCAATCAAAGGTATCATGGACCTCGAGCGGGAACTCGCGCCCCGTATCGGTGCCGCGTCGGCTCGAATGCTGCGCTCCACGAATCCGAATCGGAGATGATCATGTACCATCCGTGGCATGACCTGAGCCCTGGCGAAGGCACACCGAAGGAATTCAATGCCGTGATCGAGATTCCTCTCGGATCGAGTGTCAAATACGAACTCGACAAAGCCAGCGGAATGATTCGAATGGACCGGGTGCTCTACTCGGCCGTGTACTATCCGGCGAATTACGGCTTCATTCCCCAAACCCTGGCTGAGGATCATGATCCGCTCGATGTACTGGTGCTGTGCCAGGAATCGGTAGCGCCGCTCGCCATCCTCGAAGCGCGAACGATCGGGCTGATGACCATGATCGACTCGGGCGTGAAGGACCACAAGATCATCGCGATAGCTACGGCAGACCCCGAATTTGAGCATTACCACGAAGCGGCCGAATTGCCGCCGCACAAACTCACCATGGTCCGGAGATTCTTCCAGGATTACAAGAAGCTCGAAGAGAAAGTCGTGGAAGTCGGCGACATCGAATCGGCAGAAACGGCCTATCCGGTGATCGAAAATGCGCTACGGCAGTACGATAAGATGCGCCGCTCCGGTCACCTCAAACGGTAGCTGCTCGGCGAGTCCTGCGGCGGCTTGTGCCGCGAGCCGGTCGGGTCCGGCTTATCGGGCGAGATCGTCGACTAAGGCTGCCCCCTCGATGTGCGACAGTATTCTCTTCTCGACCAGCTTGCGAATGAGCGATTTCAGAACGGAGGGCGGCTCGGACTCGGAGGCCCTCGCCTCCCCTAGCCGTTCTCGTCGAGCAGCAGGGTGCTGATAGGACGGGGGCTTCGTTCGGTTCAGGGCAAGCGGGTCGGCAAGCCCGGCGATCCAACCCTCGAGTATTCGCAATTGCTCGGCTTCGGCGACGGTAAACGACAATCCCATGCCCATTCCGGTCAGCACGTAGGCGACCTCGGCCTGGGCTCTGAAGGACTGGTTCTCGTTCGAGAGTCGCAACATCAAGGCGGTTCCCGCCGGGAAGGGATTGAGCGTATCGATGAAGCAACCGCCTCGATCGATATCCGAGGCGCGGCCCGGCATTCGCGAATTCGTTTGAGGTTCGACGACCTCCGCACTGGCCGCAAAACTGTAGCGGGGGCCCGTCCGCCGCTCTCTAATGTTAGCGGCAGCCTGTTCCAACGTCTTCTTCCAGAGTTCTTCAACCATTGGGCGCAATTCTCCTCTGCCTGAACCTCGAGACAACGGCTCGTGATTGGTCCCGCCGCCGGTCCAGAATTGAGTATCTTCGGGCGTTCCGAGTTTCACCGGAGAGAGAGGCAATCGGCGGGCCAGCGCATTTCATCCGCGG
>DATMRE010000079.1:0-14769 GCA_035566475.1 Verrucomicrobiia bacterium | reverse complement strand
CTCGTTTGCTGGCGCGGCGTGGATAATCACCGTGCCCGTGGCCAGCTGCTCGGCCGGCACCGGCAGCTTGCCAGCCTTCCACAGGCGCCACGCCGTCTTGTAGGAGAGCCCCTGCTGGCGGGCCCACGTACTCAATTTCATGTACCTATACTACCCTCATACATATATGGCCATATTTTCGGCAGCAGTTGACTGCCCTCGCAGCTGATTCCCGGACCTCGGGAAAGGGCCTTGAGATCGATGTTCGCCTTTTGTTCGCTTAGACTAGCATGGCAACGCTCCGATGCGCAATGCCTGGATCGGGACTGTGTGCAAGCTCGATTAAAATGTCCCCTTCCTTAACTCGATCGAAGTTTCCCCTTTTGTTTTTACGACATCCGGGCGTGCAATCAGCAGACCTTCGGGATGGTGGAATCGGATGGATGCAGACCCCAGAGGGGGTCGTGCAATCCAGGCACATGGGCCACCTAATAGTCGAGCCGGCGCGGCGGGCCGATCGGCCCGCATTCCTCTCGCGCTATGTCCACCTCAATCCCGACGAACCGAACGGTCGCAATCGCTCGTCAGCGTACCGTCGCTACCACCTGGTTTGGAAGCTGATATTCTGGTGCGAATATAGAGGGAGTAGCGAATCCATGCCTTCCTTTGGAACTCCAATGATCAACCTCTACTCGCGGGACCTATCTCGCGCGGTGGCCTTCTACTCGGATTTCGGCTTTGTTGAGACGTTCCGTACGCCGGCATCGGGCGAACCCATCCATGTAGAACTAACACTGGACGGGTTCAGGCTGGGCGTTGCGACACTGGAGGCAGCTCGCGCTGACCACGGCCTCAGCCCGAACGGCGATGGACGCTGGATCGAAATCGTGCTCTGGACCGACGACACGGATGCGGCCTTGCGTGCCTTCGTGGAAAAAGGCGCGCATGTCCTTTCTCCGGCCCACGACTTTCTCGACGGCAAACTCCGAGCCGCCTGGGTCGCTGATCCAGACGGCAACCCTGTCCAATTGGTCCAGCGGAAACTCTAGAAATGTGTCAGGCGCGGTTCCACCGCTGCCCACCAGCCCGTCATTTCCATAGCGCTGCCTTCGGCGCAATCATTGGCACCCGCTTCCAGGGCTGCGTGGGGGCGGAATCGTGATCGATGGCCGTCTTCGGCCGTCGCGTTTCTCGAACCTTCGCGGAAGCGTTTCGATCTCACACCATCGCAGGGCTTCACCAGTTCCGCCCTGGACAGCTGCGATTCTGGCGATGCCAGAGCCGTCCGCAGCCTCCCTAGGGCCGAAGGTGTCGTCGATGGGTGGCCCTGGGTGGCGATTGGGCGGCGCTTGACATGTTCGCTCTCGGCCGCTATAGAAGAAGCATGGCGCAATCCATTTTGGTTTTTGATTTTGGCAGCAACGAAGAGGCGGCGCAGCAGGCGCGCCACAAGGTTGCGGCATGGGCGCAGAGCTTCCGCCTGGGGAAGAAGATCCTGCTCAAATTCGACCGCGAAGAATCTTCCGCGGCAACCGACGGAGAGGACGGGGAACCCGCAACGGAAGCCTCGGCAAAATCGAAATCGAGCAAAACGGAATCTGCAGCGCCTCGCCGCGAGACCGACTCGAAGACCGAAATGAGCGAGAATTCTGCGGCCGGCTCACGCGTCCGTCTCCTCATTCGGCTGGATTTTTCCGATCACGAAAAGCTCTCCCATCAACGCTGGCTCGTGCGCATTCCGGCCGAAGAGCCCTTCAAATCCGCGAAGGCTGAAACGATCCGAACCGGCGACACAGCCTTTGCCAAGACCGCCAAACTGTTCGATTCACTTGACTGATTCCCTAGGGCATTCGCGCGCGGCGATCTACGTCCCGACTCTCCTTCGGCGTGGTAGTACAATACGGTGCGCTGATTGTACCGACTGGCCGGACGCACACGCCGAAATTCCTGGTCCGATATCGTCGATGGTCTCACTCGATCGAGTCTCATCGTCCGCGGTATCGACGAACCGCTCCTGTCCTCGATCGGAGGCGCCTAGCCGATGTGCTCCGCCGCTCTGGCGTTCTTCTGTGTCTTGCCTTTCGAACAATTGGCTATAATGGGGCGAACTTGATCCCTGCCGGCGAACCTTTCAAGCGGAGGGAAACCACCATGCCCTCGGAGACGAAGGTCAGGACAGCCAAGGTCGACGCGGCCAAGTACCAGGGCCTTGACCGCGATGCGCTGATCCGCATCTACCGGGCCATGTTCCTATCGCGCCGGCTGGACCACCGGGAGATCCAGCTCAAACGGCAGAACAAGATTTTCTTTCAGATCAGCGGCGCCGGGCACGAAGCGGTCCTTGCCGCCGCGGGCCTCGTTTTGAAATCGGGCTACGATTGGTTTTTCCCCTACTACCGCGACCGCGCGCTCTGTCTGATGCTGGGCGTCACGCCCTACGACATGTTGCTACAGGGGGTTGGCGCGAAGGACGATCCCGCCTCCGGCGGACGCCAGATGCCCTCGCACTGGGGAAATCCGCGGTTCAATATCATCACCGGATCTTCGCCGACCGGTTCGCGTTGGCTGCACGCTGTTGGCGCAGCAGAGGCATCGCGTTACTACGCGCAATTTCCGAAAGCTCTCGAGCAAGCGCGCAAAGCCCCGCTGGGCGATTCGGTGGGCTTCGAACCAGACGAGGTCGCCTATGTTTCAGGAGGTGACGGCGCGACGAGCGAAGGAGAGTTCTTCGAAGCGCTGAACGCGGCGAGCCTCGGCCGCCTTCCCGTCCTTTTTCTTGTCGAAGATAACGGTTACGCCATCTCGGTTCCCGTCGAAGTGCAGACCGCCGGCGGGAGCATTTCGAAGCTGGTCACGAATTATCCCCACTTCCACATCGAGGAATGCGACGGCACCGATCCGCTCGGAAGTTACGCGGCGCTTGGCCGGGCCGTGGCGCATTGCCGCGCCCGCCGGGGGCCGGCGCTTGTCCACGCGCATGTCATCCGCCCTCATTCGCATTCCCTGTCGGATGAGGAGAAGCTTTATAAGACGCCCGAAGAGCGCGAAGCCGAGGCGCGGCGCGATCCCATCCCGAACTTTGGCCTCTTTCTCGTGCGCGAGGGCATCCTCGAGGACGGCGAGCTCGAAGTGCTCGAAGCCGAGGTCGAGCGCGAAATCACCGAGGCTATCGACCGCGCACTCGTCGCCCCGCCCCCTGCGAAAGATTCGATCTACGTGAACGTTTATTCGCCGTACGTGGACCCCACCGACAAGCAATTTGAAGCAACGCCAAGGTACGAAGGCCATCCGAAAACGATGGTCGAGACCGTCTCGACGACGCTCATGGACGAGATGGCGCGCGACGAGCGCATCGTCGTCTTTGGCGAGGACGTTGCGGACTGCAGCCGCGAAGAGAATCTCGCGATCTTGAAAGGGAAGGGCGGCGTCTTCAAGGCGACTTCCGGATTGCAACGCCGGTACGGTTCAACCAGGATTTTCAACTCGCCGCTCGCCGAGGCGGGCATTATCGGGCGTGCGATCGGGATGGCGATTCGCGGGTTGAAGCCGGTCGCAGAAATTCAGTTCTTCGATTACATTTGGCCGGCGATGATGCAGCTCCGTAGCGAGATGGCGACTCTGCGCTGGCGGTCAGCCGGCCATTTCAAATGTCCGGTCGTCGTGCGCGTGCCGATTGGAGGATATCTGACGGGCGGAGCCATTTATCACAGCCAGTGCGGGGAGGTCGCCTTCACCCATATTCCCGGCTTGCGAGTCGTCATGCCTTCGACCGCGCTCGACCTCTGCGGATTGTTGCGCACCGCGATACGCTCCGATGACCCCGTGCTGTTCCTCGAGCACAAACATCTGTATCGGCAACCGTACAACCGCACGTCGTACCCGGGCGCAGATTTCACCGTTCCGTTCGGCAAGGCGCGTATCGTGCGTGAGGGATCTGGCGTCAGCATCATTACGTACGGAGCGGTTGTGCACCGCGCCGAAATTGCCGCGGCCGCACTCGGGCGCGAGGGCATTTCGACTGAAATCATCGATCTCCGAACGCTAAGTCCCTACGACTGGGAGACCATCGCCGCAAGTGTCCGCAAGACGAATCGCGCCATCGTCGCGTACGAGGATTCGCGTTCCTGGGGCTATGGCGCGGAGATCGCTGCCCGCATCGGAGACGAATTGTTCGGTGAATTAGACGCTCCTGTTCGCCGCGTAGCCGCGACCGACACATTCTGCGCCTATCAACCGAGTCTCGAGGACGTAATCTTGCCGCAGACCGAGGACATCGTTCACGCAGTTCGGGATCTAATCAACTACTGATCCCGTCGATCGCCTCGGTAGCCTCCCGGCGATGGAAGCCGCGAGCACTCGAACTCTCCGGGATCAAGGCGACCGGCGGGAAACATTCTGAGACCTCGCGTCGTATCTTAGATTGGCGCTGGCAGCCCCTGGCTGCCGGCGGGGAAGGATGAGACATGATCTGTACAAATTGCCGGAGGGATCTCGCTGACTATTCGAATTTCTGCTACTTCTGCGGCGCGAGGCAGACTGTCTCGCCAGCCGGCCAGCAGCGCGCTTACAAGCGGCTGATGCGGTCTTCGATCGACCGCAAGGTCGCCGGTGTGTGCGGCGGTATCGCGGAGTATCTCGAAATCGATTCGACGCTCGTACGGCTGATCTGGGTGCTGCTGATCTTTATTCCGTTTCCGATTTTCCCCGCTCTCATGGGTTACCTTGTGTGCTGGCTCATCATGCCCCAGGCCCCGGTGCCTGCGGCTGTCGCGAGCGAGTCGCACTCGGCTGCGCCCCGTTCCCCTCAGGCGGCCTAACGAGGCTTCCGCCGGGGGATGCGGTCCTAGTTTCTCAGCTTGCGGGAGGACCTGGCACCTTCCCGGTAGATGGGATAATCAAGCGAGATGAGCCCCGCTCCCATGGTTGCGATGGCGAAGGCCCCGACGGCAACCGCCAGCGGGAGTTCGTAATTGTTAACCTCGAGAGGCTTCGAGAAGAGCCCGTGAACTCTCCAAAGCGCCACCGCCATCTCCCCTGCGAGGAGCAATCCCACGATTCGTGCGAACAGCCCCGCGATCAATAGGATGCCCCCGAACAGCTCGAGAATCCCCGAGAGGTAGACAAAGTATCCCGGCAAGCCGAAGCGCACAAAGAATTGCATCATTTCGCGCGTGTGGGTGAACAGCTTGGGATACCCATGGAATATGAAGATCACGCCCAGCGCCAGGCGCAAGAGCAAGAGCGCCAGCGGCTTCAGCTTCTCGAGGCCCTGCATCAGGATGCTCCGGTCAGCGGCACCGCCTCGCGCCCGCCGAGCGCGGCGCGGATTGTAACACAAGTCCGCCGCGCTTCATCTCTTGCGACACATCGACGATAATTTTCTGCGGCAGTCCAAAGCAGGCTTCGCTCGTTGGTGTAGAATCTCTGTTTACTGCGGAGCAACTTACGCTATGACGGGAAGCCCGCCCACGATTTGTGTCTCGATTGGCACCGAAGCATTGGTCATCCCTTTTGGAACGTGGCTCTGATGCGCAAGGTTCTGGTCGGGTTTCTGCTGGTTCTGGTGATTTCCGGCATCGCCTACCTGCGCTTTCACCATGCAAGACCTCCCCTGGCAGTGGCTTATGCCGGGAGCCGTCAACTGGTCCTATGGAGCACGACGGCGCAGATACGTGAACCTGTGGCGAAGGTGAATTTTGGCGATCGTCTGGATGTCTTGAATCGCTTCGACGATCAGGTGCAGGTCCGAACCGCTGCCGGCGTCACCGGCTGGGCCAGCGGACGCGATTTGCTTTCTCCGGAATTTTGGCAGAGGACCAAGGACCTTGAAGCGAAGGCAGCCGTGCTGCCCATCGAGGCTCGCGGACACACCAGAGTATTGAGCAATTTGCACCTCGAGCCCGGCCGCGACTCCCCGCGCATTCGCCAGCTGGACAAGGATGTTCCGCTCGAGTTGTTCGAACGCGAGGCGGTCGAGGTTCCTGCGGCCGCCGAGGGCGCGGCCTCCGCCGACCGCGGCGAAGCCAAGAGAGAGGATTGGTGGCACGTGCGCGCGCATCTGGCTGACCAGTCCCTGTCGACCGGCTGGATGCTCGGTCGGTTCATTGAACTCGACGTTCCTTCGCCACTGCCGGACTACGCCAGTTCGGCTGGCATCCACATCACGGCATGGTTTGTGTTGAACCAGGCGACCGATGCCTCGGGCAAGCCGAAGCCGCAGTATCTGGTGGTCGGGAATCGGGGTTCCGAGGCGGAGGCGTGCGACTTCACGCTGATGCGCGTGTTCACTTGGAGTATCAAAAGGCAGCGCTATGAGACCGCCTTTCTCGAAAGCGACGTCTGCGGAAAATTGCCGGTCTTGCTGACGCAGGCGGCTGGCGGCGATGTCAGGTTCGCGTTCGAGGACCGGAGCAACGCAACGGCTGAAAACAGGGTCTATCTCATGCGGCAAACCATCGTCAGGCGAGTGAAGCAATCCGGCGCGGCCCGCTCGGCTCGAAAACACCCGCGCTGAGAATACGCCTGACCATCGCTCGTTTTTTCTCCCGCGCAGGAGCGGGGGCGGCAAAGATCGGATGTTCTATGCTTGAGCGAATCTCACTGACAACGGCGCTCTTTCTTTCCCCGGTGCTGGTTTCACTCGCGTTCGGTTGTGCGCATCCGAATATGCAGGCCGAGGCGCAATCGGAGGGGCCGGCGCCGCCTTCACTCCAATACATCGGCGCATGGGGATCGAAGGGGGCCGACCCCGGGCAACTGGACAAACCGGCGGGTATCGCCGTTGACGCACTCGGCAACTCGTACGTGACTGACGTCGGAAGCCACTTCATTCACAAATTCGGCCCGCGGGGCACCCCGCTGCTTACCTTCCAGGATGCCCAGCTGAATCACCCGCAGTCGATCACCGTGGACAGCGGGGGTGCGATGTATGTAACCGATCCGGTTCGCGCCAGCGTCTTCGTTTTCCTCCCGAATGGCGACCGTTACCACGTGGTTCGATTGGCGGCACGTCCCAATGCTGAGAACGTGCTCAGCGTGGCGGTCGACGACGGCGGATTGGTCTACGTGCTCGATGCGGGCGCAGGCAAGGTTTTCAGGTTCACGCAGCGATTTCGGCTGGCGCACACCTGGCAGCTACCGGGCGGCGGCTCAAAGAGCCGCGCAGGCGCCATCGCCTTGGGTCGGGATGGTTCTCTCTATGTCGTCGACCCGGGCGGCGGTCGGGTCATGCGATTCACGAGCGAGGGGCAGCTTGTTTCCGAGATCAGCGCGACCACGGACGGGGTTGACCGGAAGCTGAGCGAAGAATTCGCGGTTTCGAACAAGCTCATCTTCGTGATGGACGTTGACGGACACCTGCTCCATGTTTGGACGATCGATGGGAAGCCGGAACCCGACATTGATCTTGCGCCGGAGCTTGGCCAGGGATCTCGATTCGCGCCGGCACTGGCAGTCAATCCTCATGGGGAGCTTCTCGTTTTGGATGACGCGGCGGCGCGCGTGCTTCGCTATCGCATCAACTTCTGATATTCCTTGTCTGAGGAATCAACTTGCACTTCGGGAGGGCGAGATGCCATTGCTGCTGACTGAAGCGGACGTCAAAACGATTTTGACCATGCCTCTGGCACTCGAAGCGGTCGAGAGTTCCTTTCGGCGGTTGGTCGATGGTACCGCCATTCTCCATTGCCGCCAGAGGCTGCGTGTCCCTGGAAAGACCGTCCTGAATTACATGGCCGCAGCGGATATTGCCGGCGGCTACCTGGGCCTGAAGATCTACTCGATTTCGCACGAAGGAGCCCGCTTCCTCGTGCCATTGTTCCAGGCAGAATCGGGTGAAATGGTGGCGTTGATTGAAGCGGATCGTCTTGGCCAGATGCGCACCGGCGCTGCGAGCGGCGTTGCCACGCGCGTGCTGGCGCGGGAAGACGCCCGCAAAGTGGGCATTATTGGCACGGGATTGCAGGCTCGCACGCAACTGGAGGCGGTCGCACTGGTCCGGCGGCTCGAGCGCATCCGCGCCTTTGGCCGTGACGAGGAACGCCGCGAAGGGTTCGCCAAGGAGATGGAGGAACGCCTCGGCGTCCCTGTCGAACCCGTCTCGTCTGCCGAAGAGGCGGTCCGGGACGCGGAGATCCTGATTACTTCAACGACATCGACAGATCCGGTCGTCGAAGGCCCATGGCTCGGCGCTGGAGTGCACATCAACGCCATCGGAGCGAATTTTCCCCAAAAGCGCGAACTGGACACCGCGGCTGTCCGCCTCTGCGATGTGATCGTGGCAGACTCCTCGGAGCAATCGAAGCTCGAAGCCGGAGACCTGATCCAAGCCTTCGGTCGCGAGACATCGCGATGGCAGACCGTTCGCGATCTCGCAGACGTCATATCCGGGCGGGCTCCCGGCCGCACAGGCCCGGGCCAGATCACGCTGTTCAAATCGAATGGAGTCGCTACCGAGGATATCGTCATCGCCGGCCGAATCTACGAACTCGCGCGCCAGCGACAAATGGGCCGAGAGATTCCGATGTGGCAGAAGGAAGTGCGCTCCGCACTGGGGCGGAGCATTTAGGCTTGAGCGCGGCGCAGCTTTCTTTCAAGCGCGATGTACAGCCGCTGGCGGGTGTCCTCAGACAGGGGTGAAGGTTCCGAATTGCAGTAAATCTGGATTGTTTTCTTGCAGGTATCGACGACGACCCGGCAATCCTTGCACTTCACGAGGTGCTCTTCAATCTCGGTGCGCAGGGCGGGATCGGTCGCCTCATCGAGATAGTCCGCGAGTTCGGTAATCATCGTTTTGCACTTCACGAATTTCCTCCCCGCCGAAAATACCGATTTAGCCTCTGGCGCAGCTTCAGCCGCGCACGCAAGAGCCGCGATTTCACCGCCGGAACCGAAAGCCCAAGAACTTCAGCCGTCTCCTCGGTAGATAATTCTTCGATGTCGCGCAACTGGAAAACGATTCGAAAAGGTGGATCGAGTTCCCCGATCACGCCCGAGAGTATGGCGGCGAGTTCGGTTTGTTCGTAGCGCTGTTCGGGCGAAGGTCCCCAGTCCTCCACCTCGCGCGGTATCATGTCCTCGCCCGTGTCCACTTCCTCGTCGAGAGACACCTGATTCGAGCGGCGCCTGCGGAGCTTCATCAGCGCTTGGTTCACGGCAATGCGTACCAGCCAGGTATAGAAGCGTGAATTGCCCTGGAACTCGCCCAGGTGCTCGAACGCCTTCAGGAAGGCCTCCTGCATGGCGTCCTCGGCGTCCTCGCGGTTTTGGGTGATGTTCTGAGTGAGACGGAATATCTTCCGGTCGTAGCGGCTGACCAGTGTTTCGAAGGCGGGGATGTCACCCGATTTCGCGGCCGCAACCAGGACCGGCTCGTCATCCTTCACGACCTGCGAGGGAAGAGGTCGCGGCTGCACCGGATCCAATTTGGACGGACTCATGGCGGATTTTTCCATACGGAAGGGTAGCACAGTTTCGTAGTCGGTCAGCACCCCCCCAGGGGAGGAGACGCTTTTGGACGATCTCAAGACGGCGCTCATCAGCGGCAAAGTGGGACCCGCGGGGTCCTGTTGCGAATGACGGCCGGCCGCGTCCGTTGACACCACTGGGCTGCGCAAGTATTCTCGTTCTCGAATGAAGTTCGATCCAATCTTTTTGCAGAAAGCTTGGCGAATCAAGGGTGTTTTATGAGAACACTGCCCGATTATCTTCGCAAGGGAATGAAGATGGTTCTGGTCGGCGCGAATCCGGGCGACCGGTCGGCCCGCGTCGGGCACTACTACGCCGGGCGCGGCAATCAGTTCTGGCCGATCATGTACGAATCGGGGGTCATTCCGGAACCCCTTGGTTACGAAGACGACCGCCGGATGCTGGAGTTTGGGATCGGCATGACCGATCTTGTGAAGCGCCCGACGCGCGGAATTGACGAAATCGAACGGCAGGAATTTGCCGAGGGCCGTGTCCTGCTGGCGCAGAAGCTCGAGGAGTTACGGCCGCGGGTGATCGCCTTCAATGGCAAGATCACGTACGAAAAATTCACGGGCCGCCCCTGCAAGCTCGGCTTGCAGAAAGAAACCCTCTACGGCGCGCAAGTGTTCGTCCTGCCTTCGACGAGCGGGCTGAACGGGGGCACCGAACGAGGGGTAAAGACGCGGTATTTCAAGAAGCTGGCCGCACTTTTGAAGAGTCTTAAGGACTAGGAAGGCTTCGATCGCCCATGGGAGTCACACAGCCACAGCTCGGAAGCCAGCTGGTGCTCGAGGAGCGTACGGGCGCAGTCGCCACGCTGCGCCTGAACCGCCCGGACAAGCTCAACGCGCTCAACCTCGAGATGTGCCAGGCGCTCGTGCAAGCGCTGCTTCGGGTCTCCGAAGACAAGACGGTACACGCCGTGATGTTGACGGGCGAGGGCAGGGCTTTTTGCGCGGGAGGAGACCTCGACCTGATCCGAGATGCGCGGAAGCGCCGTGCCGTTGGCGAATTCAAGACGCTCCTGGTCGCGGGGAAGGAAATCTGCCTGGCGATCGCCACGATGCCGAAGCTTGTGCTGGCGGCCGTCAATGGCCCGGCGGCCGGAGCGGGGATGAGTATCGCTCTTGCTTGCGACCTGAGATTTGCTTCCGAGCAGGCGAGTTTCGCACAGTCGTTCGCCCAGGTCGGCTTGTACCCCGATTTCGGCGCAACGTTTTTCTTGCCGCGGCTGGTTGGATTGGCGCGCGCCTCGGAGCTGTTTTATGCGGCCGAGACGCTTTCGGCGGCCGAGGCCTGCCGCATCGGCATCGTCTGCCACGTGAGCCCCCCGGACAAATTCGAGGCGGAAGCCCGGAAGCTGGCGCTACGCCTTTCGACGGGACCGCCCCTTGCGTATCGCGACGTGAAGCGCACGATGATCAGCGAAATGCACAAAGAGCTCGAGCAAACGCTCGATGAAGAGATCCGGCTGCAGACTCATTGTTTCCTTTCCGAGGATTGCGCAGAGGGTTTGGCGGCGTTCTTCGAGAAGCGCAAACCGATTTTCCGCGGCCACTGACATGGGGCTCGCGCCGTGCCCTGCGGCGTCTGCCGTGGTTCCCATATCTTTCTCGCCGGGGTATCCCTTCGGGACGATCATTTTGTCGGATCGCGCGGGATTCTGAAGCCGAAACCGAGAACAGGTTTCGGGCCGGAGGCGAACGCGGGTCATGAATGCGCGGCAACGCCCGCCAGCAGAATTCGCGGGGCGTTCGTCGTGCCGTGCCTTGTGGGAAATGACATTGCCAGTCGCACTCTACAGCCCGGGTGAACTCATGGTCACCGCGGCTGCACGGGAAATCGCCGATGGGGAGCTAGTCTTCGTAGGCATGCGCCTGCCGATGCTCGCCTTCCTAGTCGCCCGCCGTACGCATGCACCACGCTCGATCGCGCTTTATGAGAACGGCACGATTCGCCAAACGCCTTCGACCGAAATGCTCTACACCATGGGCGACCCGGCGAATCTTTGCGGGGCGACGCAATGCGGGCAGATGCTCGATGTCATGGGACTGCTCCAGCAGGGCCGCGTCGATGTCGGATTCCTCGGGGCCGCCGAGCTGGACCGCTTCGGAAACCTGAACACAACCTGGGGCCGCCGGGACGGCGAGCTGCGACGGCTGCCCGGCTCCGGCGGAGCGTGTGATATCGCCTGCCTCGCGCGCAGGACGGTCGTGCTTCTCGTGCACGACCGCAGCCGGCTTTGCGAGCGCGTCGACTACGTCACGTCGCCCGGTTACGGCACCGGGAACGGCTGGCGCCGCGCCCAGGGGTTGCCGGAGGGATCGGGTCCGTCGGCTGTCATCACAACGCTTGGTGTACTGCGTTTTGGCAGCGACGGCGAAGCGTATCTTGCCTCCCTGCATCCGGGCGTGAGCGTCGAGCAAGTGCTCGCAAATACGGGCTGGACACTTCGCGTCGCCGATGAGCTTGTCGAAACGATCCCGCCGAGCGGCCAAGAGCTTGCCGTGATCCGCGAGTTTGACCCCCACCATTTCTGGACTCGCTCAGATGAGCGCTGAATCCAAATTGATGACCATGCAGGAAGCAATCGAGCGCCACGTGCGGTCCGGCTCGACGGTGTTGCTCGGTGCCGAGCTTGAGCAAATGATCCCGTTTGCGGCCGGACACGAGCTGATTCGCCAAGGGCGGCGCGACTTGACGCTGATCGGGCCGATCTCCGACATTTTGTTTGACCAGCTGATCGGCGCTGGCTGCGTCTCGCGCGTCATGGCTGCGTGGGTGGGAAACGCCTCCGCGGGCCTTGGATATTGTTTCCGGCGGGCGGTCGAGAGCGGGATTCCGCGCCCGATCGACGTGGTGGACTATTCGAATCTTACGATGGCGCTGGCCCTGCACGCGGCTGCGCTCGGAGTCCCTTTTCTCCCGACATACGCGACGCTCGGCAGCGATTTGCTGAAGAAGAACGGCAACCTGCGCGAGTTCCGATCGCCCGTGAGCGAAGAAAAACTCGTAGCCGTGCGCTCCCTGCGGCCGGATATCGCGATTCTGCAAGTCCAGCGGGCGGACGCCTTCGGGAACGCGCACAAGTGGGGGAGCCTAGGAGTCGCGGTGGACGGCGCGCGAGCGGCGCGGAAGGTTATCGTCGTGACGGAGGAAATCGTCGAGCCAAGCGTGATTGCTTCGGACCCCAATCGCACCTTGATTCCGGGCTTTTTGGTTGCCGCTGTCGTGAATGAACCTTGGGGAGCGCACCCCTCGCCGGTTCAGGGTTACTACGGCCGGGACCACGCGTTTTTCGCTGAATACCACGAACAGACTCGCAAGCTAGGGGACTTTGAAGGCTGGCTGGCAAGATGGATCCTCGAAGTTCCCGGCAGACGGGAATATATGAAGCGCCTCGGACCGAGCCGAATCGAACGGTTATCCGTGAGAGAACACGCATTTTCTCGACCCGCGGATTTTGGATACTGACGCCCAAGCAGATCGACCGAGCGATCGGGTTTCGCGCCGGCTAACGTGGCGGGTCGGTTTGCATCGGGCGAGCAGTTTCTATCTGTGGACATGGATGAAAAAAAGGGAACAGGATGCTTCGCGGATCGAGGGTGTTGATTTCATAGCGGGTACCCCGCAAACCCGCCGCGCTCGACGGGGCGCGGCAAAATCGTGCTATTTTGTCCGCACGGTCGTTGCCGCCGCGGGCTCTCGAACGGGCCCGACCGGCCTGCCGCCGACCGAACCGATCAGCGGGTACTCGGGATGGATCTCTGCTTCCCGCCCGCGATCTCAATTAGGAGTCAACCGATGGCAACTGCAAAAGGGAAGAGAAAGCCGGCAAGCCGGGCGGGAAAGCCTCTGAAGACAGCTCAATTCCTCCACAAGCCGACGTGCAGCACCTGCCGCAAGGCACGGAACTTCATGGAGAAGCGCGGGTTCCAGCTCTATTTCCGTGATCTGGCAAGAGAGCGGCTGAGCGCGGCGGAGCTCGAGAAATTGATCGGCAGGCGGGACTACACGGAATTCCTGAATACGCGCAACGAGCTCTACCGCGACAAGAACATGAAGGAGAATCCGCCCTCGCGCACAGAGGCCATCCGCTTGATGGCCCGAGAGCCGAACTTGATTCGGCGGCCCGTGGTCGTAGCCGGCGGCCGCGTGGTCATCGGATTCGACGAGAAGGGAATGGCCAGATTGTAGGCGTCCCGCCGGAGCAGGGCCACAATCCAGGAGATCGCGATGGAGATCAGCGGCAAAATTGTCTTGATGAAGGGCGATCTGACAGAGATGGAAACCGACGCCATCGTGAACGCAGCGAACAACGATCTTCAGCACGGCGGTGGTGTGGCTGGCGCAATTCTCCGCAAGGGAGGACAGGTCATTCAAGAGGAAAGCAACGCCATTGGGAGCATCCCGATCGGTGGGGCGGCCATCACTCGCGCCGGACGGCTCAAGGCACGATACGTGATTCACGCGGCTAGCATGCAGCTCGGAGGGCGAACGACGCGACAGGCGCTGCGTAGTTCGACCGCTCATTCGCTTCGCCTGGCAGCGCAGAAGGACCTGAAGACGATTGCCTTTCCCGCTGTCGGCACAGGCATTGCTGGTTTCCCGATGGAAGAATGTGCCGAAGTCATGCTCACAGAGGCGGTTGAGCACTTGAAGCGCGAAACTTCGCTCGAAAAGATCTACCTGGTGCTGATCGATGAGGAGGCGCTCGAAACATTCAGGAAGGTTTGGCGGCGAATAAGGGCAAACGTTCAGGGGGCGGGCGGCGGCGAGAAATGACGAGAAGCCGCTTGGGCCAATCCCCCGGTCCCGAAGCGCTGTGGTGTCCGGTGGCCTCTGAATATATGCAGCAATTGGGGTGTGCTCTAATTGAGGACATCGTCCCGCGTGCGGCCCGACGGGAGGTCGGCCGAGCCGAGAAGCGACAGCAGAGATCCCCGGCTCCTGCCCGCTACAGTTCCTGGCGCAGTCAACTGGAACGACGTCCGCGCCGTATGATCCGCCGAGGAACCTTTCTTTCGCAGTGTTCAGGCGCCGGAGCATGCCCCGATCGAGCGGTTGGCCATCTCGAATCGCAGTCCCGATCCGTTCCTCCGGTGGGGGAGGCGGCGGAGTTGACTCTCGTCAAGATCGAGCGCTTGTAAAGAATGAAGAAGAACCCCGCACTCGATCACCCGGGCAAAGGCCCTCACTAGTCAACGCGCTTCTTGAGGACTGGCTTATCTGATCCGGCGTCTGCCGCAGCCTTGGGCGCTTGCGCGGGAGCCGTGTTCGACGCTGCGGCCGGCGCGGGGTTCTCGCCGGTGTAGGCCTTTTGCA
>DATMRE010000078.1:0-6638 GCA_035566475.1 Verrucomicrobiia bacterium | reverse complement strand
GAGGTGTCGATCGTGTCATGCAAATAGACCTTGATTGTACTCGGGCTCAGCATCCAGTGGCCCGTCTGGAAAAACTCGTACGAGCCGACGATGCTGATCGGCACAATCGGCACTCCGAATTTCTGCGCCAGGCTGAAAATGCCTTTCTTGAAGGGCTGCACGCGCCCGTCGCGCGTTCGTGAACCTTCGGGAAAGGCGATCAGGCTGACCCCGGAATCGAGCGCCGCCCTGGTTCGCCGGATCATGACTTCCAGGCCTTTGCGGCCGGGGGCATCGGGCACGGCAATATTTCCGAAACGGCCCATCATCCAGCCATAGATTGGAATCTTGAAGTGCGACTCGAGCTCGAACCCTCGCACGAACTGCGGAATTGCCGAGTAAATGACGAAGGGATCGAAGATGTTCACATGATTCGAGACAAAGATGCTCGTCCTCTGGGCATCAAAACCTGGAGCCCGTTGAACTTCGAATTTCACCCCCGCCAGACGCAGAATATTGCGGAAGAAGACGCGCTGCGGCCAATCGTTCTTCCGCGGGTCGATGAACATTCTAAGAAGGATGAGAAAGCTTGAGACCACGGCGAAATGGATCCCGCTCGCCGTCCACAGCAGGAGCGCGCGTGCCGCGAGCCAGGCATTCCTCATACGATGGCGTCCAGCACCCCGGGAAGAATTTCCAGCGAGCGGCACTCGAGGCGAAGAATTTCTCCATCTACCATCACATTGACCGGCCCTTCGAGCTCGAGATCGATCCGTTCGGCCGAGGCCCGCGAGGCCAGCGGGTGCTCCAGGTGGGTGCCGGTAAACAGCCGCGGAAGAGTCCAAAGCAGTTCGAGGCGCCCGACCGGTCCCCAGCGAACGTACTCGATCTGCCCGTCCGACGGCTCGGCCTTCGGCGCGATCATCATTTTCCCTCCGGTAAATTTGCTGTTGCTGAAGGTGAGGAACAAGCAGGGCCTTCGGTCCCATTCTCCGGTCCCGTTCAGCCGATGTGGGAAGGCTCGGTGTTCAAGCCGGGCAACCCGTCTGACGACGCCAAGAACGTAACCGAGCTCGCCCCAGCGCTTGAAGCGCCGGGTGGTGATCTCGCCGACGTCGGCTGGAAATCCGAGGCTGAGCAGATTCAGAAAGTACAGTTCGCCCCTCGCTTCGCGAAGGCGAATGACGTCGCAAGAGCGCCGTGCGCCGTTCTTGATCGCCTCGATCGTGTGCTCGATGCCGCGGGAGGTGAAATCTCGCAAGAAGGAGTTTCCCGTCCCGAGAGGCAGGAAACCGAGTGCCGCACGCCCGCCGGTCCCGGTCTGGGGGAAGAGACCGTTCACGATTTCATACGAAGTGCCGTCGCCGCCAACCGCGATGAAATTCCGGAAGCCCCGCTCGCGCGCGCCGCGAGCGAGCTTCGTGGCCTCTCCCGGATAGCTCGTCACGGCAACTTCGAGATCGATGTCCAATTGCCGCAGCCGATCGAGTGCCGCCCCGGCAAGCTTGCCGCAGCGCCCGCCACCTGCGGCCGGGTTGACGACCGCGAAAAAGCGCTCGGTCACAGCGGAGAAGCCTCCAGAGATGAGGAGAGCTCGGATTTCATATCGGCACCACGCACTCGCGGCCGAGGCTCTTCCGGATTTGCTCGGCCAATTCGCCGCGCTTGATTTTGAGCGACGCGGTCAGAGGAAAGTCGGCCTCCCAGACGAGATAGCCGCTGATGCGCTTGTAATTCAATAGCCGCCGGTTTCGTTCCGCAACCTTCCGAGCCAGATCGGCGGTGACCGCCTGACCCGGCTCGGGATGCAGAACGAGGACGAGTCCCTCTCTGACCATCGACCGAAGGGGCCAGAGATAGTTGGCTGCGAAGACGCAGTATTCCTTCACCGCCAGGCCCTCGAAGGCGGCTTCGATGTCCTCGGGGAAGATATTCTTACCTTCCTCGGTGACAATCATGTTTTTCTTTCTGCCCACAAGTTGCAAATGGCCGGTCGGGTCGATTCGGCCAAGATCCCCGGTCATCAGCCATCCATCGACGATCGTTTCGGCGGTCATGTCGGGATCGTCCAGATAGTGCGACATGACGGTTTTGCCGCGGACAGCCACTTCCCCGATTCCCTCACCATCCGGATTGGCGATTTCGATTTCGATGCCCGGCAGCGGTCGTCCGACCGTGTCGGACCGAAACGGTCTGAAATCATTCAAGGTGATCACGGTCGAAGCCTCCGTGCAGCCATAACCGTTCCCTACGGGAATTCCGAGATCGTAGAAGAACTGGAGTGTCCGAGGTTCGCTGAATGCCCCGCCGACAAACAGAGCCCGCAATTCCCCGCCGAACGACTGGTGAACTTGCCGGAGCAGTACCCGGCTGACCGTCAGGTTGGGCCGCTCGCGTGTGAAGGCGCGGTTCAGGCCGATGAGCGCGTTGAGTACCCGGCGTCGGAAACGCGGGAGCGCCTCGAGGCGCTCCCGCAAGCCGCGTTCCAGGTTCTTCAAGACCAGCGGTACAACCGTCATGTAGGTAATCTTGTAGCGCGTGAACGCCTCGCGTATGTATTCCGGCCGCAGCGTGCGCAGGTGGACCACAGCGGCGCCGCACGTGAAGGGCCCAATAAATCCGGCCATGAAATCGATTGCGTGGTTTGTCGGCAGGATGCTCAGGTAGCGCACGCCGGGCGAAAAGGAAACCAGCGTCGTGAGTGCCATGCACTGCTCAAGATAATTCTCGTGCGTCAGAACGCAGCCCTTCGGCCGTCCGCCGGTGCCGGAGGAATAAACGATCGAGGCAGCATCCCGGGGGCGGCGCGGAGAAAAAGCGGGCTCGTGAGGCTCCCGGAACTCCTCAAAGCGCTTTGCTCCCGAAAGATCGGCGCCGGCGGGTGCTTCGGCGACCAGAACGACGGGTACTGCCAAATCCGCGAAGCCCGTGTCCTGCCGGATGGCCCTCCAGAGATGATATTCGATGATGAGGAATTCCGCCTTCGAGTGCGCGAGGAGCTTCATCTGTTCGGCCGCTGTGAGCTTGTAGTCAAGCGGCACCAGAACGCCCCCGCAGAAGAAAATCCCGTAAGCCGAAATCAGCCATTTTGACTGATTGGTCATGATGATTGCGGCGCGCGTACCGTTCTTGAAACCTGCGCTCTGGAGCGCGCGAGCGAGAGGGAGGGCGGCTTCCCGGAACTGGCGGTAGGTGAGCCGGACCCGTTCACGATCGCGGTCCGCCTCGATCAGGCAGATCTCATCGGGCCAGCAGTCGATTGCCGCGCCTAGCGCTTCTCCGAGACCATTGTATTTGCGGAGGTCGAGCATTAAAGGCGCGACTGGATGCGCTCTGCCAGCGTGCGAAAGTCGCTGACGCCCTGGAGCTCGTAATCGGGCAGCTCGATGTGGAAGTGCTGCTCGAGTCTCGTGAGCAGGTCGAGGGTCTCGAGGCTGTTGATGCCGAGCTTCTGGAAAAAATCATCGTCGGGGCCGAGCTCTTCCCGCGGCACCTTGAACGTGAGGGCGGCAAGGTTCAGTATTGCATCGAGCGTCCCTTCTGGCGTGTTCATGCGGTTCTACCCAATACTCTCCCGGTCTTCCTGGTTCGCTCTCTCGAGCTCGAGGCGCCTCGACGGTGACCGAGGCGATCGGTGCGCCTGCGGCAGAAATCAGCACGAGATGGGCGAGTCCCGATTATAGTCGGGCAGCGTTCGAGGATCCAACGAACCTGGCCTCGGCCGCCGAATGAGGTCCCGACACCGCTCCTGCGTCTAGGGCAAATAGGGAAGGGCATCGGTGCTCTCGACGAATTTGCGCAGCCCTCGCTCAACTGCCGGCCGCGCGAGCAGTTCGCAGAAGATCTCGATCTCGCGGCGCAGCTCCTCGTAGGGGATCGGCTTGATAAAACGCTTGGCGGCAAGGGAGGTTTCACGGTCGAATTTCCCGAGCTGCAGCGAGGTCGCGCGGGCCACGCCTAAGGCGCCACCTTCGGCTGTTAGCTGACTGATGAGCCCGACCGACTGAGCTTTTGCGGCATTGATGCTGCGCCCCGTCAGGAGCAAATCCCGCACGACGGCATTGCCCAGGTCACGTTTGAGCCGCGGGATTCCGCCGAATCCTGGGATCAGCCCGAGCCGCAGCTCGGGAAAGCAAAACCGCGTCGTTTTGTCGGCGATGATCAAATCGCAGGTGAGTGCAAGCTCGAACCCGCCTCCGAATGTGACACCGTGGACGGCGGCAATCGTCGCAAGAGGAGCCGTATCGAGGATGTTCATCACCCGGTGGATTCGCTCAAGAAAATTGCGCGCATCCGCAATGGATTGAGCCGGCGGCGACCCGTGAAGGAGGCGGTAAAGCTCTCGCAGGTCCGCGCCGGCTGAAAAACCCTCCGGGCGCGCGCTGGAAATGATCAGGGCGTGAGCGTCTGGTTCTAACGATCGCAGCTCGTCGGTAAAATGCTCAAGCTCGACGAGCATGGCCGAGCCGATTTCATTGCATGGCGCGCGATCGAGCACAAGCTCAATCGTGCCGTCCGCCACGCCCCAGGAAAGGGTCTCGCCGTGAAAACTCTTCATGCCGATTTCTTCTGGTAGAGCTGCTCGATCGCGGAAGCAAACCGCGCGGCGATCGCTTCGCGTTTGAGCTTTCCATTCGTTGTCAGCAGGCCATTTTCGATGGTGAAGGGCTCGGGCACAAGGTGAAAAGCGCGGACCCGCTTGTAGTGCGGCAGCCCGTGATTGAGCGCTTCAATCGCGGATTGAATGCGCCCGTGATCGAAGCCGCCCTTGCCCCGGGCGGTGACCAGAGCTGCGAGAAAGCTGCGTTGATTGCCGAGCAGAACCACCTGCTCGGCCTCCGGAAGGCCCGCCAGGAGCGCTTGCTCGAGCGGTTCGGGCGCGATGTTATGTCCCGAGCTCAGAATAATCAGATTCTTCAGGCGCCCGGTGATGCGCCAACTGCCGCGCGCGTCTACTTCGCCTTGATCGCCCGTGTGCAACCATCCGCCGTCGAGCGCTCTTGCCGTCTCATCGGGCCGCTGCCAGTACCCGGCGAAAACATTCGGGCCGCGGACGAGAATCTCTCCGTTCCCGTCGAGGGTCATCTCGACCCCGGAGATCGCCCCTCCGACGCGCCCGGGCTCGATCGAGCGCGGGTCGTCCATCGTGCAGATGCCCGTCGTTTCGGTGAGTCCGTATACCTGCAGCACGGGAATACCGAGCATCATGAAAAAAAGCTGCGTCTCGACGGCCAAGGGTGCTGACCCGCAAATCAGGGCTTTGAGCGTCGGGCCGATGCTGTTTCGAATCGTCCCAAACATGACCGCGTTCGCAACGTAGAGACAGAGAATATCCAGGAGTGCGCCTTCTTTGTTTCGGCGAGCGAGATACGCGCGCTGCGCACGCGAAAAGACTTGCGCGGCGAGGCCGCCCCTGGCTCGAACCGTCTCCTCGATTCTGGCTCGCACCCGTTCGAGGAGAGCGGGAACATTCAGGAAGTAGTCCGGTCGGGCAAGCTTCAGGTCGTCGGAGAGCCTCGAGAGGTCCATCGAGAGCGCCAGGACGCTATTGCGCGAAAGAGCCGTCAGCAGGAGGATCGAGGAAGCCGCGAAGCAGAACGGCGCGTAGTGAAAGATTCGATCTGGTTCCTCTCGCGGGCCCATCAGCTGATCGAGCCCGGCGTGCGTGCATCCGAGGATGTGCTTCAAATTCCCTGCGTTCAGGACCACGCCTTTTGATTCGCCTGAAGTGCCCGAAGTGTAGATGATGGTGACCGCTTCGGAATCAGTGTGACGCACCGGCCCGGCCGATGATGGGTCCCCCTCGCCCGAGAAGACGGTATCGAGAAGCGTGATGGGCGGAGCGGCGTCCCACTGATTTTGAATTCCGGCGGCCATCGAAGCGTCCGAGCAGAATACCTCGGCTGGAGTTGAGTCCTTCATCATGCCGGCGAGTTCGGCCGGCGGCTGTCGCGCGTAGAGAGGGACAACGATGATGCCCTCCGCCATCATCGCCAGATCGATCGCCGCCCAGCGAACGCTGTTCGGCGCGATCAGGGCGCAGCGATCTCCTCTTTCGAGGCCTCGTGCGGCCAGGAAGCCCCGCACCCGTTGGACCAGCCCGAGCATTTCGCCGCCGGTCACCGAAACCTCTCGGCCGTCGCGGATTTCGCACAGGACCGCTCGGCCGGCCGATGCTTGGAGCCGCGCGAAAATGGCTTCGAGAAACGTCACGAGCTCTCGACTCCGTTGTGGTCCCGGAGCAGCGTGCGCAGGCAGCGGCTGAGCGGCGGGAGATACTCCTCCCAGCCGAGAACGCCGGTGCGTATCGGGAACTCGGGAAACTGCCGCGCCACCTGCTGTTCGAAGTACACGCCCATGCGGGCCATCAGCTGAATATTTCGCGCGACGGTGCGGCCCATGGCTTCGCGGATTTCCTCGGCCTCGGCATCGAGCGTGTGCAGGGACGCGGCAATTCTGTCGCCGAGCTGGGGTTCGTCAACGCTCATCAGGAGGTGCTCGTGTCCGCGCTCGCGCATTAGGTTGCGGATGCGCTCATCCATGGTCACGCCCGCCGAAGGCGTTCCGGCCGGCATGGACGTGACGATGGCATGATAGCGCGAGGAGACGATCCGGTCCGAGGCGCGGAGGACGCTCACAAGCTCGTACATATTCATGCG
>DATMRE010000077.1:0-2408 GCA_035566475.1 Verrucomicrobiia bacterium | reverse complement strand
AAGGGCGGCTTCGTCATCGTGGACGACTTCAAAGTGAAGGGTGACTTCGGCAGCCCGGGGTGGGAGCCGTTCGAGGAGAACATGAAGCGCGTGCTCCCCGAGGCGCAGTTTTTCGACATGGATCCGTCAGATCCGATCTTCCATTCGTTCTTCGAGGTCAAGTCGCTCGAGAACTTTCCGCAGGCGTACAACTCCGGCCGGCCGGTGTTTCGGGGAATCTACGAGCACAACGATCCGAAGAAACATCTTCAGATGATCGTCAACTTCAATACCGATATCTCCCAGTACTGGGAATGGTCGGGGAGGGGGCTGCGACCCTTCGACGAGACGAACGAGGCCTACAAGCTCGGCGTCAACTACATCATCTACGGTTTAACGCACTGAGCCGTTGCGACATGGTCCCTATTCGTCACCCTCTACCTGCCAGTCAGCGAGAGGCTGCGGGCCCGGTCGGATATCCGCGATGTCGGGGTCCACACCATCAGGGGCGGTTTCGCCAGGCTCTCGTCTTGCGCGCTCGGCTCGGCGGGCGGCTTTGTCCTTCTGTTTTGCAATGCGAGCCTGTTCCCGTTGTCGTTTGGCGAGAGTGGGGCGGGTTCGCTGTGCCATGAGTTCCTCTGCTCTTTGAATGTCCACCATCCTGCGGCTGCCAGGCGGTTCGACAGAGCTCGTCGATAGCCAGAATACGGCTTCGACGCGCAAAGCAGGACGGCTCGGTCGGTCCACTCCCGGGGTCCCCAGATCGCGCTTTTGCGCGAGCGGGTTGGAGGTTGCGGGCGACGCGCGGGTTAAGCGTCCAGAGATCGATAGTTTAGCATATCGCACTCGCTGAGCTGCCTGAACCCCGTCAGATCGAGCACCTCGCTGTCGGACGATTTTCTGCCACGGTAATCGCTCACCGTTCTCGTAAGTCACGAAGGCGCAACACCCGCGGAAGATGTGCAAGCGCTATGGAATTCGCGCGGTCGTCGCGGTCGTCATTGACGCGCGCCGCGGCAGCGGAGTTGCTCATTGGGCGAAACGCTGGGCTCGCCTCTGCTTGTGCCCGAGGCCGAGAGACTACGCTCGAGGCCGAGGAACAGGGAACGACATTTCGAAGGAACACCGAGTGTTCGATCTCGGCAGTGAGAAAAGAGCCGCGACCTGTCAGTAAAAAGGAGAGCGATCGCATGAAGCAGGTCAAGGCCCCATCCACGAATCGAAGCGGCCGCCGGAAATTTCTCGAGCGCGGAGTTGCCGCTGGCGTGGCCGTCGTCGGCGGCGGCGTACTCCTCAATCAATCGCCCGTGTTGGCAGCGCGACGCGAGCGTGAACGTGAACATGACCGTGAAGACGAAGGTCCGGGGATCACGCACGGAGACATTGCGATCCTGAGGTTTCTCGCGGCCCTCGAAATAATCGAGACCGACTTGTGGCAACAGTACAACGAGCTTGGTGGCGTCAACGCGGCGAACTCAGGCTACGTCGCCGCGCTCCAGGTGCTCGACATGGACATGCCTCAATACATCGCCGACAACACGGACGATGAGTTCAGCCATCAGGCGTTCATCGAAGCCTATCTGGCGTCGAAAGGAGCGCCGACCGTCAATCTCGACCAATTTCGGAAGCTGCCGAGCAGCACGGCACCCGGCGCGCAGCAGATTGGACGGCTGACGAATCTGATGCAATTGTCGGTCGATACCAGTTGGTGGCTTCGATATCGAAGCTCCGACAATCCGGACCTCGGCGCGACCTTTGCTCAACTCATTCCCAGTCTCGCCACCGGTCAGCACACCGCGATTCCGCGGAATGAGGCCGAGCTGGGCGATCCCAAGGCCATCAGCGATCACGTTCAGGCCATTGCGAATACCGCTGGGTTTCACTTCGCGTTCATCGAGCAGGGCGGCAGCAGTCTCTATCCGAAGCTGGCGCAGCGTGTCACCAATCTCGAGGTGTTACGCATTCTCCTCAGCATCGGGCCGACCGAGACCTCGCATTTCCAGACGTGGCATGACAAGGCGGGCAACGCGCCGATGGTCACTGACGGCGATCTCATGTTTCCAGATCTCGGCTCGCCGGCTCTCCAGGTCCCCGCGACGCAAGCGAACTTGATCATGCCGGAGCCGTGCACGTTCCTCGGCTCGCAATTCCCCTTCTGCTCGATCATTCGTCCGACGGCGACCAAGGGCGCAGCGATGGACGCTGTGGCCTCATTGAAAGCCGACGGGCTCTTCATGGGGCAGCCGAAGGAATTCTTCGACTTCTTGCGCGATCTCGCGGAAGACGCGGACGCAGCCGTGAGGCAGGTCTAAGGGCACGTGCCGGCGGGGTGCTCGCCCGGCCGCCGGCACCATCGACAATTCTGATTGCTATTGCCCTGGCGCGACGCACACACCGGGCTGGACGTGTGGAATCGCACGGAGATATTC
>DATMRE010000076.1:0-6153 GCA_035566475.1 Verrucomicrobiia bacterium | reverse complement strand
CCCGGCAGTCCGGGCGGACACAATCTACGACGTGGCTTCACTCACGAAGCCCATCGTCACGACGACGGCCGTGATGATGCTCGCCCAGCAGGGTGAGCTCAACCTCGACGCTCCGGTCGTGCGCTATCTGCCCGAATGGGCCGCAGCAGCAAAATCCGATCCGGAGGCCTCGGTGCGGGCGCGTGTAACCGTGCGGATGCTGCTCCTCCACGATTCAGGGCTACCGGGAACACAGGAGTTTTACAAAGAGGCCCGGGGCCACGACGCCGTTCTAGCGCAGGTGATGGCCGCTCCACTCGCTCGCGAGCCGGGAACGAAGATCGAGTATTCCGATCTGGGGTTCATTCTTCTCGGTCGAATTGTCGAGCGGCTGACCGGCGATTCGCTCGATGAGTTTGCCGAAGAGCTCATATTCACGCCGCTCGGAGCGAAAGAATCCTTATTCAATCCGCCCGAAAGGCTGCGCGCGCGGATCGCCCCCACCGAGAACGATCGAACCTATCGCAAGCGCTTGGTCCAAGGCGAGGTGCATGATGAAAACGCCTGGGCCATGGGCGGCGTCGCGGGCCACGCCGGACTGTTCTCGACCGCCGGCGACATCGCCGCATTCGCGCAAATGCTCCTCAACGGAGGCTCCTATGCGCACCATCGACTGCTTGCGCGCGCGACGATTGCGGAGTTCACCGAGCGCGAGACAGTCGGCGACTCAACCCGCGCGCTCGGGTGGGATGTGCCGGCGGCGCCTTCCTCATCAGGACAATATTTCTCGTCGCGGAGCTTCGGTCAACTAGGTTTCACGGGCACCTCGCTCTGGATTGACCCGGAGCGGGGGCTATTCGTCATTCTGCTTACCAACCGTGTGAATCCTACCAGGGCCAACGAAAAGATACGCGACGTGCGGCCGGCGCTCCACGACGTCGTGTTCCAGGCGTTGGGACTCGCTGGCGAACGGGCGCCCGAACGATAACGGCCTCAGCACAGCCCCCGCCTGGAATGCCCAGCAGGCCGCGTTCGGTCCCTCGCCAGGCCGTTATAATCAAGTCTGGCGCCGGGGGCTCTTCGAGACCGGGAGCGACTGGCTGCCTCATACATACACGATGTCAGGGGGTCGGGGTTGCGCTCCGAAGGGAACGATGTCCTCACTTCTAGGGGCTCCGGCCGCCCGAGCCAATCCCGCCGGTCGTCTCGAGCACTCATGACACGGCCCGCCATCGAGACAGAGCGGCGAAATAGAGACTCGCACGGGCTCGATCGGAAATCGACTCTCGACATTTTGCGCGTCCTGAACCGCGAAGATGCCTCGGTGGCGTTCGCTGTGCGGCGAGAGCTGCCGAACATTGCCCGGGCCGTCGACGCTATCTTGAAGGCATTTCGCGCCGGGGGGAAGCTCTTCTACATCGGGGCAGGAACCAGCGGGCGCCTCGCGGTCCTTGACGCAGTCGAATGCCCGCCGACGTTCGGAACGCCGCCGAAGATGGTCCAGGCAATCATCGCCGGTGGTGCCAGGGCGTTGCGCCACGCCTCGGAGGACGCCGAAGATTCCGCGATGAATGGAGCACGAGACATTTCGCGCGCCGGCCTGTCTCGCCTCGACGTGGTCGTGGGCCTCTCGGCGAGTGGAACCACACCCTATGTACTTGGTGCGTTGGAGCGGGCCCGGCGACGGGGTGCGATCACGGTGGGCTTGACCGCGAACCCGAGGTCGCCTCTGGCGCGCCGGGCACGCATCGCGATTGCGCCGGATACTGGACCGG
Source organism: Verrucomicrobiia bacterium (assembly GCA_035566475.1). Taxonomy (GTDB): domain Bacteria; phylum Acidobacteriota; class Terriglobia; order Acidiferrales; family UBA7541; genus Palsa-295. The sequence continues at coordinate 4,399 of DATMRE010000076.1, read as the reverse complement.
AGGCGATTAGGGGCTCGACGCGGCTCAAAGCCGGAACGGCGCAGAAGATGGTCCTGAACCTGCTCTCCACCTCCGCGATGGTGGGACTCGGCAGAGTTTATGAGAACTGGATGCTCTACGTGGCCATGACGAATCAGAAACTACGGAGGCGCGGAAGGCAGATTCTGGAGGAGGCTGCGGGCTTGGATGCGTCGGCGGCAGAACACGCCCTGCGTCAGGCCGGACACAATCTCCCGATCGCCTTCGTCATGCTTCAAACAGGGGCGAGCGCCCCCGCTGCACGGCGTTCACTCCGCGAAACGGGTGGTAACCTGCGACAGGCTCTCGAATCAGCGAAGGGACGGCGCGTCAAGGCGAGAGGTCGAGGATAGCGACATGGACCGGTTCAAAATCGAGGGCGGGCGCAGGCTGGAAGGCACGGTCGCGATCAGCGGAGCAAAGAATGCCGCGTTGCCGGCCATGGCCGCCGCTCTGCTGACATCCGAACCGGTTCGGTTGCTAAATATTCCCCGCGTGCGCGACATCATCACGATGGCCAAGCTGCTCGCGCACATGCGCTGCCGGGTCGAAAGCCCCGACCTCCCGCCGAGTGAAGTCACGATCCAGGCAGAGACGGTGTCGCACGGGGAAGCACCCTACGAACTGGTGAAAACGATGCGTGCTTCGGTTTTGACACTCGGCCCGCTCGTTGCCCGCTTCGGTTATGCCCGCGTGTCCTTGCCCGGCGGTTGCGCCATCGGCGCCCGACCGATCGACCTGCACATTCAGGGGCTCGAAACCCTCGGTACGGAGATCACCGTCGAGCACGGCTACGTGGAGGCGCGCTCGAAACGCCTGCGCGGCGTGACCTTTCGTTTCCCGAGAATCACGGTGACGGGAACGGAAAACATGCTCACAGCGGCGGCGCTGGCAGAAGGCCAAACCGTTCTTGAAAACGCCGCGCTGGAGCCCGAGGTGACCGACCTTGCGGCTCTGCTCACCAAAATGGGCGCGAAAATCGACGGCGCCGGTACACCCATAATCCGCGTCGAGGGCGTTCGCCAGATGCATGGAACTACGCACGCCGTCATTCCTGACCGCATCGAAACGGGGACGTTTCTGGTCGCCGCGGCAATCACGGGTGGAGAGCTGGTTCTCACCTGCTGTGAGCCGCGCCATTTGACCGCGGTGATCGACAAGCTCAACGAATGCGGTGTCGACATTCGCTGTGAGGGGCCAGGCTCGTTGCGCGTGCGTGCGGCGAGGAAACTTCTGGCTGCTGACATCCACACGCAGGAATATCCCGGCTTTGCGACCGATATGCAGGCGCAGTTCATGGCGCTCGCGACGCAGGCGAATGGCGTTTCGCATATCCGCGAAACCATCTTTGAAAACCGCTATCTGCACGCGAGCGAGATGTTGCGCATGGGCGCGAGAATCACGATCGAGGGGAACCTGGCGGTCGTAGCCGGTCCCACGCCACTCGGCGGCGCTCCGGTCACTGCATCGGACCTGCGCGCGAGCGCCGGCCTTGTCCTGGCCGGCCTGGTCGCGAATAACACGACGTGGATCGATCGCGTCTATCACATTGATCGGGGTTATGAACGCATCGAGGAAAAGCTGCGCGAGACAGGCGCCCGGATCGAGCGCATCAGCGGCCGCTAGTATCCATCGTCGACGAGTTCCGCGACCGAGTGACTGCAAATCGACCGCCGCGTTCGAAGGAAACGGGAGTCAACGTTCTCTGGCTTCTTCCGCCGCTGCGCGCTCGAGCCGCGAGTGCCGAGACTGCTCCAGCCGGGCGTGAAGCTATAGAGCGGTCCCGCTCTTCTGCTGCTTTTCCCGCTGCTCGCGCAAAACAGCCTTGCGGCTGAGCCGGATTTTGTTCCCTTCGATGGCCAGCACCTTCACGAGGATCTGGTCGCCTTCCTTCAGCTCATCGCGGACTGCGCGAATGCGTTGGTCCGCGATTTCGCTGATGTGCAGCAGGCCGTCTGTGCCCGGGAAAATCTCGACGAAAGCGCCGAACTCGGCGATGCGAACCACCTTGCCGAGATAGGTCTTCCCGATTTCGGCCGTTGCGGTGGTGTCGCGAATCATCTTCAACGCGTCGTCTGCCGCACTGCCGTTGTTTGCGAAGACGTGGACCTTGCCGTCATCCATGACATCGATCTTCACGCCCGTGGCTTCGATGATCGAGCGGATTTTCTTTCCACCCGGGCCGATCAGATCGCGAATCTTATCGGTCGGAATGCTCAACATGTAGAGGTGAGGCGCGTAGGTCGAAATTTCTGCCCGTCCGCTTGAAAGCGTGCGGTCCATGATGTCGAGAATCTCAATTCGAGCTTTGCGGGCCTGTGCCAGCGCCTCACGCAGCATCGCAATACTCACACCGGTCACCTTGATATCCATCTGGAGCGCCGTGATTCCCTGCCTGGTGCCGGCAACCTTGAAATCCATGTCGCCGTAGTGATCTTCTGCGCCAGCGATGTCGGTCAGGATGGCGTACTTTTCCCGCTCGACCACCAGCCCCATCGCAATCCCAGCGCAAGGAGCCTTGAGCGGCACCCCGGCATCCATGAGGGCCAGTGATCCGCCGCAAACCGTGGCCATCGAGGACGAGCCGTTCGACTCGAGAATGTCCGAAACGCACCGAACGGCGTAGGGAAACTCGGCCTCCGGTGGAAGCAGATTCGTAAGTGCGCGTTCGGCCAAGGCACCGTGGCCGATTTCGCGTCTTCCCGGCCCGCGAAGAAATTTAACCTCGCCGACCGAAAACGCCGGGAAGTTGTAGTGGAGCATGAATCGCTTGAACGCTTCCTCTTCAAACAAGAGGTCCAGGCGTTGCATATCCTCCTTCGTGCCGAGCGTTGCCGTAGCGAGTGCCTGCGTCTCGCCGCGCGTAAACAGAGCCGATCCGTGGACTCGGGGCAGTACCCCCACTTCGCAGGTGATCTGGCGAATCTGATCGAACGCGCGGGCATCGGGGCGCCGACGCCGAATCAGCATGTCGTCGCGAAAGAGGCGCTCGCGCAGGCGTTCGAAGGCGCGATGAGCCAGCTTCCGGCGATCCTCGTCTTCTTCGGGAATCGCGGTCACGATTTCGTCCTTGATGGCGTCCACGAGGCGGTAGCTTTCAAGCTTGGGATGCTTCAGCGTATCGAGGGCATCGCGCAGTTTCTCGCCGTACTTCCCCGAGATCTGCTCATACAGCGATTCATCGAACGCCGGAGGCGTGACCACAACCTTCTGCGGGTTCACGCGGCTGCCCAGTTCCCGGATCGTGGCGACGATCTTGCGGATTTCGGCGTGGCCGAATTCCAAGGCATCGGCAACTGCCTCCTCGGAAACCTCCAGTGCGCCCGCCTCGACCATCACGACCGCTTCGTCAGTGCCCGCGACCACGATGTTCAGCAAGCTGCTCTTCTGTTCGGCGACAGTGGGGTTCACGACAAGCTTGCCCTCGAGCAATCCCACGCGAACACAAGCAATCGGATTGTGGAACGGCAGCTTGGAAACATAGAGCGCCGCCGAAGAGGCGGTGACGGCGATGACATCCGGATCGTTCTCGCTGTCGGCCGATAGCACCATGGCGACAATCTGCGTTTCCGTGGCCCAGCCTTCGGGAAACAGAGGGCGCAGCGGCCGGTCCGTCAGCCGCGAAACCAGTATCTCTCGCTCGGAAGGCCGCCCTTCGCGTTTGAAGAATCCGCCAGGAATTTTCCCGGCCGAATAGGTGTATTCACGGTAGTCCACCGTGAGGGGGAGGAAATCCTTTTCGCTCGCTCGACTGTCCATGCAGGCCGTGGCCAGCACGACCGTATCGCCATAGCGCGCCACAACGGCGCCATGCGCTTGACGAGCCATCTTGCCCGTTTCAAACGTCAGCTTGCGCCCACCTAGATCCAAACTCACTTGTTCAAACATCACTGCACATCCTTTTTGTCCCGGCTTATCGGGGACGCTCTAGTCAAATACGAGAAACTTCTCTCTGAGATCCGGAAAGGAGAAGAGCCAGACGATGGAGACGGAGCGGAAAACTATCGGGCTGACGACCTCACGCAGCATGGCCCTGCCGGCCCGCATGTCGCCCGACAATCCCGGTTTGTGCGGAGAAAAAAGGTGCGGCCCGCGGGGCCGCTCAGGGAATCCGCGCTACTTGCGCAAGCTGAGTCGTTCGACAATCTCGCGATACCGATCCGGGTCTCGACGGTTCAGGTAGTCCAGCAGCCGGCGACGCTTGTTGACCATCATGATCAACCCGCGCCGCGAGGCGTGATCTTTTGCGTGGGACCGAAGGTGACTGGTTAGATAGTTGATGCGCTCGCTCAGTAACGCAATCTGCACTTCCGGAGATCCCGTGTCCTTCGGATGCGTCCGGAACTGCTCGATTACTTCCGCTTTAACTTCGCTCAACTGA
>DATMRE010000075.1:0-2561 GCA_035566475.1 Verrucomicrobiia bacterium | reverse complement strand
AAGATTGCCGGTATGTCGTTGAAAAATAGGCCTTAGCTCCTAGGGGCGGCTCGCGCGACGGAACCAAAATTGCTCCGCCCTCACTGGCCCTGTGGGTTCTGCTGTACTATGGGTGTATAAACTCGAGGCGCATTACCCCGGCGAACCGGGGCGCCTCGCGCCGCAGGGCCGGAATTAGCAGCATTTGCCCATTGAGCGTCTGAGGGGCGCCCAGCGTGAATACTGAAATCCCCAACGAGCACTCCTCGCTGACCGCGTCCCCATCCCCTGTTGGGGAGAGCGAGTCTCACCCCCAAAGCAATCACGCGGCCTCCGCCGCAACCCATTCGACCGCCGCGACCTTGGTCGAATTGTTTGAGCAACAGGCGCAGAGGACCCCCAACCAATTTGCACTCGCTTCCGAGGACCAACGGCTGACGTACGCCGAACTGCACCGCCGGGCGAGTCAGCTGGCGCATTACTTGCGAGGGATGGGCGCTGGCCCCGAAACTCTCGTCGGGCTGTTTGTCGAGCGCTCGGCGGAAATGATCGTGGGCTTGCTCGGGATCCTGAAGTCCGGCGCGGCATACCTGCCCATCGATTCGGCGTTTCCTCGGGAGCGAATCTCGTTCATGCTCGAGGACGCCGGCGCCAAAATCCTGCTCACGCAGTCCGGTTTGCTGTCCCGATTGCCTCCCGGCCCCGCGCAGGCCGTTTGCCTGGATAATCTCGAGTGGTCCACGCTAGGGGTACCGGCGCAGCCGGAATGCCCCGTACGGCCTGAGAACCTCGCCTATGTGATCTATACAAGCGGTTCGACGGGACGGCCCAAGGGTGTGTGCATCGAGCATCGGAATATCGTGCACTACGCGCTCGGTGTGTCGCAGCGATTCGGGTTCAGCGCGGGGATGAATCACGCGACCGTTTCCACAATCGCCGCTGACCTGGGCAACACCGTCGTTTTCCCTGCGCTAATAACGGGCGGATGCCTGCACGTGATTTCGCAGGCCAGGGCTGAGAGCCAGGCTCTGCTCTCCGAGTACTTCCTTCGCGAGAAGATCGATGTTCTGAAAATTGTGCCGTCGCACCTTGCGGCGCTGCAGACCGGGAGCCATCCGGAGCAGGTGATGCCGCGAAAGCGGTTGATCCTGGGCGGCGAAGCCTCGCGGCTCGATTGGATCGAGCGACTGCGCCTCCTTGCCCCGGAGTGCGAGATTTACAATCACTACGGGCCAACGGAGACCACCGTAGGCGTGCTGACGTTTCCCGCGACGGCGCCGCTGCCCGCCACGCCTTCCGGCACGCTCCCGCTCGGCAAGCCGATTCCGAATAGCCAGGTCTACATTCTGGACGAGAATCGCGTACCCGCTGCCGTCGGCGAACCGGGCGAGCTGTACGTCGGCGGTCGGGGCGTGGCGCGCGGGTATCTCAACCGGCCTGATCTGACCGAGGAGCGATTCGTTCCCGACCCATTCAGCAAAGAGCCTGGCGCGCGGCTGTATCGCACTGGCGATCGCGCGCGGCTGTTGCCGGACGGCGATGTCGAGTTCTGCGGGCGGGTCGATCATCAAGTCAAGATCCACGGCTACCGGGTTGAGCTCGGGGAGATCGAGGCCGCGTTGCGCGAAGAGGGCGGCGTGCGGGACGCGGTGGTGTCCGCCTACCCAGATGAATCCGGCAACACCGAGCTCGTAGCGTACGTCGTGCCGAATCGCGCGGACCAGCCGCTCTGGAGCGCGAAGGCGCAATACACGCTGCCCGACGGCTCGACGGTGGCGCACCTCAACAAAAACGAGACCGCCTACATTTACAACGAGATTTTCGTGCTGCAGGCGTATCTCCGCCACGGGATCACGATCCAGGACGGAGACTGCATCGTCGATGCGGGCGCGAACATTGGCCTCTTTACCACGTTCGCGAGCCGGCTTGCACGGAACCTGCGCATCTTTTCCTTTGAGCCGAACCCGACCGCGTATGCCTGCCTCAAAGCCAATGCCGACGCATGGGGAGCGGGCGTGAAATGCCTGCCGATGGGCCTCTCCCGCGAAGACAAAACGGCGGAGATGACGTTTTTTGAAGGGTTCTCGCTGCTCTCTGGATTTTACGCGGACGAAGCCACCGAGCGCGAAGTGGTGAAGACGTACGCGCTGAACCAGGAATCGGAATCCGGCGAAGGCGGGCAGCTGGCCGAGGAAATCGGAAAGATGCTGGAGGATCGCTTCCACGCCAAAACGCAGACCGCGCGGCTGCGCACGCTCTCCGGCGTGATCGCGGAAGAGGGAATCGAGCGCATCGACTTGTTGAAAGTGAACGTGGAGAAAAGCGAGCTGGACGTCCTGCAGGGAATCGGCGATGCGGATTGGGCCAGGATTCGCCAACTCGTCGTCGAAGTGGACCTGAAAACGAGCCTTGCGCCCATTACGACGCTCCTCGAAAAGCACGGGTACGAAGTTCTGGTCGAGCAGGACCCGCTGCTGCGAAAAACGGAACTGTGCTACGTGTACGCGATTCGGCCGTCGGAGCGGAACCGCCTGGTGCGCGAGCAAACCCCCGAGGGCCACGTACGTTCGCCCCGGCCGGTG
>DATMRE010000074.1:0-9225 GCA_035566475.1 Verrucomicrobiia bacterium | reverse complement strand
CAAGCCCCCGAAGGTTCCTTACCGCGAGACGATCCGAGGCAAGGCAGACGCCGAAGGCAAGCACAAGAAACAAACCGGCGGCCATGGGCAATTTGGCGTGTGCCGCATCAGAATGGAGCCATTGCCGCGCGGCGCCGGATTCGAGTTCGTGGACGATGTTTTCGGCGGCGCGATTCCGAAGAACTGGATCCCGTCGGTTGAAAAGGGGATACGAGACTCCGCAGAGCGTGGATTTCTTGCAGGCTTTCCGGTTGTCGACTTCCGTGCGAGCCTCTACGACGGCAAGTATCACGACGTGGATTCAAGCGATATGGCGTTCAAAATTGCGGGATCGCTGGCCTTCAAGGAGGCGATGAAGCAAGCGCGGCCGGCTCTGCTCGAGCCGATCATGCACGTCGAGGTTTCCGCGCCGGATCAGTATTCCGGTGATCTAATGGGCGATCTGAGTTCGCGGCGGGGCCGCATTAGTGGGAGCGAGTCGCGCTCGGGCAGCGTTGTTGTCAAGGCCCAGGTGCCGTTCGCGGAAATGCTCAGCTACGCGAACGAGTTGATCTCCATGACCCAGGGTCGGGGGAGCTACTCGATGGAATTCTCGCACTATGACTTCGTGCCCGCGGAAATCGCCGAGAAGGTCATCGCCGCGCACAAGCCGCACCATCTGCGCGAAGAAGAAGAGGAGGCCGCTTCGGCATGATTTTGCGGAGCCGCGCTGCGCTCGCACGATCTCCAGGTCTGCCGACCCACTCTCTAGGCCCGAAGGCTGAATCGCGGACATTCGGGCTGCCGCTTCCGGGAAGCGATGAGATGGCTCGCAATGTGCAAAGGCGCGCCGTTTGAGTCCTGGAGGGTCAGTCCCCGTGGTTCGCGCGGCCGTATACCGAGGCCGTGGCTGGCCTCGGTCTTGTGCAAGCGAGTCGCTCCGGAGTTGTCCTCGTAACCGGGCCGCGGCAGGACGAATCCCCGTGGGGCGAACTGACCTCGATACGCTGCGCCAGATTTCTCGGCGGGCCAGGCCTGTTCCCGTTTCTCCTTCTTCGTGAAGCTAAATGCGGCCATCCGGGCGCCACGAGAGCCGTTGGCGCGATTGCCGGCAGGATTTCGGAAGGAATCTCGATTCACGCTCAGATCGCGGGAACCTAGGCCGCAGAGGCCATCGCGGCGCAGACCGCCTGAGAACCGGAGAAGAGAAGCAGGCGTCAAGAATACGGTGTGCCGAGGACGTTCCGCTTCTGCGGCTTGTGCTGCTCGCGTGGTGCGACGGCCCATTCGACGCCGCGCGCGAGCGACCGAATGCGCAAGCCGCATGGAGCCAAATTGGAACTTACGAGCCCTGAGCGGATTGTGCAAGAGTGTGGTAAAACGATGAAAAAATCTACAACTGTAAAGCGGTTGGCCGACGCCACCCTCGCAATTCATGCGGGCCAGGAGAAATTCCGGGTGAGCGCGCCGGTGGGCACATCGATTGCGCGGACGGCGAACTTCACGTTCGCGAGCACCGAGGAGATGAAGCTCTGGGCAGAGGGGAAGAGTTCGGCCTACATCTACTCGCGCTACGGGAACCCCACGCTCGCGATTGCCGAGAAAAAGCTCGCAGCTCTTGAGCGAGCTGAGGCGGCAGTGGTCACCGCCTCCGGGTCGGCCGCGATTTCAAGCGCACTGCTTGCGTTCCTAGAGGCGGGCGATGAGGTCATCGCCACACGCCAGCTCTATGGCGGGAGCTACCGTCTTCTGCGCGATATTTTCCCGCGGTATGGGATCGTGGTGCGCCACGTCGAATCGGATCTCGTGGGGATCGAGCGCTTAGTATGCGCGCGGACGAAAGCCCTGTACATTGAAACGCCCACGAATCCGACGCTGCGCATCGTGGATCTTGCGAAGGCAGCCGCGTTTGCACGGGAGCGGGGGCTGGTCTCATTGATCGACAACACGTTCGCAACCCCGGTGCTGCAAAAGCCGATCGAGATGGGCTTTGACCTTGTCCTGCACAGTGCGACGAAGTATCTGGCGGGGCATTCGGACCTCATCGCCGGTGCCGCCATCGGGAGCACGGCCCTGATCAAGAAGGTGCGCGAGAACATAATTTGTCTTGGTGGTTCGGCGGACCCCGAGGCCGCCTACTTGCTGATTCGGGGATTGAAGACCCTCGGAGTTCGAGTTGAGCGCCAATCGAAGACGGCAGGTGCCGTCGCGAACTACCTCGCTCGCCATCCGAGGGTCGCACGCGTGCATTATCCGGGACTCACCTCCCACCCGGATCATCGGCTGGCGAAACGCCAGATGCGCGCCTTTGGCGGGATGCTCGCATTTGACATGAAGGGCGGGCTACCTGCGGCGCGGCGTTTCTGCGACCGCGTTCGCGTGTTTCTGCTTGCGGCAAGTCTCGGCGGGGTCGAATCGCTCGTGATCCTGCCGATCTATACCTCCCACTACAATTTGTCACCTCAAGAGTTGCGCGGAGCCGGAATTGAGCCGGGGACGGTGCGCGTTTCAATCGGCCTCGAGGACCCGAACGATCTGATTGAAGATCTCCATCAAGCTCTCGGCTAGCCGCACCGCGCCGCAACCGCTCGCCGAATAAGGAGCCCGCCGGAGGGAGAATGGCAATTTCGGCCGAAATCGTTCGGCCGGCAGGCCCTTCCCTGGCACGTCGCCTCGCACGAATAGCGCCTTTGCCCGGGGTACCGGCTTGTCCCCAGTCGGTCAATAACTCCTACCGTCTGCCCATTGACCCGGGCGTAACTACCTCGTAAGATTTCGCTTAGCGACAATTCACAGCGCCACTCCGGTGTCGAGCGTCCGGAAATGAACGTGCACTGCACGGCTCAATTGCGTGCGGACAGGGTGAGGCGAGGGAGCGATGACGAAGCGACGGTCAACAGGGTGGCTTCTATTGATAGCCGGAGCATTTTTTCTGGCTGGCTGTGAGCAGACGGCGACCAAGCAGACGCACATACGGCCACCTGCGCCAACGCCTCAGCCGATGCCTGACTACGCCCATCAACCGCTTCCCTTTCCCGCTCAGATGATTGATTCGGTCGACCTCATGCGCGATCCCCGGCCGGCCGTCGACGGCCTCATCGAGCGGGTCCAATCGAGATTTGACGCCGGGCAGAGGGAATACAAGGCCGGGGATTTCGAGAAGGCCCGGGCCGATCTCGACGCTGCCGTGGACCTGATTCTCGCGAGCGGCTTCCAAGCCGACTCCGACGCGCGGCTCTCCAAGCTATTTGACCAGATCGGTGAGGCGGTCAACTCCTACGAAGCAAGCGCCACGCAGGGTGGCGAAGAGGAAGAAACGGCAACGGTCGCCGAGCCCGCGCCGATTGACGAGATCGCGGATTTGACGCTGCCGGCGGGCGACCCTCGGCTGGCGCTCAAGGCCGAGAGGGAATTGATCAGCGTTCGGCACGACCTGCCGCTGACCGTAAACGAATCCGTGCTTCAGTATTTGAGCTTCTTCACGACGGCGCATGGTCGCGCGATCGTCGAACACGGTCTCGAGCGCGCCGGACGCTATGACGACATGATCCGCCGCGTGCTCAAGGAAGAGGGCGTCCCGCAGGACCTGATGTATCTGGCTCAGGCGGAGAGCGCCTTCCAGCCGCAGGCGGTTTCTCGCTCCGGGGCGCGGGGCATCTGGCAATTCATGCCCTATCGCGGGGAGGAATACGATCTCTCGCGCAGCTATTGGATCGACGAGCGCAGCGATCCGGAGAAGGCGACCCGCGCGGCGGCACGGCACATGCGCGATCTCTACCACATGTTCGGCGACTGGTATTTGGTGATGGCCGCCTACAATTCGGGTCCGATGAACGTTGCCAGGGCAATCGAGCACACCGGTTACGCCGATTTCTGGGAACTGCAGAAGCGCCACGCGCTCCCGAGGGAAACTCAGAATTATGTACCCATCATTATTGCGATGGCGCTTGTGGCCAAGGCGCCGGCGCTGTACGGGGTGCATGTGGATCCGGAGCGGCCGGCGAAGGTGGAAACGGTCGCGCTCGAACACCCGATTGATCTGCGCCTGGTCGCCGATGCCACCGGTGCGGAGCTCAGTGATTTGCGGCTGCTCAATCCGGAACTGGTGCGCACCGTCACACCCAATCAACCGCGATTCGAACTAAAGCTACCGGCGGGGCTCGCGGCTCGCTTCGAGCAGAACGTCGTGCAGGTCCCGCCGGACAAGTGGACGAACTGGCGGCTGCACACGGTTGAGAATGGCGAGACGCTTTCCGACATCGCCCGGCATTACCGCGTAACGCTCGGGGCGATCGAGCTCGCGAACCGCCTCCCGGCGCATGCCGCGGTACCAGCGGGTTTTCTCTTGAACGTGCCGCTAGCGCCGCCAGTCGTGAAATGGGTTCGCTATCGCGTACAGCGCGGTGACACGCTTGAAGGGATCGCCGAGCGCTTCGATGTAACGGTGGCGCAGCTGAAACGCTGGAACCACATCTCGGGGGGGCGCCCGACGCGCGGCGCGCAACTGCGAATTTATGCCGGCTCGGAATCCGCCGATATCGCCGGAGCCCTTTCGAAGTCCGCCGAGAACCGCAGGCCCGCGGTCGAGAGCGTATCGACGGGCAACCCCGAGACACAGGAGGCCCTCCAACACCGTGTGAAGCCGGGCGAGACGCTGTACTCGATCGCACGCACCTACCGGACGACCGTCTCTGCTCTTCGTCAGTCGAATCCCTTTCTTGCCGAACGCCCGCTTGAGGCCGGCGATTTGATTACGGTACAGCGTTGAGCGGGGGGCGTTAAGGCGTCGAGAGATGCTATAGTAACTATATTAACTTCAGTAGGATACAAGGAAACCCCTCTCAGCCGACAGTCCCTTCCTGTTTAAACTTCAGAAGCAATTCCGGCGGGCTAAGCTTTTTTTGACCCATTGCGCCTTGACAAAGTTCCGACACTCCGTTTATAAGCGGCGCAGGAGTGGAGGCTGTCCGGCAAACCGGATCCCACGGAGGAATGAATGTTTTACGCCAAAATGCACGATGAGGAAGATGACGAGCTGCCCCGATTTGAAGAAGAGGAAGAGGGACAGGAACAGCCAGGCGATTCCGTAGAGGAAGAAGTGGAAGAGATCGTCATCGAGGAAGATGGAGGAGACGACGAAGGGGCCGAAGCCCCCGCCGCTCCCTCGTCCCGCAAGCCCGCGACGGCGCCGAAGGCGAAAACAGCAAAAAAGGCGCAACCGAAGAAAAAAGCGAAGAGCAAGCCGAAGACAAAAGCAAAGACAAAAGCAAAAACAAAGGCCAAGGCGAAGAAGGGTACCAAGCGCAGGTAGCGCTGAGCGCCCCTTTCCGTTGTCTTCGGGTTTCGCGGCTCTGGGTCTACGCCGGGGTGTGAACACGCAGACGCAGCGGTTGGGATTGCTAGTAAGCCGCGAAATCCCGAGCTCGCTTGAAGAGGTCTCCAAGCGGGTTCCTAAATCCGAATTTTCCCGGCCCCCTCTGAAATCCATCTCTCGGGCTCTGATTCTTAAGAACCTGGAGCTCAATTCCAGCTGCCAGTGGGGCGAGAGGGCAAATTCATTTCCCAATATGAAATTTTGCTCAGGTCCGTTCCACCGGCTAGGAGCATCCACGAACAATGCCACTCGCGATCGAGCAGGTCCGGAGAATGCGCGGTGGCGCACAATCGCACCTGATGCGCTGCGGGGACGAGGTGTACTATGTGGTGAAATTTCAAAATAACCCGCAGGGGGTTAGGATTCTGGCGAACGAATTGCTGGGAACGAGGGTGGCGTCGCGGCTTGGGCTGCCGACGCCGACAGCAGCCGTTGTGGAGGTGCGCGGTAGCCTGATCGAGCATACCGAGGATCTCGTGATCCAGCTCGGGTACGGGCGCGCACTCTGCAAGGCCGGGTTACAATTTGGCTCTCGTTACCCGGGTTCTCCAGAGGACACCGTGGTATACGATTTTCTTCCCGACGAGCAGCTCCGCGAGGTGCTGAACCTGGGCGATTTTTGTGGCATGCTCGCGTTCGACAAATGGACGTGCAACACGAACGGGCGTCAGGCGATTTTCTTCCGCGGGAAGGGCGAAGCGCGCTATCACGCACAGATGATCGATCAGGGCTTCTGCTTCAACGCGGGCGAATGGAACTTTCCGGATGCGCCGTTGCGCGGCCTCTATGCCCGCCGTCGTGTGTATGAAAATGTCCGCGGAATCGAGGCGTTCGAGCCTTGGATCGCGCGCATCGAAACGAAGATGACGGAAGCGGTTCTCGCGGAGATTGCGGGCGAGATTCCGCCCGAGTGGTATGGTTCTGAAATGAATTCGCTTGAGAGAATGCTGGAACAGCTTGCGCGCCGCCGGAACCGGGTTGGGGACTTGATCCTGTCTGCCTGGAAATCGTCGGTCGAACCGTTCCCGAACTGGAAGTGAAACATATGACTGAGGAAACAAAACATACCTATCGCTACCGGGTTCTGCGCTACACACCGAACCTGATCCGCGACGAATGGGTGAACATCGGCGTGCTGCTCGAGGAGGTGGAGGAAGGGGACACGCCGGGCACGAATGGCGCGGTGGGCCCGCGGCGCGCCGTGCGTCTGATCGAAGAATCCTCCGAGATCGCGCGCGTCCGGCGGCTGCATCCGAACGCCGATGAAGATTTGCTTCGCGCGCTCCCGGCTGATTTCGACGCCCGGTTCCGCGCCCCGGCGAGCGATGTCGCGAGCTACATCGCGACGATGGAGCAGACACTCTCGAACGTTTTGCAGTTCAGTCCGCAGAAGGCGCTTTTGGCGGAGGATTTTGACGCCGAACTCGACCGCCTCTTCCACGACCACGTGGCCCTGCCGACCCATCGAAGCGGAGGAATTTTGGAGAGCACGCGGGCTTGGATCAAGGAGCGGGTCAACGAAGTCTTCCGTCGGCGTCGCGTGCCAAGGCTCGAGCGCAACATTCCTGTCGAGGGGTTTACCCATCCGGGCGATCCCCTGAAGCTCGACTACGGGTATCAGAACGGCGCGCGCGGCTACCTGCACGCCGTCGTGATTGGCCGCGACCCTTCGCAGGCAAAGGTGCTGGCCTACACGGCCGAACGTATTCGAGAACACCTCCAGGCCTCCGAATTTACAGCCATCACCGAGGTCGACCCGCTCCCGCAGAATCCGCGGCATCAGTTCGTCAAGGAGCTCTTCGATGCGCAGGGCGTCAGGATCGTTCCCTTGAACCGCCTCGACGAGTTTGCCGACGGACTTCGCCTTCGATTGCAGTAGGACGGGCGCGGGGTCCCACGGCTGCTTTTCAGGAACCGCAAAATTGCGTCGCTCGAAGCGGTGCCTGATTTCGATGAAGCGAGCCGCGCAACAAGCAGCGCCCGATCTTGGGCAGGGTCCCGACAGGCCGGTTTCTCGAATCGAGCGAGAACTGGTCCGGCCCGGGAGCGAGTGCCTTCCTGGTTCGGTCCGCAGGCGAAAACCCCCAGACCCTCAACCTTCCATTGCGCCCCAGCCGGGCAAACCACGCCGCCCAAGAAGAACTTCCGCGGCCCAGGCTCCCAGATACGACGAGAGCGCGACGCCGTGGCCCGCGTAGGCCCCGAGGACGATTCCGTTGCGATTCTCCGGGTGCCAATCGAACACAGGCCGCCACTCCTCTCGAAACAAGATTGGCCCGCCCCAGCGGTGCGTGAATCGGACGGTCGCGAGCGCGGGATGCAGGTTGCGGACACGATTCTCAAGAGAGGCAAACTTCCGTGATGGCTCGTCGGAGGCGATGTCGATCCGTTCGACGCCGCGCGAGTGCGGCGCCTCGACCAGACCAGCTCCCCACACGATCGAGTTGTCGGGCCGGGTTCGTCCCCACAGGTAAGGCAAGTCCACGGTGTAGAAAGGTTTTTGCGTAGACAGGCCAATCGCCTCGAGTTGCTCCTGGGCGAGTGGTGCGGTCATTGCCGCGAGCGTCAGCTTCGGATGTGCGCGGGTCTCGAGCGAGGAGAGCGAGAGTGAGAGCGCATTGGTCGCAAACAGGACCTTGGCGGCCGAGATTCCCGCGGAGTGAAAGCCGTTCGGAGCGAGTCTTAGGTTGGCATGCTCGCGCCACTCGACGCGTTCGACACCCTGGTGCTCGAGGATCACAGCGCCGAGGCGAGCGGCCGCGCGGGCCAGACCGCTCAGGAGTTTCCCGGGATCGAGCGTGCCGCCGGGAACCTCCCGGACCACTCGGACGATCCCGGAGTCGTTCCATTCGATCGGTGCCGGAACGACTGGCGGTTGCGCGAGGTCCTGGGTGCGAGCAATTTCCCAGGCGCCCTGAAGCGAAAGCCCGCACTCGACCCCGAGCTTCGCAAGGATGTCCCTGAACCCGCCGAGAACGTCGCCAAGTTGCGGAAGATCGCCGGCAGCCGTCTCGGCAAGAACGATGCCGCCGGTCCGCCCGCTTGCGCCCGCCCCGATGCGCTCGGATTCGAGGACGACGACAGATTGATCGGGTGCCAGCAGACGCAGCCACGCAGCTGCGGCCAGGCCGGTGAATCCGCCACCAATGATGGCGAAATCGACGGATCGGGGAAGAGCCTCGGCGGGCGGCGTGAAATCGATCTTCCAGGGAGAAATGCCCCAGCGAGTCGACGTGTCGAGAGCGGACATGGCGTAGTCGGCCGAGATGAACAAGAGGCGAACAGTCGTCTGTTCAGAGCCGACAGCCTGGAGAACAGCGCCAGCGTGGCGGGCCGTCTAAGAATTGTTCGGCTGTCAACTCGCTCCCGACAGCCCGCGCTGGCTCGGGCACGCCTCTAGAGAATGCTTTCGGTCCAGTTCTCAAGCGTGTGCTTCACCTTGCTCATGAACTGGTGGGCGATGGCGCCGTCGACGGCACGGTGGTCGTAGGAAAGCGTGAGATAGACCATCGAGCGGATGGCGATCGCGTCGTCCACCACGACCGGCCGCTTTTCAATTGCGCCGAGGCCGAGGATGGCCACGTTCGGCTGATTGATGACCGGAAGGCCGAAGAGCCCTCCGAAGACGCCCGGGTTGGTGATCGAGAATGTGCTCTCGGCAACCTCCTCGGGCTTCAGTTTCTTCGCCCGGGCGCGCTCGGCGAGGTCGTTGACCGAGCGCGCGAGACCGAGAAAGTTCTTTTCCTCGGAATTTTTGATCACCGGCACGATCAGGCCCCAATCGAGCGCCACGGCGATGCCGATATTGATTTCGCCATGCAGCACGATGTTCGTGCCGTCCACCGACGCATTCGCCACCGGAAATGCGAGAT
>DATMRE010000073.1:0-8915 GCA_035566475.1 Verrucomicrobiia bacterium | reverse complement strand
TCCTCCCCTCGCCTCCAAACTGTCCCGGGCTCAGCGACGGGTGGCCGTTCCTCTGCCGGCCTCCCCCAAACGCGGCAGCTCCTGCCGCGAAACGACGTGTAGGTGCCCGGCCACGGCTCGAATCCCCGGATGCGGTTGTAGATATCCCGCGCCGGAAGCGACCAATCGATTCGGCCGTCTTCCTTCTTGAGCAGCGGAGCGAGGGTCGCCTGTGAATTGTCCTGCGGCGCGGGCTCGATCTCCCCTCGCGCCAACCGCTCGAGTGTATTCACGACCAGGGGCGCACCCGCTTCGGCAAGCCGAGCGGCCAGCTCCGGCGCCGTTTCGTCTGGCCCGATCCCGACCTCATGCTGCAGCAGTATCGGTCCGGTGTCGAGACCCGCGTCGACTTCGATCGTGGTCAGGCCGGTGTGAGTCTCGCCGTTTGCGATGGCCCATTGAATGGGCGCTGCGCCGCGATATTTCGGCAACAGCGACCCGTGCAGATTGATCCAGCCGAGCCGCGGGATTTCGATCAGCGCGGCCGAGATGATTTGGCCGTAGGCGATGATCACGACAACGTCCGGCTGGACGCGCCTAAAATAGGCGTAGGCAGCCTCGGATTTAATTTTCTCTGGCTGAGAAACGGGGATGCCGGCCCGGAGCGCGACGGTTTTTACCGGAGAAACCGAAGTCTCGTGGCCGCGGCCGCGGGGGCGATCCGGCTGGGTGATGACGCCTTCGATTTGGAAACCGGGCTGCGCGATCAGGTGCCGCAACGTAGGCACGGCAAATGCCGGCGTACCACAGAAGATGATTCTTAGCGGCACCGCAGGCCTACCACTCGCCGGCTTTTTTCAGTTTGCGGATCCTGCGTCTGATCAGGTCGCGCTTCAGCATGCTCAGGTGAGTGAGGAAGAGAAGTCCGTTGAGGTGGTCGATTTCGTGGCAGAAGGCGCGCGCGAGAAGCCCCTCGCCGCGCATCTCAAATTCCTTCCCGACCAAATCCTGTGCCCGCACGGTGACGTATTGGGGCCGGGCGACATATCCGCGGAAGCCCGGGACCGAGAGGCATCCTTCCTCTTCCCGCTGCTCGCCTTCGGCGTGAATGATTTCCGGATTTGCGCAGACGATCTTTGCTTCCGCATTTTTCCCGTTGCTGACATCGATCACGGCGACGCGCAAGCCGATCCCGATTTGCGGCGCGGCCAGTCCGACGCCCTGGGCCGCGTACATTGATTCGAACATGTCGCCGACAAGCATCTGCAGTTCCCCATCGAACTTCTCTATCGTCTTCGACGGCGTCTCGAGCACGGGGTCGCCGTATTTCACGATCGGATGGATCATGTTCCTGTATGCGCCCTAGAAATCGTCCAACTGCCGGTGATATCCCTCAAAATTTCTTCGCGTCTCCCCGACCGAATCTCCGCCAAATTTCTCAAGAAACGCTCCGGCGAGCTCAAGCGCCACCATGGCCTCGCCCGTCACTCCGCCGGCCGGCACGACGCACACGTCCGAGCGCTCGTAGGCGGCTTTGACCGCATCCTTGGTGATCAAGTCGGCGGTCAGCAGCGCGCGGCGCAGGGTCGAAATGGGCTTCAAATATCCACGCACGATGATGTCTTGGCCGTTCGTCATCCCGCCCTCGAGTCCGCCGGCGCGGTTCGAGGAGCGATTGAATCGTTTCCGCTCTCGGTCATAGACGATCTCGTCCTGCACCTCGGACCCGTAGCTGGTGGAATTCCCGACGCCCGTTCCGATCTCGACCGCCTTCACCGCCTGGATCGACATCACCGCGCGGGCCAGCCGCGCATCGAGCTTTTCGTCCCATTGCGCGTGGCTTCCGAGCCCGGGAGGAAATCCGCGCGCCACGACTTCGAAAATCCCGCCGACCGAGTCACCGGCTCGCAGCACGTGATCGACTTCCGCCTTCATTTTCGCTTCGGTCGGGGCGTCGACACATCGCAGCGGTGATTCGAGGTTCTCGCAGACGGCTCGGATTTCCTCCCAGGTGGCCTGGCGCTCGAGCCGCGCTTGCCCGACGGCGATCGTATGGCTCAGCACGGCGGCGTCGAACTCGCGCAAAAGCGATTTGGCGAGTGCGCCGGCGGCCACACGCGCCGCGGTCTCACGCGCCGAGGCGCGCTCGAGCACGTACCGCGCGTCATGGAAATTGAATTTCTGAGCTCCGGCGAGGTCAGCGTGACCCGGCCGCGGTGCCGTCAGGCTGCGCCGGGCATCCTCGGCCCCTTCGCTGTCCTCGACCGGTAGCGCCAGGGCCCAGTTCTTCCAGTCGCGATTCTCGATGCGCAGAGCAATGGGCGCGCCGATCGTTTTCCCGTGGCGCACGCCGGCGAGAATGTCGGCCTGGTCCCGTTCGATGCGCTGGCGGCCCCCGCGACCGTAGCCCAATTGACGCCGTTGCAACTCGCGGCCCACGAAGTCCAGGTCCACGGGAACGCCGGCCGGCAGACCGGAGATCCAGCTCACCAGCGCCTGGCCGTGAGATTCTCCGGCCGTGACGAACCGCAGCATGTTCAGTTGAGCCTCCGCTTCATGGGCAAACGAAAGATTCTACCGTGCGCACCTCTGCCCGTAAAGCTGCACGAATCGATATAAATAAGTTGGTATCGACGCTCGAAATCAACCAAGCGAAGTTTCCCCCGACCTCGGCATCGGCCTGCGCCGTTCGCTCGCATCGGACTCGCGGATGATCGCTTGACGCGAACCCGAGCGGACGATACGCTTTTGAGGACTCGGCTGAGGCTCGCCAGCCGCCGTCTCAGACGATGCCCGAAGCCAGCGTCACTCCATCTGTCTCTTCGGTCTTATTGGACGCACTCAAGCGGCAAATCCTTGTTGTACAGGATTATTCGTTGCTCGCCTTCCGGTCCGTCGCGAACGTCCTGACCCCGCCGCACTACTGGAGCGACACGCTCGAGCAGATGGATCTGATCGGCGTCGGCTCGCTCCCCATTGTCGTGATTGCCTCGGTATTCATCGGCGGCGTGATGGTGCTGCAGACCGCCGCACAGTTCGAGCGCTTCGGTGAGACGGCACTGACGGGCGATGCGGTCGCGCTCGCACTGGTCCGGGAACTGGGCCCTGCGATCACGGCGCTTCTTGTGGCCGGGCGCAACGCATCGGGTATCGCCTCCGAGCTAGGCTCGATGGTCGTCACCGAGCAGGTGGACGCCATGCGTGCGCTCGGGACCGATCCGATCCGCAAGCTCGTGACGCCGCGGGTCATCGCTATGGTGACGATGGTGCCCCTGCTCGTTGCGGTTGCTGACTTCGTCGGACTTGTGGGCGGGTTCATCGTGGCATATTTCACCCTGCGTCTTGGCGCCGTACAGTTCTGGACTCGCGCTGTTGATGCGCTGGATTTCGGGGACCTGGTTCAAGGCTTCACGAAACCGGTCATATTCGCCTTCATCATCGCGACGATTGGCTGCTTTGAAGGGCTTCGGGTGAAAGGCGGAACTCAGGGCGTCGGCCGGGCCACGACTTCCGCCGTCGTTATATCTTCGGTCCTCGTGCTGGTTGTCGATTTCTTCCTCGCACGTCTGCTGCTGTTCATGTTTCAACACCATTGAGAGTGAAAAAGGGCCTCTCGGGCGCCGGCTGGCAACCGGGGGACGAGCCTTTTTCTCCGAATGGTGCGTTGGTCGACCAGGGGGCCCTCGAACCTCTGCTGCGGGGCGTGGTCATTTCCATCTATAATCGGTTGATGACGCCCCAGTCCCGCCCGGCGCTCGGGGAACAGATGGCCAGCCGTCCGGGCGAACCACTGATCTCATTCAAAGACGTCCGCATCGGTTTCGATGAAGGCGACGTCCTTCGCGGAATTTCCTTCGAGGTATGGCCCGGAGAAACGAAAGTCCTTCTGGGCGAGAGCGGCTCGGGCAAGACGCTCATCATGAAATTGGCCGCCGGTCTGATTCATCCGGACGGCGGACGGATCTCGGTGATGGGCCACGAACTGGTGGACATGGGGGAGAAGGAGCTTCTCGATTTCCGCCGGCACCTCGGCTTCGTCTTTCAGGAAGGCGCTCTGTTTGATTCGCTCACGGTCGCCGAAAATGTCTCTTTCCGACTGCGCGAAGAAGGTGGTGTTGCCGAGGAGGAAATCGACCGTCGTGTGCGCGAGGTGTTGAGCTTCGTTGAAATGGAACCTGCGCTCGACAAGTACGCCGCGGAGCTTTCCGGCGGCATGCGCCGGCGCGTTTCGATCGCCCGCGCTCTGGTCGACCGGCCGCGCGTTGTTTTTTACGACTCACCGACCGCCGGCCTCGATCCGGTGACATCGCAAACGATCATCCTGCTGATTCTACGCGGGCGCGACTCGCAGGGGGTCACCTCGCTGCTGGCCACCCATCGCGTGCAAGATGTGTTCGGACTGGCGAACTTTCGCCTCGAGCCCGGGACCGATCGCATCGTGCGTGTGGATGGCAACGGTGCGCGACCCGCCGATCAGGAAGGCGGGGCGCCGCCCACGAACGTGCTGCTCTTGCGCGAGGGACGACTCTACTTTGAGGGTTCAGCCGATGAGGCGCTGCGCTCGTCCGACGAATATCTGAAAAAGTTTCTGGTTTCTGCCGGATAGCATGGGGATCGAGGAGGGAATGCCATGGTGCAACGGAAGCAACTGACGTGGACGGAGTTAAGGGTGGGCCTCTTCGTGCTGGCGGGGCTGTTCATCCTCGCGGTAGCGATTTTCTACGTCACTGGCGCGGGAATTCTGGGGCCGAAATATCGCGTGATTACGTATCTTCCCGAGGTCGATGCGCTCGAAACGGGCGCGCCCGTGCGCCTGAACGGTGTTGCGATCGGCAACGTACAATCGATCGGACTGACGCCGCACCCTCTGGATGCAATGCACAACATCACCCTGGTTCTGCGCATTGACAAGAAGTTTCAGAACGATATTCGCACCGACTCGACGGCGAGTCTCATCACCGAGGGCTTGCTCGGCAACCGCTATGTCACCATATCCCGCGGCCTGGTAGGAGCGGTGATTCCGCCGAACGGCGTCATCCCGGGCAAAGAGGAAACGGCGATGACGCAGATGGTTCAACGCGGCGCGGAATTGATGCAGAACCTGGGTGCGCTAACCGAAGACCTGCGCGGCATTATCGATCAAGTGCAGAACGGCAACGGGACGCTCGGCAAGTTCATGAACGATCCATCGCTCTATAACCACCTCAACGCCGCGGCTGGCAAATTCGACACCATGGCGGAATCGGTCAAGCAAGGCCAGGGCACGGTTGGGAAACTGATCGCCTCCGACGACCTCTACAACAAGGCTAACTCTGCCATCGGCCACGTCGATGAAGTTGTGGTGGCGGTTCGCGATCAGACGGGCACGATGGGAAAGCTGATCTATGATCCGAGCGTGTATGACAGCACGAAAGGATTTGTCGAGAAGGGCAGTGCGCTCCTGGCGGACGTACGAGCCGGAAAAGGGACGCTTGGCAAACTCGCGACCGATGATACTGTTTTTGACAACCTGCGCGATGCCTCGCGGAGCTTCCGCGACGCTTCCGCGAAGATGAATTCCAATCAGAGCACGATCGGGAAGTTCTTCACCGACCCGGCGTTCTATGACAACATGACCGGGCTATCGGGCGATCTGCGCTTGATGGTCAGCGACTTTCGTCAGAACCCTAAGAAATTTCTCCACATTAAACTGGGCATTTTTTAGTGCCTTGCCGAGGCAGGTCGCGCGCGCGACTGGCTAGCATCAACAACGTCGCGCGACGCGACCCAGTTGCCAAGGAGGCATCCTCGACAAGCTCGTTGGCGGCCCGCTTTCAGCCTACCGAATCGACTCCGGCATGGTCGGTCGGAATCAACTCGGCTGGATCTAAGTTTCCCGGACGCTCCTCAGCAGGCACGAATCCGAGTTTCCGCGTGTAGCCCTGGGCATCGAGCACCCAGGCGATTCGCTCCATTTGCTTGAGAATCTGCCTCTCTGCCTCCATGTGTCCGGAGCACCGGCGCACGCGGAACGACACGCGGTGCCCGGGGAAGGTACGTTGGCAAACGACCAGTTCTTCGCTCTCGCGGTATCCCCTCTCGATATGCGCATGTCGACAAGTTTCGCAGAGCGACCGATGATCGAGCGGCGCTCCGTTTCCGATATTCGCTCGCATTTTCACCCCTCCGTACGCGCAGCAATAGCTTGCTGTGAAGTCTTGTCGCGGCGAAAGTGGGCCGCCTGGCCCGGGAAAAAGTTCAGTAGCTGGCAGCTGACAAACGGCCGATTTCGGGCGGAGCGGCTAGCGAGAGGGACTGGAGCATGTCCGGCCACAATCCCCGCGCAGCGACCGTGTCGACTGCCCGTCGAACGAATTGTGATTGCTCATTTGCATGTCGAACCTTCCCCAGCGTTCACAATTCTATGCGCGGCAGCCGGCTCGGGCAACGGTAAACGGGCGAGCTGTCGAAATCTGAGCTTGAATGGTCCGCTGGCGGGTCCGAAAAGCGGCACCGGTTTTTGCCGAGAGACAGAGTGTGAGAGATGGCCGGGTCGGTCGCTCGGCCCGCAGCTTTCTGCCAGGCGCTCGGCGGCTATGCTTGTTCTTGCCGCCCACCGGAGAGTTGAATGGCGAGATCGCGGATGCGGCGCAAGTCGGGCTTGCCGCCCGCCAGGTGGGGCACCTCGGCGACGTAAAAGAACTGATTTGCGCGCGGCGTCCAAGAACTCGGCAGGCCGGCCCTGGCGAGCCCGATGCTTCCACCTGTTTCGGCGAAAGCGTGTGCAACACCGCGAGCCGTTGGCCCCTCCCGTTGGGGACGCCGGTCACGACAACCTGCGTTTCGGTTGCCTGCGCCAACTCCCGCAGCGATTCCTCGACCTCACCGTGCGGCACCATCTCGCCGCCGGTCCTGCTGAACCGACTCAGCCGGTCCGTGATCGTGAGCCAACCGTCGTCGTCCTGAGTCGCGATGTCGCCGGTCGCGTACCAGCCGTCCTCGAGCACGTCCGCCGTCCGTTGAGGCTCGCCAAGATAGCCCTTCATGACGGTCGGCCCGCGAACAAGCAGCAGGCCCCGGGTGCCGACCGGTAGCGGCTGGCGCGTTTCGGGATCGACGATGCGGATGCTCGTGCCCGGGAGAGGAGGTCCGATCGGTCCCCGCTTCGGGGCGGCCTCTTGAGGTCGCGGTGGGCGAACATCCGGCGTGTTCACGGCGACCAGGGCCGAGCATTCGGCCGCACCGTAGCCTTCGAGCGGCCGAATGCCGAAACGACCTTCGAAGGCGAGCGCCAGCTGCTTGGGCAGTCGCCGGCCGCGATGAACTCAAGGCTGCCGAAATCCTCGGGCGAACATCCTCGCGTGTACTCTTCGAGGATCGGGGGAGTTGCGGGCAGAAACGTCACTCCGTAATCCCGGATCATCTTGCTGACCGCGCCGAGATCAAGCGGGCTCGGGTGATAGGCCACTCCGATGCCCAAGACCGCGGGGAGCCAGAGGGTTTCGAGCGTTCTTTCAGGTTGACTGGGGCAGGCTAGGGATTGAAGACTAGGCGAGTACGCGAAGCGATGGTGGTCGAGATGCCGGAGCAGAGGCCGGAAGGGAGGCGTCCTGCTGCGGGGGCTCGCGCCTGGGGTACTTCGTCACAACGTAATCGTTCAGGAGCGCCTGAAATGCGGCCGACAACTCCTGGTAAGTTCCCTCCAGGGTCGTGAACTTCTGCCCGTCGATGTACACGGGACAACGTGGCGTTTCGCCCGTGCCCGGCAGGCTGATCCCGATGTTCGAGGCCTTGGACTCGCCAGGGCCGTTCACAATGCAGCCCATCACGGCGAGCTTCAATTCCTCGACTCCTTCGTAGTGCCGCTTCCATTCCGGCATTTTCTCGCGGATATAGCCCTCGATGCTTTCGGCGAGCTCCTGGAAGGTCGTGCTTGTCGTGCGTCCGCAGCCAGGACACGCTGTCACGCTCGGGGCGAAAGCACGCAGTCCGAGCGATTGGAGCAACTCGCAGGCCGCGTAGACTTCATCGCGACGGTCCCCGCCAGGCCGGGGCGTGAGGGAAACCCGAACGGTGTCGCCGATTCCTTCGTCGAGCAGGATGCCCATCGATGCAGCCGACCAAACCAGTCCCTTCGCGCCCATGCCGGCTTCGGTCAAGCCGAGGTGAAGCGGCTGATCCGTCTTGCGCGCGAGATCGCGATAAATATCGACCAGATCACGCGGCCGCGAGACCTTGCAGGAAATGATGATCTGGTCCTTGCCCAAGCCGGACTCAAGCGCGAGGTCGGTCGACTCGAGCGCGGAGAGCACCATGCACTCGTTCACGATCTCCTCGGAGGTTTTTCCGAGGTCTTTGTCCGTGTTCTCCTGCATCTTGCGCATGACCAGATCCTGATTGAGCGAGCCGCCATTCACGCCGATGCGCACAGGCTTGCCGTTATCGCGCGCGACCTTGCAGATCGTGGCGAACTGCTCATCGCGACGCTGCCCATGCCCGACGTTGCCGGGATTGATGCGATATTTGTCGAGCGCGCGGGCGCAATCCGGATACCTGGTCAACAGGATATGTCCATTGTAGTGAAAATCACCGATGATCGGCGTGTCACAACCCACATCAAGCAGGCGCTTCCGGATCTCCGGCACTGCCGCGGCCGCTTCCGGCAGGTTCACCGTCACGCGAACGAGCTCCGAACCTGCCTGGGCGAGCTCGAGACACTGCTGCGTCGTGGCCGCGACGTCGGTCGTATCGGTGTTGGTCATCGCTTGCACGACGATGGGCGCTCGACCGCCCACCTGGACCTTCCCGACCTTTACTCCAACTGTCTCGCGGCGTGTGGCCATCATTTCAGGCCTATTGTAACCAATCGGTCGGTCCCGACGCTAGTGGGGGCTGCTCATCCGATTCCGACGGTCAGGCGATGGCGAAGAGCGCGGTAATCTCACGGAGCTCTCGAG
>DATMRE010000072.1:0-2942 GCA_035566475.1 Verrucomicrobiia bacterium | reverse complement strand
GACAAGCTCACCCTGCAGCGACAGGACTCTGCTTCCTTGTCCCGCCCGGTCGGCGCAGCCGATGCGCCAAACAATCGAACCATAGGCACGACAGGATTATGACCAGCGCCGCATTGACGGCGAAAAGCGCTGCAAGCGCCTTGTATTCGCGCATTCGCCGGGCGAGATTTCACAAGAGTATAGCTGTGGATAGCTTGCGGACCGCAATCGGTGGAGGAGTGATGACGAGAGTGCGCGTTGCGGGTTTTTCGATCTCGCTCGACGGCTTCGGAGCGGGGCCTGAGCAAAGTCTTGAAAATCCGCTCGGCAAGCGTGGGCTGGAGCTGCACGAGTGGATCTTCGGTACGCGCATGTTCCGCGAAATGACCGGTCAGGACGGCGGCTCGGACGGCGTCGATAACGCCTACGCAGATCGCTCGATGGAAGGGTTCGGCGCGTTCATCCTCGGCCGCAATATGTTCGGCCCGATCCGCGGTCACTGGCCGGACGAGAGCTGGAAGGGCTGGTGGGGCAACAATCCGCCATACCACGCGCCGACCTTCGTGCTAACGCACCATCCGCGCGATCCGATCGAGATGGAGGGCGGCACCATTTTCATCTTCGTGACCGACGGTATCGAGGCGGCGCTGGAGAAGGCGAAGCGCGCCGCCAAGGGCCGCGACGTGAAGATCGGCGGCGGCGTCGAGACGGTACGCCAATATCTTCGCGCCGGGCTGATCGACGAGCTGCATTTCGCGCTGTCCCCGGTCGTGCTCGGGCAGGGCGAAGCGATGTTCACCGGGATCGACATGCCAGCACTCGGTTACCGCGTCACCGAACATCAGGCGAGCGACCACGCCACTCACATCGTTCTCAGCCGATAGCAGCCCGTAATGAGCCGTGAGCTTTACGAGCAGTCCGGGGTTTTCCCTGTGAGGGCAAGCCAGCCATAACCACACGCCATCGCCTGTCCGCGCGGCCTGCTTTCCCGCGCGCGAGAAAGCACCCGCTCCCTAGGACCGGAACTACTTGGCACAATCGAAATCAAATTAGCTTTTATGAACGACCTCGATATCGTGGCCGTCCGGATCGAGCACCCATGTCGCATAATAGCCGGGATAGTATTCGAGCCGGGCTTGAGGTGCCTCCTTGCTCTTGCCTCCGGCGGCCATAGCCGCCTTGTAGAAGGCGTCTACCTCAGCATGGTTTTTCGCCACAAATCCAACATGCACGGCTTGAGGATCGGGCTTTCCTTCTTTGAGCCAGAAGAAAGCTCTTTTGCCGTCCCCAAAACCCTTTAAATCGGGGTGCCCGGCATGGCCTTCGTAGTCTGTAAAGTTTGTGATCCCGAGCGGCTTCAGCGCCTTGGCGTAAAAGGCGACGGAACGCCCGAAATCACTGACTGTGAGAATAACGTGGTCTATCAAATGTTGCCCCTTCCTTCTCGTTGTGATGCTTTCTGCGCAGACGCTTTGGCTTTGCCGGGTCGTCCGCGCGCTGACTTCCAATGGGCGGGGGTCGTCCCCTCCCATGTCCGGAAAGCCCGATAAAAGGAATTCGCATCCTCGTAGCCGAGCAAGTACGCAACCTCCTCGATATCTATCTCCGGCCGCGTGAGGTACGCGCGCGCCAGTTCTTTCCGTGCTTCCAGAAGCAACTCCCGGAAACTTGCGCCGTCATCGACAATGCGCCGCTGCAAGGTCCGATCGCTCAGCCCGAGTTCGCGCGCTACAGCCGATATTTCCGGACGGCTTCCGGCAAGCAGGCGCTTAAGAATCCATTTCACCTGCTCGCTGATCGAACTTTGCGCACGGCGCTCTTCAAGCGCGCGTTCGAGCTGCGGATTCAACATCTCAAGCAACTCGGCGTTATAGGTCACAAAGGGCCGGTCGAGATCGCCCGCGTGCAGGACGAGCATATTCCGGCGTGCTTTGAACTCGATGGGGCAGTTGAAATAGGCTTCGTGGACCCCGGACTTTTCCGCGCTGCGTTTCAGTTCCACCCGCTTCGCTTTTATGGGATGCCCCGTGCCGCGGCGACCAAGTTCGACGAAGGACGCAAAGGCAGCGTCCGTCAACAAAGGCGGCGTTTCCTCTTGCGCGTGCAGCCAGACGGGCTCGATTGTGCATTCGTCCTTGCCCGTCCTGATTTGCAATTCCTCGGGTGAGCACAGTTGCTTGAAACGAGCAAGGCGGGTCAGCGCATCCCGATAGTCGCGGGCGTAGAAAGCCGCCATGGTTGATGGCGGTCGATCTCCGGCGTCAATCTGAGTCGCAATTTTCAGGCCCGCCCCGGGATCGGAGGAAAGCTCGCCTACGGCACGCCACAGGGCAAAGAATTGTGCGGTCGTCACCAGATTCTTCTTGCCGTCGTAAAGTGTCACAGGCACCCGGGCCTGGCTCAACACGGCGGCGGGCGTCAACCCGATCTTGGCGAGCCCTATCCAAAAGGCGTTCGCGGCTTTGAAACGGTCTGGTACGTGGACTGTCATCTTGTTTCTCGGCTAGGTAATTATCGCTTTGGGTTCCAGATATTCCTCCAGCCCGAAGATCCCGCCCTCCCGACCAATTCCCGACTGTTTGAACCCTCCGAAGGGAGCAAACGGATCGTGACTGACTGTATTGATCAGGACCCGCCCGGCAGCAATTTTTCGCGCCACACGGTTCGCCCGTTCGGGGTCCGCCGAGCTTACGTAGGCGATGAGGCCGAATTCGGTGTCA
This sequence comes from Verrucomicrobiia bacterium, assembly GCA_035566475.1. Classification (GTDB taxonomy): domain Bacteria; phylum Acidobacteriota; class Terriglobia; order Acidiferrales; family UBA7541; genus Palsa-295. Next base: position 243 of record DATMRE010000072.1, on the reverse strand, counting down.
TTGGCCATTTCAATGGCCTCGGCCTCCGTCTTGTACGTCAGTATCGACAGGACCGGTCCGAAAATTTCTTCCTTTGCGATGCGCATGTCGCCTGTGACATGGGCGAACACGGTGGGCTTCACGAAATTCCCGCTCTCCAGTCCGGCAGGATGACCTTCCCCGCCGATAACGAGCTCAGCACCTTCCTCGATGCCGGATTTGATGTACTCCTGAACTCGCCTGTACTGCTTGGCGCTGGCCAAC
>DATMRE010000071.1:0-5466 GCA_035566475.1 Verrucomicrobiia bacterium | reverse complement strand
GTCAAGCCTCGTTCGCGAAGCCCCGCCACAAACGCTGAGAAATGGCCGACACCGGGAAGAACAATGGCTTCCGCAGTCGAAACCTGCTCCGGCTCGATCGCTCGCTCGGTTTCGGCGCCCAGCCCCTTGAGCGCGCGCTCGACCGAGGGCAGATTTCCGGCGACGTAGTCGATGATCGTGATCTTCACAGAAGCCCCTTCGTGGACGGTAGAACGCGACGAAGCTGCTTGTCGCGCGTGATCGCAAAACGCAGCGCCTTCGCGAAGGCCTTGAAGAGGGCCTCGACTTGATGGTGAGACGATCGGCCATAGACAAGCCGCAAATGCACATTGGCTGCCGCCGCCTGTGCAAACGCCTGAAAGAAGTCTTCGAGCAGCTCGGTCTGGAGGTCGCCGACGCGCGCGGCCGACAGCTTCCATTTGCAGACGCAGTAGGCCCGGCCGGAAAAATCGAGCGCCGCGGCCGCCAGGCAATCATCCATCGGCATCAAGAAGTACCCCGCGCGCAGAATGCCGCGCTTCGAGCCCAGCGCATCTCTCACGGCTTGTCCGAACGCGATCCCCACGTCCTCGACCGTGTGGTGCTGGTCGACGTCGAGGTCGCCTTTGGCCAGCAGTTCAAGATCGAGCCCGCCATGACGCGCCACCTGTTCAAGCATGTGGTCGAAGAAACGAATTCCCGTGGCAATATGAGAACGTCCGCGGCCGTCGAGATCTAAGCGCAGGCGGATATCGGTCTCTCGGGTCGTTCTTCGCAGCTTCGCCTTCCTCATAGAATTTCTTCCAATTCCCTGAGGAGGCGGCGCACCTGCGCGAGAGTCCCCACCGTGACGCGGGCATAACCCTCGCCCTCGAAATCGCTCGATCGATCGCGGACCAATATTCCCTTGCGCGCCAGAGCCTCGACTATCTTCTTGGCCCGCTCGCCGAAACGGAGCAGCACGAAGTTGCCGCCGCTCGGAAAGTAGCGGATACCGAGGCGGGCCAGCCCGCCTTCGAGCTCTCTCCGCCCGCGGCGAACCTCGCGCACGGTCCGGGCGATAAACGCCCGGTCCCCGATGGCCGCCTCCGCTGCCGCGAGCGCGGCCGCATTGACGGGATACGGAGATTGCGCTTTCCTCATGTTCGCGGCCAAGCTGCGATGGACGAACATGCAACCGAGGCGCAGCCCGGCCAGTCCGGCGGCCTTCGAGAATGTTCGCGTTACGATCAAATTCCGGTACCGGCGGATCGAGCGAATGGCGGTGACCCCCGAAAATTCAAAGTAGGCTTCGTCGATAACGACCATGGTTCGTCGGGCTGCCTTCAAAATCACTTGCAGGTTTCGAAGCGGAAGCAGGTTCCCGGTTGGGCTATTCGGGTTGGGCAGGAAAAAAACTCGCGGCGACGCGCGAAGAGCCGCGAGCACATCCTTCCAAGGAAATTCGAACGAGTTGTCATACTGCGGCGCCACGATTCGTGCGCCGGCCAGCTCCGCATAGAACCGGTACATCGCGTAGGTGGGCTCAACCAGAAGAACGCTGTCCCCTGGTTCGACGAACGTACTCACGACGACATGCAGCGCCTCGTCCGTGCCGTTCGTCAACAGAAGCTCCGAAGGCGTGACGGCGAAGTGCGCGGCCAGATGCCGGCGGACCCGCTCCTGTTCCGGGTAGGCCGAGATGGATCGACCCCGGAGACCGGCGAGCGCCCGAAGCACGGCAGGCGAACACCCGATCGGGTTCTCGTTGAAATCCAGACGCAATTTGTCGATCCGTCCTTCGAGAGGCGGGTTGTAGGCACGCATCTGCAGGACGGCGCGCCGGATGGGAAGCGGTGACGCGGCCTTCATTTCCGCACCTCGACCGATCGCGCGTGGGCCTCGAGCCCCTCTGCCCTGGCGAACTCCTGCGCCACTGGCGCCAGGCGGCCAAACCCTTTGCGCGATACTTCCTGCACGCTGATGCATTTCACAAAATCGGAAACGGAAAGCCCGCCCCGCGTCCGCGCCGCTCCGCCTGTCGGCAGCACATGGTTCGTGCCACTGGCATAATCGCCGAACGATTGCGCACTCCAGTCTCCGAGGAACACGCTCCCGGCGGAGTCAATCTTGTCGAGGACGTCCTTCGCCTTGCCCGGAAGGCTCAGGTGTTCCGGGGCGAACAGGTTCACGAACCGGACCGCCTCGGCGAGGTTGCGCGCGATCAGCACCGCGCCACTACTGGCGAGCGAGCGCCAGGCGAGATTTGCCTTGGGAAGCTCGGACAGCTGCTGCTCGACTTCGCTGGCGACGGCTCGGCCGAATTCGAGCGATGTGGTCACGAAGATCGAGACGGCGTCCCGGTCGTGCTCGGCCTGGGCGATCAGATCGGCGGCGATAAATCTCGGATTACCGCTCGCCGCCAGTACGACGGCCTCGGTCGGTCCGGCGAGGAGATCGATTGCGCAATCCGCGCTCACCAGGCGCTTTGCGGCGGTGACAAAGCGATTGCCGGGTCCGAAGATCTTATCGACACGGGGAATCGAGCGCGTTCCGTACGCGAGCGCCGCAATCGCCTGTGCGCCCCCCACTCGGGCAACGCATCGCACCCCCATCCTCTCGGCCGCGGCCAGTAACGCACGACTCGGCTGAGGACTGGCTACGACAATGTTTCGCACGCCGGCCTCTTGTGCCGGAACCACCGTCATCAGCAGGGTTGAAACCAGCGAGAAGCGGCCGCCCGGAAGATAGCAGCCGATCGATTCGATGGGCCGCACGCGTTGGCCCGCTCGCACTCCCGGCTCGACCTCGATGGCCCACTCCTGCGGCTTCTGGCGGCGCGAGACGGCGCGAATATTCCCTGCGGCGCGGTCAACCGCAGCCGTGAAGGCCCGCGAGACGCTCTGGTGCGCACTCTTCAATTCCGCGCGCGAGACCCAGACGTTGGTCGGATCGAGCGAGAGCCGATCGAGCCGCTTGGTCCAGATAAATAGCGCCCGATCCCCGCGGCGGCGCACATCATTGACAATCCGTGAGGCAACGCTCTCGGCATCGCGGCTGCTGTCGCGTCGCGATTTCAGGACCGTTTCTTGCGTTCGCTTCGTGAGTCGAAGAATGCGCATCAATACACGACCTTATTGAGCGGATATTCGACAATCCCTTCCGCCCCGGCCGACTTCAATTTCGGAATCAGTTGCCTCACAATTGCTTCCTCGACGATCGTGTTGATTGCCAGCCAATCCGGATCGCTCAAATGAGATACCGTGGGATGGCGCAACGCAGGCAGAGTCCCAAGAACTTTTTCGAGATCGTCCCGGCGCACGTTGATCAGCAGACCGACACGGCTATACGCCTTGATCGCGCCTTCGAGCAGCAGCACCATGTTTACGATCTTCTGCCGCTTCCAGCCATTCTTCCAGGCCCCTCGGTTGGCGATGAACCAGGGCGCTGACTCGAGCAGCGTCTCGATCACCCGCAAATGGTTCGCGCGCAACGACGCCCCTGTCTCGGTCACCTCCACAATTGCGTCGGCGAGCTCCGGCACTTTTACTTCCGTTGCACCCCAGGAAAACTCCACGCGCGCGCGGACGCCGTTTTGCGACAGATATTTCTCCGTCATCCGGACCGCTTCGGTGGCGATCACCTTCCCTTCAAGATCGCGCACGCTGTGAGCTTCGGAATCTTCGGCCACCGCGAGCACCCACCGCACTCGGCCCAGGCTCGTCTTCGAGTACACCAGTTCCGCTACCTCCTCGACGTCCGCTCCTGTCTCGAGAATCCAATCCTTGCCGGTGAGGCCCGCGTCGAGCGCGCCGCTTTCAACATAGCGGGCCATCTCCTGTGCGCGAACAAGCATGCACTCAAGCTCCGGATCATCGATTCCCGGAAAATAGCTTCGCGGGTTCACCGACACCCGCCAGCCAGCCTTCCCGAAAAGTTCGATCGTTGCATCCTGCAGGCTTCCCTTGGGGATGCCGAGTTTCAGGCAGCTCATTATTTCTTCCCCTGGCCGTAGAGATCCTCAGTCGATAGGACCCGCTCGGCGGCAACGGAAGCTTCTCCGTCCGGCCCGATCTGCCGAAAAAAGCAGCTACGATAACCTTCGTGGCAGACCGCGAGACCCGCCAGTTCGACGCGCACCAGCAGCGCGTCTCGATCACAATCGACGCGCAACTCGCGAAGCAGGAGTTTCTGTCCGCTGCTCTCACCCTTGGTCCATAGTTTCTTACGCGAGCGGCTATAGAACGTTACGACTCCGGTCTGCTTGGTCAGTGCGAGGGCTTCCTGGCTCATGAATCCGAGCATGAGAACTTCGCCGCTCACGTGATCCTGTACGATGGCCGGAATGAGTCCGTTCTCTTTCTCGAAATCGAGTTCCATTTGCTCTCCTCAAAAACAAAAAGCCCGCTGGCGCATTCCGCGCCAGCGGGCTGATGAGTCCAGCTGTGTCCTGCTAGCTAGCCACACCGCCGCGGGCACGGACCGTGTGGGTATGATGAACATGGTAATGCGCCCGCAGCTTCATGACGTTTTGACGTTAAGATAAGTCAGACTCTTTGTCAAGCACCTCGGGTCGCCCTCGGGTCGAGCAGGTCGAGCTCGGAATTCCGGTCGAACCGGCGCGTTCGAACGCGGGGGGTGAAGATTTCAGGGGTCCGGCAAGTGAGGGTTCGATCCGAGTTCGGCCTTGACCAACACGGATTTTCAGAAGCCGATCTCGAGGCGATCCATCGGGGAAGCGCGATACGGTTATTTCCGCGCCTTCAGGGCTGAGTGCGGGATGAACTTCGCCGGACGTCAAGCCTTTGTTGTGGCTCGGAACTTCTAGCGAAGCAGGTCTTCGAGCTGCACCTTCAGATCGGTTCTTTCGTCGCGGTACTTCACGATCACCGGGGTATAGATCGACAGCTGCCAATCTTTTCCGCGGCCATGGGAAATGGCCCGCGATCCTGCGACCACTACCGCGTTATCGGGAATTACAAGCGGTCCGTCGTCGCTCGCCTTGTGCACCTCGCCCGTGACCAGGTCATAGACGGGCATCGACCGATTGAGGACCGTGCCCGTCCCGATAACAGCGCGCTTCTTCACGACCGTTCCCTCATACACACCGGAATTCCCTCCGACCAGAACTTCGTCTTCGATGATGACCGGCAGCGCCCCAATCGGTTCGAGCACGCCGCCAATCTGCGACGCAGCCGAGAGATGGCACTTCCGCCCGATTTGCGCGCAGCTCCCGACCAGGGCATGTGAATCGACCATCGTGTCGTCGCCGACGTAGGCCCCCACGTTTATGTACATCGGCGGCATGCACGTCACTCCCCGGCCAACGTAGCAGCCATCGCGAATACTCGAGCCGCCGGGAACGATGCGAACGCCGGAGGTCGCCGTAAACGCCCTGACCGGATAGGTTGCTTTATCGAAGAACGGCTGGCGCGATCGATCGATCGACATATCCACAGTCGAGCCCATCCGGAAGCCAAGCAAAATGCCCTTCTTCACCCACGCATT
>DATMRE010000070.1:0-5895 GCA_035566475.1 Verrucomicrobiia bacterium | reverse complement strand
CTGTTACGGGACCTCCCGGCCAGGCCCAGTTGCTCACCTAATTTCCTGGTTCACTCGTTTACAGTCATTTTCGGTATGATAGGAAGGCACTATTATAGGAACGCATCCAACTTCTCGCAAGGAAACCGATTGGTCCTTCCGCCACGCCTGCGCTGGAGACTTGACCGAATCCGTGAACAGTTGAGCGGCATCTTCGGCGACCGGCAGCAACAACCAAGTCCGAAGCTGTGTCCTGCATGCGGCACCCTCGTCGGTGCCAGTGCGACGCGATGCCACCAGTGCGGCGCGAGCTTGACGTTTTCGATGGCGGCGGCCAGCCGATCTTTGGGGAAGTTGCTGCCATCCACGTCGCCGGCAACCTACGGGATCCTGAGCCTGAGCTGCCTGCTCTACGGCGCAAGTCTTCTCTGGACGATCCGCGAGGGCGGGAGCGAGGCGTCGGGCGGCGGGCTCTTCGGGCTGTTTAATCTCGGAGGAATCAACGGACAAATCCTTCTGCGCATGGGCGCATCGCTGCCCCTTGCGGGATTGTTCGGACAGCCGGGAAATCTCGGGCAGCCGTGGCGATTCGTCACCGCCGTCTTTCTGCATGGCAGCCTCATGCATATCGGCTTCAACATGTGGGTGCTGATGGACCTCGGTCCGCAAATCGAGGAGCTCTACGGCTCGGCGCGGTATTTGTTCATTTACGTCCTGACCGGAATCGGCGGCTATGTTCTGAGCAGCGGTATTGGCGGCCGCTTCAGTGTCGGTGGCTCGGGAGCGCTGCTCGGGCTGGTCGGTGCACTCCTGGCGGTCACCATGGGCAGGCAGAGTGCCGGGATGAGAATGCTTCGCGGACAACTGATCCGCTGGCTAATCTATCTCCTCGTCTGGGGTCTGGTGGTTCCGGTGATTGACAACTTCGCACACTTCGGCGGACTCGCGACCGGATTCGCCCTGGGCAAGATCATGATGGACCGGCCACCTTCGACGCCCGAGGAGCGGAAGCGCGCCGACGCGCTCGGCTGGGCGGCGGCTCTCGCAGTTGCAGCCAGTTTTGCCATGATGCTATTGGGAAATTTGCGGGCAGGATGAATCGCGGGAATCACTCCTCAGTCGCCCGAGTGTAGCTGCCCTGCGACAACGACGCTGTAATGCAGGCCTGAAATCATCACCAGCGCCGCGACCAAAAAGCCGCACACCTCGCGGACGCCCCGCGGCAAATCAACGCCCCGCACGGCCGTCACGAGGACGGCCACGATCCAGAGAATTTCGACGAACGTGGTCGCCTTCCCCCAGAAACTCGGCGGAAACGGCCGGTAGCCAACGGTGAGCAAGATGGCCGCGCAGGCAATGAGAATCAAAACATCGCGGCCGAGGACCAGGATTGTCAGCCACCAATCGATTCTTCCGTTGAGCGCCAGAACGAAGTAGGACGAAGAAAGCAGCAGCTTGTCCGCGATCGGATCGAGGTAAGCTCCGAGCGGGGTCTTCTGATTCAAACCGCGCGCTAGCCATCCGTCCAGGCCGTCGCTCACGCCCGCGAGGAGGAGAATGCCGAGCGCCAGCGCGTAACGTTCATAGTGAATGGCGATAACGAAGAACGGGAGAAACGCGAGGCGCAGAAAGGTGAGCTGGTTCGGTACGGTCAATATCCGGTTGTCCATGTATCGTCCGGCTGAAATGCGAAGCCCCTCGCTCAGGCGAACTCGGCCAGGTACTCCGCCAGCGAGCGGCCGACCTTCCGCTCAAACATCTCGGCCATCGAAGGAATCGAGCCGCGAGCCTCGTCGAGCGCAACTCGCTCGATCCGCAACATGGGAAAAAACAGCGTGGGCAGCCCGATGCGGTCGCCTTCGGGATGCAGCACCTGGCTCACGAAATCATCGAACGCGCTCAGGTCGACGCCGCGCAGCGTCACGCCGGCGCTTGAAATGTCCACCAGTTCGCCCCAGAGCCTTTCCTTCGGGCTATGCAGGCTCACGACGACGATCGAGTGCGGCTCCATGGACCCTCCCGAGAGACCCCATGACCCACGGTGATACTCATGCTCACCCCTCGACGCACGGCACCGGCGCAAAGGTGATCGTGCGACCGCGCCCGATCAGATGGAGAACGTCTTCAGGTCGGGCGCCCTTTCAAGTCTTGGCTCCGTTGCTCGCTCGACCTGTTCGGGTGTGACGCCCGGGCCAATCTCGCGCAGAACCAGACCCCGGGGCGTGACTTCGATCACCGCAAGCTCCGTTACGATCAGCTTCACAACCTGAAGGCCGGTCAAAGGCAGGCTGCACTGCTTCACGATTTTCCACTCGCCTTCTTTGGTCGTGTGTTCCATCGCGATGATCACCCGCTTGGCCCCCGCAACCAGATCCATCGCGCCGCCCATGCCCTTCAGCATTTTTCCCGGGATCGCCCAGTTCGCAAGGTTTCCTTTCTCATCCACCTGGAGCGCGCCCAGCACGCTCACGTCGATGTGCCCGCCTCGGATCATGCCGAACGAGTCCGCACTTGAAAAATAGGAGCACCCGGGGATTTCCGTTATCGTCTCCTTCCCGGCATTGACCAGATCCGGATCTTCATCCCCTTCAACCGGATACGGACCGATGCCGAGCATGCCGTTCTCTGACTGCAAGATGACCTCGACGCCCGGCTGAAGGTAACTCGGTATCATCGTCGGCAATCCGATACCCAGGTTGGCATAGGAGCCATCGACGAGTTCCTGAGCCACGCGCCGGGCGATTATTTCACGCTTATCCATCTCGTGTCCCTCCTAGCGCTTCCGGACGGTACGGCGCTCGATCGGCTTCAGGTAATTCGTGCCCTCGAATATCGCATCGACGAAAATGCCCGGCGTGTGAACATTGTCGGGGCCGAGCTGGCCGAGTTCGACGATTTCTTCGACCTCCGCAATGACGTAGTCGGCCGCCGTGGCCATCACCGAGTTGTAATTCCGAGCCGTTTTTCGGTAAATCAGATTGCCCCAGCGGTCGCCCTTCCAGGCCTTGATGAACGCGAAATGGCCACGCAACGCGGAGACCAGGATGTGCGGCCGGCCGTTGAACTCGCGAACCTCCTTGCCCTCGGCGGCCATCGTGCCGTAGCCGGTTGGCGTGAAGAACGCTGGAATGCCGGCGCCACCGGCGCGAATCCGCTCAGCAAGCGTTCCCTGGGGATTCAGCTCGAGATCGATTTCCCGCCTGAGCGCGAGCTGCTCGAGGACCCGATTGTCTCCGACGAAGCTGGCGATCATCTTCTTAACTTGCTTCGCCTGCAGCAGCAGGCCGATCCCGAAATCTTCACTTCCGGCGTTGTTCGAAGCCACCGTCAGGTCTTTCGTTCCTTTGCGGCAGAGCGCGGCAATCAGTTTTTCCGGGATCCCACAGAGCCCGAAGCCCCCCATCAGGATCGTCGCGCCGTCCTGAATGCGGGCGATGGCCAGATCGGCATTCGCTACCCGCTTATCCATTCTCTTCGATCTCCGTAAACCCTCAGCAGGGCTCAAATTTCGGGTTCCACCACCCGAAGTCTCAATCGATTCCGACCGAACTCGGCTTTCTCGCGTCCGGGACTGGACCGCTCTTCGGATCGCCGGTCCGTGTCGATGAGCGACGGGGCGCGCCGTCGCTCGCCCTGAACGCTCGGCCGCCCGAACTGCTTCGCTCGGCGACAGTCGGGCGAGGCTCATCTTAGTACAAAAGCTTGCGTGCGCACGAGGACCATGTCTTCGTGTTCCGGAGGCAAAGGCAGGGACCCGCCAGAGCTCTATTCGAGATTCCCGCCGCGCCGGCTGATTCCCCTGAGCGCCGCCTGCTTCAGTCGACGGACGTGCCCCGCGACCGCGTCTGCCGCTTGACTCACGCTCGTCGCCTTCTCGATTTCAGCGACGAGGGCCGAGCCGACGACCGCCGCATTGGCGATCCCGCCGAGCACGGTTACGTGAGTCGGCAGAGAAATCCCGAAGCCAACGGCAATCGGCAGTGTCGTGAACCGCCGCGAGCGCCGGCACAGGGCCGGCAATTCCTCGGGAAGAGATGCACGCGTCCCGGTCACTCCCGTGCGCGATATCAGGTACAGGAAACCAGTTGAGAGCTTCGCAATCTTCTCAAGACGCGCATCGGTCGATGTCGGCGCCGCAAGGAAAATCGTGTCAAGACCGCACGCCTGCATGGTGGCGTGATAGTCGCCCGCCTCCTCCGGCGTCAAATCGGTCGCCAGAACGCCGTCCGCTCCCGACACTGCGGCCCGCTCGGCAAATCGCTCGAGTCCCATCTGCAAGATGGGATTGAAATAGCTGAAGAGCACGAGAGGTACATCGGAGTGCGCGCGGACCCGGCCGACGAGCTCGAGAACTCCCGACAAGGTTGTCCCGCTGCGTAAGGCCCGCTCGCTCGCGCGCTGAATCGTGGGCCCGTCTGCGACCGGATCGCTGAAGGGCACGCCCAGTTCGATCACATCCGCACCCGCTTCGGCGGCCCTGAGTACGATCGTCTCGCTGGCCTCGAGCGAAGGATCTCCAGCCGTGACGTAAGCGATCAGACCCAGTTCGCCGGCTTCTGAAAGCTCGCGGAATCGCCGGGCGATCCGTCGAGTTGGTTGTCCGCTCGGACCGCTGGCCGGGCCTGTGGGGGTGGTTCTCCTAGGGAGGGCCGTCTCAGACATAGCGCGAGAGCAGTTCCATGTCTTTATCGCCGCGCCCTGAAAGATTCAGAATAACGATTTCGCTCTTCTTCATCTCTGGCGCCCGGTTGAGGACTTCGGCCAGGGCGTGCGCGGACTCGAGAGCAGGGATAATCCCCTCCCGGCGCGCAAGCGCCCGCGCGGCGTCGATCGCCTCCTGGTCGTTCCGGGAGGTGTACGCGGCCCGGCCTATCTCTCTCAGCCAGGCGTGCTCCGGGCCGACCGCCGGGTAATCGAGCCCCGCGGAGACCGAATGGGTGGTCGCGATTTGGCCCTCCGGCGTCTGCAGCACGTACGTGTAGGTTCCTTGTAGCACGCCGGGGCGCGCTCCGGTGAAGCCGTCGGACTCAGCAAGGCGGGAGGCATGCTCGCCGAGGGTTTTCCCCCGACCGCCGGCTTCGACACCCACCATCCTCACCCGAGTATCGCCGAGGAATGCGTGAAAAAGGCCGATTGCGTTCGAGCCCCCGCCCACACAGGCAAACAGACAGTCGGGCAGCCGGCCCTCGGCACGAAGAATCTGCTCGCGCGCCTCTTCGCCGATGACCTTGTGAAAATCGCGCACGATTTGTGGATACGGATGCGCGCCCAGAACGGAGCCGAGAAGATAGTGCGTGGTCCGCACATTTGTAACCCAGTCACGCATGGCTTCGTTGATGGCGTCTTTGAGCGTACGGCTTCCGGAATCGACTCCCACGACCTCGGCGCCTAGAAGCCGCATGCGGAATACGTTCAACCGCTGCCGCTCCATATCTTCGGTGCCCATGTACACGGTCGACGACAGCCCGAGCCGCGCGGCGACCGTCGCCGTGGCAACCCCGTGCTGGCCCGCGCCGGTTTCCGCAACGACGCGCTTCTTGCCCATTCGGACGGCGAGCAAACCTTGCCCGAGACAGTTGTTGATCTTGTGGGCGCCGGTGTGCAGCAGGTCTTCGCGCTTGATATAGATGCGGGCGCCGCCAAGATGCTCGGTGAGTCTCGAGGCGAATTGCAGCGGGGTTGGGCGTCCGGCGAAATCATGGAGCAGCATATCGAGCTCGACTTGGAAGCTCGGATCGGCGCGCGCCTCAGCGTAGGCCCGCTCAAGCTCTTCGAGCGGCGCCATCAGTGTCTCCGGGACGTAGCGCCCGCCGTATCGCCCGTATCGCCCTCGGGTATCCGGCACCGGCTGTGCGATCGAACTCACGCTTTCCCCTTCTGCGCGTCCTTGACTGCAATCATCAGAGCCTTCAGGCG
>DATMRE010000069.1:0-3395 GCA_035566475.1 Verrucomicrobiia bacterium | reverse complement strand
TCCTACGTGCGGTGAAGCGGGCCGCAAGAGAGAAAGCCTGAATCAGGAGGCTCGAACATGAAAACGAAGCCGATCTCCCGCAGGCAGTTTGTCAAACGTACCGGCGCCCTCATCGTGAGCTTCAGTTTTGCAGGGCCCATAACTCGGATTCTCGGGCAGTCCGAGGCTCCCTCGGGTGCTGAGCCGGAGGCGACTTCGCTTGATTCCTGGCTCGCGATCGGCCAGGACGGAACTGTTACGGTTTTCACCAGCAAGGTCGAACTGGGCACAGGAGTCGAGACCGCTCTTGCGCAGATCGTCGCAGAAGAGCTCGATGTGCCCTTTGGACGGGTCCATATGGACGCAGGGGACACGGACAAGACGATCGATCAGTCGGTTACGGCCGCCAGCAGGACGATCGAGAGGGGCGGACCGCAATTGCGGCAGGCCGCTGCTGCGGGCCGGCAGGAGCTTTTGAAGCTCGCGTCGGCGCGCCTGGAAGCGCCGGTCGAGCGACTGGCGGTCCAAGATGGCGTCGTGAGCGTCGTTGATAACCCGAGCAAAAAAGTCTCTTACGGGGACCTCGTCGGCGGCAAGCGCTTCAACGTGAAGATAACCGCAACCGGAAAGGGCTGGGATATGAAGGTTGCGCCGGAAGTCCCCGCCAAGGATCCCAAGGACTACAAGATCATAGGTACGTCGGTCGCTCGCGTTGATCTGCCGCCGAAGTTTACCGGAGAGTTTACCTTCACACCGGATGTTCGGGTCCCCGGGATGCTGCATGGACGCGTGGTCCGTCCAGCTGTCGTGAATTCGAAGCCTTCGAGCGTTGACGAGAGCTCCATTCGGCACATTCCCGGCGTCGTGAAAGTCGTCGAAGAGGGCGGGTTCGTGGGCGTCGTGGCCACCACGGAATGGGCTGCAATTCAGGCCGCGAAAGCTCTCAAGGTGACCTGGTCGACCCCAACCGCCAAACTCCCGGCCACGGCAGATGAGGTCTATGCCTACCTACAGAACACCAAGAGCTTTAAAGATCAAGTCGCGGCCAACAAGGGGGATCTGGACTCGGCGTTCGCCCAGGCGAGCAAGACCTTCGAACGAACGTACCGCTGGCCCTTCCAGTTGCACGGCATGATCGGCCCCTCGTGCGCGGTAGCGGAGGTCCGCGAAGATAAAGTAACGATCTGGGCCGGTTCGCAAGGGCCGTTTTTTACAAGGAAAAGGGTCGCTGATCTGTTGGGGCTCACAGAAAAGAATGTCCGGGTCCTTTACCGGGAGGGTTCAGGTAGCTACGGCCGCTTGGAGTCAGATGACGCTGCCGAGGATGCCGCGTTGTTATCCCGCGCGGTGGGCAAGCCGGTACGCGTGCAGTGGATGCGGGAGGATGAGCACGGCTGGGAGCCGAAAGGACCGGCTCAGATCATGACGGTGCGAGCGGGGGTCGATCGGCAAGGCAGAGTGACCGCTTGGGACTACCTGGACCGAAGCTTCCCGTGGACCGAAGCGTCTGGAAATCCCATGTTGGCCTCCAGGCAAATCGGGCTCAAAACCACAAGCGAAGGCTTTCTGAACGGGGTAGGCGGAGGCGGCCAGATTTATGGCTTCGAGAATCAGAGGGTCGTAGCCGCGGCCATTTCCTGGGTACAGCCCGAACCGACCCCTCTCAGAACCAGCAACCTGCGTGCGCCGGGCGAGCTGGCCCGGACGTTTGCGAGCGAGTGCTTTCTCGATGAGATTGCCTCCGATCTGAGCATTGATCCGGTCGAGTTCAGGCTCCGTTACCTCGGTGAGAACAAGCGGCCAGCCGAGGCGCTCGTTCGTGCGGCAAAAGCGGCTGAATGGAAAGAGCGGCCATCGCCGGCACGAGCCTCGGCGGGACCGACGGCTACCGGCAGGGGCGTTGCCGTCGCCGACAGGGCCAACACCATGACCGCTGCCGTCGCCGAGGTCGAGGTGGATAGATCGAGTGGGAAGGTCGCGGTCAAGCGCATCACACTCGCGCACGACTGTGGCCTCATTGTGAATCCTGACGGGCTCAAGAATCAAATTGAGGGGAACATCATTCAGGGCGTGAGCCGAACGCTATTCGAGGAGGTTCGATTCGACGCCTCGGGTGTCACGAACCTCAACTGGGCGAGCTACCCGATTATCACTTACCGTGACGTCCCCGACATCGAAATCGTTCTGATCAACCACCCGGAGATGCCGGCCCTGGGTGGCGGCGAGCCGTCGATCGTTCCCGTACCTGCGGCGATTGCGAACGCGATCTTCGACGCCGTTGGAATTCGACTGCGCGAGATCCCTCTCACCCCGGCACGTGTCCTGAGCGCCCTCAAGGCCTGAAGGTACGATCGAGCGACGCGGTGCCGGCCTTGCTCGTCGGCATCGGGAATCCCGATCCCTCGAGACCGTCGGTATCGGGAAACCCGGAGCGAGCCTGGATGACTGGCCGATGACACCATCACCAACCGGTCGAGTGCCAACCGCCATCGACGAACAGTACATGGCCGGTGACAAAATCTGAGGCGGGACTGGCCAGAAAAATGGCTGCGCCCACGAGATCGGCTGGCTCGGCAAACCGCCCAAGTTTGATTCGTCCGAGCAATCTCTCCGCGCGTGCGCTATTTTCGGCCATCGCTTTGCTGGTCGTCTCGGAAAGCGTCGTTGTCGGCGCGATGGCGTTCACGCGCACGCCGAGCGGGGCCCACTCGGTCGACAAAGCTTCCGTCATGTACGATACCGCGGCTTTGGCGATGCCATAGACGCTCTTGCCCGTATCGGTCGTGAGAGACCACGTCGAACTCAGATTGATGATCTTGCCGTACCCTCGGGCGATCATCAATTTGCCGAGCGATTGCGAGCAGAAGAACGTGCCTTTGGCGTGCAGGTTGAGAACTCGGTCCCAATCGGCTGGCGTTACCTCCCGCGCCGGTTTGGTGAAGGCGAAACCCGCGTTGTTGACCAGAACTAGCCCGAGCCGTCTGTTCGCCAAAAGCTTCGACACTCTTGCTGGAAGTGAGCGGATATCGGCGAGTCGGCTGATGTCGGCCGGAATCACGTAAGCTCGACCGCCGTCTGCTCCAACCGAACGCGCCACTTCAAGGAGCTTTTCGCGGCGCCGGCTCACCAGGACCACCTCAGCTCCGGAACGGGCGTAAGCGAGAGCGATCGCGCGCCCGATTCCTTCGCTCGCGCCCGTAATGACGGCCAAGCGGCCGTCCAGCCGGAACGAGGGTAGCTTGCCTTCTACGGGTTCGAGTGCCATCGGCTACGCGTCACCGCGTGCGTCCGGTTGTCGAGTCGAGGGGATGGAGGTCGACGACGAGCCGCTCGTCAAACGGATAGGTCGTGTAGATGTCCACGCCGGTGGCGGTTACGATGTGGTCGTTTTCGAGCCGAACGCCGCCGATACCGGG
>DATMRE010000068.1:0-4745 GCA_035566475.1 Verrucomicrobiia bacterium | reverse complement strand
TGCCTGAATTTTCATTCCGGTGATCTTCTCGAGCAGCTTCAAGACCTCGTTGAGCGTGATGCGCACACCGGTGCCGCCATTGAAGACCATTCCGGAAACCCCGCTTGCTTCCGAGGCTCGAAGAGTTTCATCGACGACGTTTTCAATGTAGGTGAAATCGCGGCTCTGCTCCCCGTCGCCGTAGATGACTGGCTGCCGTTGCTCGAGTATCGCGAGCATGAAGCGCGACAGCACGCCAGAATACTGCGACGTGGGTTCCTGTCGCGGCCCGAACACATTGAAGTAGCGCAGACACGCATTTTCGAGCCCGTAGACGCGGCCGAAGACCTGCGCATAGAGTTCGCCCACGTATTTTGTCACGCCATAGGGAGAGATCGGGGCCGGTTGCATGGTCTCGACCTTCGGCAATTCAGGCAATTCGCCGTAGGCGGCCGAGGATGCGGAAAAGACGAATCGCCGTACCTTGGCGTCCCTCGCTGCTATCAGCACGTTGAGCGTCCCGTCAATGTTGATGCGGTTTGTCTCGATCGGATCCTTCACCGACTTCGGAACCGAGGTACAAGCCGCCAGGTGGATGACGTGATCGACTCCCCGGCAGGCCGCCTGGAGGGTCGCCAAATCGGTGATCGTGCCCACGCGAAAATCAATCTTCTTGCGCACGCCCGATAGGTTCGCCTCCTGACCGGTCGAGAGATCATCGAGCACGACGACTTCGTGGCCGCGGCCGACGAGTTCGTCGACGATGTTCGATCCGATGAAGCCGGCACCGCCCGTTACCAGGTAACGCATTCGTGAACTCCTCGAGGGAAGGCGGGCCGAGCGAGTGGGGCCCGATTTCCGAACACCCCTTGGGATCTAAATGGTTTGCGTCTCGTCTTTCAGGTACGCTTGACTATAGCCCGGCGGCGCGTCAAGCGGCAACCATCATGGCGGCTGGCCATTCGTTTCGCGCAATGCCCTTCGACCGGGATCGTTTTCGAATCGTGACGAGCAAAGATCGATATCGATTGAGAGTCTTCCTCGAGGTGGCCGTATTTTTATTTCTGGCCCTGGTTCTCCGGGCCGGCAGTAACTCGCGGGTCGTTTGGGCGGAGAGGGACCATCAGGCCCATCACCGGACGCCGAGCGGGCCGGGCGGAGCGTCGGCTCGCGTGAAGGAGAAGGAATTGTCCATGCCCTTTCGCGTCGGTGAGAGCCTGCATTACCGAGTCGGATGGGCGACCTTCGGGAGCGCGGCCTCGCTCGAGTTGAGCGTGCCCGAGCGGCGGGAGCTCTTTGGCCGGCCAGCCTGGCATCTCCGCGCCCTGATGCATACGGAGAGCCCCGTGCGCTCGCTGTTTGCAATCGATGATCAGTTTGATTCCTACACTGACGCCGTGACGCTCGAAAGCCGGCAATATGAAATGTATCTGAACGAGATGGGGCGAAGGGAAGACGCCGTGTTGCACCTGATTCGGCCGGGCGAGACGTCTCGGGCTCCGGCGCCCAATGTCGTGGTGCCTCCCGGCACGCGCGATCCGGTTGGCGCTCTCTACGCACTCAGGAGTGTCGATTGGCAGCGCACGCCGGAATTTCAGGCGCCCCTCTACGATGGCCACGACGTGTACCAGGCGAGCGCGAAGTGTGAGAATTCCGCCGAGCCGGTCGCCGTCGCGGCGGGCAGTTTCCAGGCCTCGCGCATCTCCATCCGGCTCTTCGAGAACGGCCAGGAGGTCCCGAAACTAAACTTCACAATCTGGTTGGCGAACGATGCCTCGCGGACGCCGGTTGAGATCCAGGCGGAGCTGCCGTTCGGCTCGGTCCGCGCCGAACTGACCTCGCCTTCCCGATAGGGTTTTGGGGATCTCGTCCGAGAGGGGTGCTGAGGTCAGGTTTCCGGCACGACCCAATCAGAAGGCGGGAACTCGACTTGCCAGAAGGATTGTGAAGCTTTGAGGAATTCGATCCCCATTTGAATTCGTCCGCCCTGCCCGGTTCCGCTGTAGACGACGCGGCACTCGATATCTTGAGCGGTCGATTTGTTCTCGACCGTAATCAGCTGGCCCACGTCTAGCTGCGCTCCGAGAGAAATCAGGGCCCCGTGGGCGTTTACGACCAGCGTGCGCGCTTCTACCGCAAAATCCTCGCCTTCGCTCGTCCGCCAGCTCACGACGATGGGAACGCTCAAGAGCAGGCGGATGCTGCGGCGGCGAACCGGATCGCCCGCCCAAGCGCTTTTGTCCTCACCCTCGGGTGGCGGGGATGCAGGCATGCCCATCTACCTCGACTTTCCCGAACTCGCTCGGCAATGGAACTCCGAGCCCACGTGTGTGTTTCTCCAAGGCCGAGCCCCCGCCCGATCGAGGATGCCGGTCTCAGCAGTTGACGATTTTTTCGCGGTTCTCTTTGACGTGACGCGTGGCGTTCCGCGTATCCACCACGAGCTTCGAGTTGCGGACGATGGCCTCGTAATCGTAGCTCGAATGGTCGGTTGCGATCAGCACGCAGTCATAGCCGGCCAACTGCTCCGGCGTGAGGTTGACCGAACGCATGCTCGAGAAGTCGTAGTGGCGCATCTTGTGCAGCCCCGGGAAGAAGGGATCGTTGTAGTCCAGAAGGGCGCCGCGCTCGGTGAGCAGCTCGAGCAGCTTCATCGAGGGTGATTCACGCAGGTCGCCGACGTCCTTCTTGTACGCCACGCCGAGAAGCAACACTCTTGACCCCTTCAGGCTCTTCTCGCGCTCATTGAGCGCCGTGGTGACGGCGTCGACGACGTGATAGGGCATCGCGGTGTTGATCTCGCCGGCCAGTTCGATGAACCGGGTGGCGAAATCATATTCGCGGGCTTTCCACGACAGGTAGTAGGGATCGACGGGAATGCAGTGTCCGCCGAGGCCCGGGCCGGGGTGGAAGGGCATGAACCCGAACGGCTTGGTCGCCGCGCTGTCGATGATCTCCCAGATATCGAGTCCCATTCGCAGGCTGAGCTGCTTCAGTTCGTTTACGAGCGCGATATTCACACAGCGAAAGATGTTTTCAAGCAGCTTCACCATCTCGGCCGTTCGAGTGCAGCTCACCGGCACGACCCTGGAGACGATCTGGGCGTAGAGTGCGACGGCCGCGCTTTGGCTCTGGGGATTGATGCCGCCTACGACTTTCGGAATCTGCGCCAAGCCGTACTGTTTGTTTCCGGGGTCTTCTCGCTCCGGTGAAAATGCCAGGTAAAAGTCGGTCGAACCGTTCTCCGCACCCTTGCCTCGCGCAATGGGGCAACGCAACCCGCCCCGTTCGAGCACCGGAAGGACGAGTTCCTCGGTGGTTCCCGGGTACGTAGTGCTCTCGAGCACAACGAGCTGGTTCCGCTGCAGATTCGGTGCGATCGTGTGCGCTGTCTTTTCTACGTAGCTCAGGTCCGGCTCGCGCCGCTCATCGAGCGGCGTCGGAACGCAGATCAGTATGGCGTCCATGTCGCGCAGTCGCGTGAAATCTGTCGTCGCGTCAAAACGATGGCCCTCGACGTGTTGCCGGATTTTGTCGGCCGAGATGTGATCGATGTAAGACTGGCCGGCGTTCAATTTGTTGACTTTGCCGGGATCGGTATCGAAGCCCGTCACCCGCTGCCCGACATCCGCAAAGCGAAGCGACAGAGGCAGTCCCACGTACCCGCACCCGATAATGCCCACCTTGATGTTTTTCCCTTTAAAGAATTCCGGCTCGCGTTCCGCTCCCATCCCGCCTCCAAAACGTCTCTCGTCTCAACCTGTCTGCCGCTCAGCGAAGTCCAAGCGTGAGCGGCAACTATAACAAGAATCTGAAAGCCCAGAAAGGAACGAGGCAGCCGAGAGTGCGAGAACTGCACAGTGTCCCGGGGAGGCGACGATGACCGGGCGTCCGCCGCCATGGCCGGATGGCGCCTCTCGGCCGCGAGGTCGCCGGAGCCTCGTACGGCATATCGAGCTCGCTCAGCGTGCTCGCCGCCCCCGGGAGAGAACCCTTTGCTTGACCTGGGGCATCGCCCTTTCAGGGGTAGAGGGTCAACAATTCTCCCGACCCGAAACGGCGCACGGGTCCCAACACCGACCTGAGCAACGGATCCGTGCCGCCCTGACCAGTCTGTGAGCCTAGTTCGAACGCACAAGCCTACAGTAATCTGCTCCTCACTCCCGCTCGACCACTTCCTAACAGCTCACGAGCCGATGTGGCTTAGAAACGAGAAACGGCGCCGTCAATCGGCGACTGACCAACATCCGAAGCGAACCATGGCAGCCTTCCCGCGATTTGCTGGCCAAAACAGTACTTAAATGACCGGCTCGACGACATCGCCAATCGTGAAGCAACTGCCGTCTGATTGAACGTAAGCAGCTTCCGCGCTACGTAGCAGAATGCTGTCACAAACCTCCGCGTAAGGCATTCAAACGCCTCTCCGACGGGCGGTTATGATCGCTGCTCCTGGCCACCAAGTCAGAGATTGTTACGCCGTCTAATGACTTTTGAGCAAAATAGTCCAGACTAATTTGCGATGGGCGCGAAAGTAGTCATCGCTGATTTGGGGCAGATTACAAGCGTCGAGATGGAGGCCCGGTTGACATTCCAGTCCCAGTCCCAAGGATTGCCTTTTGCTCGGCTTGACGGGGAAGTTAGGAATCCCTTTTTCAGACAAAGATCTTGTACCTATGCCCACTGAGTTGTTTAGAACTGGCAGCAGCCGAGAAGAGGCTACGCAGAGCACAACGCAAAGCGGGCGAAATTTGCGAGTTCATCCGGCG
>DATMRE010000067.1:0-7586 GCA_035566475.1 Verrucomicrobiia bacterium | reverse complement strand
TCTAGTCCGTGCTGTGCAGCTCGGGGGGACATCACCCTGTGCGCGGTACGGCGCGGTTACGGGCGCTTCCTTGACCGTGCTGCTGCGGTCGACTACACTAACCGTTTCGCTTGGTGCCGGGATTTGTGACCGATGCGGGATTCTTCGATCGGCTCGCGCTCTTGAATGCCGGCGAGCCGTGCTCAACCGAGTGCTGGCGCCCGAGAGAGGCTCGGGCCCGCCAGCGCGCGCCAGGCACAGATCAAGAGGAGAACGTCGTTGCCGAAACGCACTTATCAGCCCCATGTGCGGGCCCGTCACAAAAAGCATGGGTTTCGCGCGCGCATGAAGAGCCAGGGTGGACGGAAAGTCCTTGCGCAACGCCGCAGGAAAGGGCGCCACAGTCTCACGCGCGTCTGAGCCGCCGCGGTTTGGCTTTCCCCGCGACTGCCGTCTCGTGCGCCGCGCTCAATACGACGCGGTGTATCGCGAGGGCCGCCGCAGGTCGAACCGCGAGTTCACGATTTTTCTTCGCCCCAACGGTCTCGGTGTCAGCCGGTTTGGCTGGAGCATCAAGAAGGTGCTCGGAACCGCGGTCCGGCGCAACCGCATCCGGCGCCGGCTCCGCGAAATTCTCAGGTTGCACCGAGAGGAGATTGCCCCGGGATGGGACATTGTGATTCACCCGCGCAGCTCAGCCGCGACGGCGAAATTTTCCGAGCTGGCGGAGGAACTGCTGAAATTGATCCCCCGCGCGGCGTCGCTCGACGAGCCGCCGGGGAACACGCTCGGATAGCACCGGCCCTGCGCCATCGCTCTGGGCAGGTCGGCAGCTGGCTCCTGCTCTGGGTTCTCCGCGTGTATCAGGTTTTTCTGTCACCCTTTTTTGGCGGAGCGTGCAAGTTCTATCCTTCCTGCTCGAATTACGCCTACCAGGCCATCGCCCGCCACGGCGCCCGCCGCGGTTTCGTGCTGGCGTTCGGGCGGCTGCTGCGTTGCCGCCCATTCAGCAAAGGCGGGTTCGATCCCGTACCGGATGAGGTTCAAGCGACGGGGCCCCGGCCCGAGGTTCCCGGAGCTCCCGATCGATTCGCCGAGGACACCCTCGCTCCGCTTCATGCCGGCAAGAAGGGCGAGAAGGAGCCGAGCGAGTGAACGAACTGTCGGATCAGGTTCGCGCAGTCATCTTCGTTCTCCTGGTTCTGGTGGTCTTTTTTGCCTGGTCGCATTTCTTTCGACCGCCGGCTCCGCCCGAGAAGCAGACCCAGCCTGCGGTCAAAACGGCACCCGAGAAACCTGGTGGAACAGAATCGATGGCCACGAAGACCCGAACGGTTGGTCGGGCATCCGGACAGGCTATGAACATTCCGGTGGCCCAGGCGTCGGCGGAGAAGACGGTGGAGGTGGAAAGCTCGCTTTATAGCGTTGAGCTCTCGAATCATGGGGGCGTCGTGCGAAGCTGGAAGCTCAAGAAGTATTTCGATGACCAGAAGCAGCCGCACCCGCTCGACCTCGTCGATCCCGACGCCGCCGGGCAACTCGGGTGGCCCTTCTCGCTGGTGCTCTCCGATCCGCAACTCGAGGCCCAGGCGAATAGCGCCCTTTACCAGGTTTCCGTCGTCTACCCCGGCGGCGGCCTTGCGGGCCCGACACCCGCGGCACCCCCTGCGGATCAAACCCGATTGAAGGCGCCCGTGGGCGTCACCTTCAACTGGAGCGACGGCCATCTGGAGGTCAGGAAAACCCTGAACTTCGCGGAGAACTATGAGATGGCTCTCGAGGTATCGGTCACGCTCGACGGAAAACAGCTCCCCGCAGCAGTTGCCTGGCGCGGCGGATTCGGCGACAAGGCTGTGTACAATGCCTCTCAGCTCGTCAGCGTTTTCTACAAGACCGGCGGCAAGTTGAATCTGCTGCAATACAAGAAACTCGGCGTGTCCGGGAATCAGGGCCAGCCACTCGAGCAGGCCGGGCCGATGGAATACGTCGGCATCGAAGACCAGTTCTTCGCAGCCACGTTCATCCCCGACGGGGGCGACCTGGCGCTCTGGCACTGGACGCAGAATCGCGATCTCGCTGGCTCCTCTCAGCCGGAGGCGGAGATGGCCGCCGGGACCCCGGTCGCCGCCCAACTGAGAATGCGAGTGTTTGTCGGTCCCAAGGATTTATGGCTGCTCGAGAAGGAGAAACCAGCGCTTGAAGAGCTCGTCAACTTCGGCTTTACCGGCATTATTGCCAAGCCGCTCCTGTTTATTCTGCAAGGGTTGCATCGCTACGTGCCGAACTGGGGCTGGACGATCGTAATGCTTACCCTGGTCATCAATTTCGCGCTATTTCCGCTGAAGATGAAGAGCTGGCGCTCGATGCAGAAGATGCAGAAAGTGGCGCCCGAGATCCGCTCGATTCAGGATCGCTACAAGAAATATTCGATGAACGATCCACGCAAGCGGAAGATGAATGAAGAGGTGATGGCGATCTATTCGCGGGAGGGCATCAATCCGCTGGGGAGCTGCCTTCCGATGCTCTTCCAGATGCCGATCTGGTGGGCGCTGTGGCGCGTGCTGACAGGCGCGATCGAGTTGCGGCATGCACCCTGGATGGGCTGGATTCACGACCTCTCCGCCATGGATCCGTACTACATTCTGCCGGTCGGCATGGCCATCACCATGTATCTGATGACCAAGATGACGCCGCAAACGACGGTCGACCCGTCCCAGCAGAGAATGACGCAACTGATGCCGCTGTTGATGGCCGTGTTCTTTTTCCGGCTTTCGAGCGGCCTCAATCTGTATATGTTTACCAGCAACCTGGTCGGCGTCGGCCAGCAACTGTACTTGAACCGGGCGCAACCGCTGCCTGCTCCCAAGGGGAAATTCAAAAAGAAAACCGAATGAGCGACCAAGGGGCATCGCTGGGCAAGAGGCCGACGGGAAAGGTTGCGCCGGGCGGCGCGCCGCTTGACCGGGTGCGCGCGGCCCAAGAGCTGACGGCTTTCCTGGAGGTCGCCCTCCGCGAGATGAACCTGCTCATCGAGTTCGAGATCACCTCACCCGGCGGCCGGGACGGGGCGCCCGATGAGGCGGAAGTACTCGTCGCGTTCGGGGGCGCCGATCAGGCGCTTCTGCTCGAACGCAACGCGGAGCTTCTGCTGGCGCTTGAACACATCGCCCACAGGTGGCTGCGGCTCGATCCGCGGATGCATGACCGCGTGCGATTCGATTGCGGAGGCTATCGCGCCGCGCGGCTCGAGGAATTGAGGCTGTCAGCGCGCGTTGCCGCACAACGCGTGCGCGAGACCGGCCAGCCGTTCCGATTCAATCCCATGTCGGCGCGTGAGCGGCGCCTGATCCATCTCGAGCTCACCGGCCCGACCGGAGTCCGCACCGCGAGCGAAGGCACGGGCGACCGCCGGCAGGTCGTCGTCTATCCCGCCACCAAGCCATGACGGACTGAGCGAGCGTCGCGAGGTCGAGAGATTCGCCGTCGTCACATCTCCAGAGCGTAACCCTGCTTGCCGACATTGAGACAAGGCGTTTCCCCGAGACGATCACTCCGGCCGGCGGTTTCGTGGATGTGGCCGCAGAACAGGCGGGCCGGCTGGACGCGGTCGACCCATTCGCGCAACGCTGGGCTGCCGGCGTGCCTGCCGGGTGCGTACTCGTCGAGCTTCGTATCCCGCGGGGGAAAATGGACGACGAGGTAAAGCGGCTTGTGCCCCACGAAGGCCTCGAGCGCAGCGGCGATTTCCGGCTCGGAATATTCACCGGGGGTGTTGAAGGGCGTGATGTTGCTGTAGCCGAGACCGGCAAACTTGACCGCGCCGAGCGAGCGCACCTGCCGATGGAAATCAACGAAGCCGAAGCGCTGGCACAGTGCGCGGGTCGCCTCGTGCGTCTCGTGATTTCCCGGGAGCAGCCAGAGTCGCTCGCCGAGCGATTTGAGCACCTCAGCGCAGCGATCGAGGCCACGCCCGAAGGTTGCCAGATCGCCGGCCGCGATGTAAAGATCGGCTCGCTCCGACATGATTCGATCGAGTGCGCCGAGGTCGCCGTGAATGTCGCTGAAGATCAAAACCCTCATGGAGCCCGATCCCCGGTCTTTGGTGGTCTGCGGGGATCCGCGCGCAGCGGTTCGGGCCGTCTCAGCCGCTCAAGAAACAGCCCATTCGGCCGCCAGCCCTCCTCGACTACGTCTCCGGCGGAGTCGAAAACTACGCGGTAGGAAAATGGCTGAGAGGACCGGCGTCCTCCGTTCGTAAATCGATGTTCGTTGAAATCGACGAGGTGATAGGCGCCTTCGATGGACGTTGCGATTGACGGAAACCGCGCAAAGCTCCAGTAGAGCCGAACTTCGGGCAATTCGAGCGCCCGGGCCGAAAACTCATCCGGCGGAGAATCCGGGACGAAGCGAAATTGGGTGTTCGGCGGATCGCGGAGGTCCATCTGAGCCAGATAAACGCCATCGGTCGAGCGAATCACCTCGCCCCAGCTTAGCCAGGACGGTGGAACCGGCAATGCTCCCATGCGTTCGACGGCAATATGATTTGCGTCGGCGAAAGCTTTCACCCGGACGAGCGCCCGGTGGTGCGCCACGGCGCACACGAACAGATAGACGAGCATCACGTAGGCGCCCGCCTGGCACCACCCGGGACCAGTCACGCGAAATCCCCAGCCACCGGCGGCCGGAAGGAAAAACAGTGCGGCCAATATGCCGCTCAAGAGCACCACAATCCAAGCACGGAACGGATATCCGGCCACGTATGTGACGGTCCAGATGAGAACTGCGCCAAGCGAAAATAGGATCCACATGCGCTTGGCGCGACTCCGGCTCGTGGCACGGCCGAGCCCGCCGCTCGACCCATCGACGCGATAGATCCAAGCGATCACCTGAGGAACAAGCGCAATCGAGGTGAGCGTGAAATCGATGATGAACAGCAAGTCCCAGGCGACGCGTTGATCGGAAAGCGGGGTCCACATGCGGGTCCCGAACGAAGTCATCCCGTCGAGGGTGATGTGACTCGCGAGGCCCACTCCGTAGATGAGCGCAAGCATCGGCCACGACGGCGTCTCGATTCCGCGGCGCCGCGCGATCAGTCTCGTCAGCCAGCCGAGAAGCGCGGCAAACAGCGGCAAGGCCACGTAGGAGTGGGTGATGCCGCGATGGTATTTCACGATCGCGAGAGGGTCGCGCGACAGGGACTCGGCGACCGTATCGATGTCGGGAAATACCGCGCCGAGAGTTGCGGCGAAGACCGCGACCGGCCCCTGGCGTCTTCGAAAGAATGCCTTGCCGAGAAGCGCGCCGGTGATTCCGTGGGTTACCGGGTCCATGAGGAGTCGAAGACGACAAAGTGTACACGATTTGGCGGGGCCTAGGCGACATCGGCGGAGGTCGAGGCTGGAACCGCGCGCACGCCCAACCGCC
Source organism: Verrucomicrobiia bacterium (assembly GCA_035566475.1). Lineage (GTDB taxonomy): Bacteria > Acidobacteriota > Terriglobia > Acidiferrales > UBA7541 > Palsa-295. The sequence goes on along the minus strand of DATMRE010000067.1, from coordinate 2,183 downwards.
AATCATGACGATCTGGCCGAGCGATCGGTCAAGTGCCTCGATCGGTCGCTCCGATCCACTTTCATTTTCATGTTCATCCCTATCAACGAGCGCGGCGGCCAGAACCTTTCTCCATATCAAACTCGCCTGCTCTCTCGCTCGCGAGGGGTGCTGGGCCACATCGAGCCAAACCTGAAGAATGTCGCAAGCCTGCACACCGCCGTTCAAGACGACCCCTCGAAATACCCTGTCCCGATTATCATGCGGAGGCACTCGCGAAATGGCCAATGGAGAGAAGCGGTCGCATACGAGAGCCTGGAAAAATTGCATGGCGCCTTTTGAATTGTTTGCGCACAGGTTCCCGGGTCTCGTACTGGTTGCCTGCTAAGGCGAAGCGCACGCGGCAGTCGCCCACTACGGACGTATTCCTCCACGATCTGGCGGATGTCCTGGGTGATTGAGATACGGTCCTTTGCAGATGAAACAAATGGCAGCGGGGATGAATAGCGGCCTGTAGCTTCGGGTATTCTTCCGGGCTACTTGCTCGCCTCGAGCAATTCCACGTCAAAAATCAGTGTCGCGTTGGGTGGGATCACCCCACCGGCTCCGCGGGCTCCATAGCCAAGCTCCGGCGGAATTCGCAATTGCCGTTTGCCGCCGACCTTCATTCCCGCAACTCCCTCATCCCAGCCCTTGATCACCTGTCCGGCCCCTAGCGGAAACGAAAATGGCTGGCCACGATCAACAGAGCTGTCGAACTTCTCACCGCTTGTCAGCCAGCCGGTGTAGTGGACCCTTACCGGGTTTCCCGCAACTGCTGTCGCCCCGGTACCGACCACGATGTCCCAGTATTGAAGGCCGGAAGCCGTTGTCCTCGGCGGTCCACTCACTTTCGTTGGGCCGGATGTGCTGGATGGTTTGGTGTCGCGGCACCCAGATGTCATCCCGAGAACCACGAAAACTATAAAAAGCGGGATTAATTTTTGTTTACTCAAGTTCTCCTCGGCAGCCGAAAATATACCATAGCGAGTCTCCTCCGGGCCTTCTGGAAACGGGATAGAGAGAGAGGTCCATGTTCTAAAGTTGCTTGAGAGGCGGTGCATCTAACTCCGGCCCGCCGAGGAACGGATCGGAATCGTGATGGTCTTCGCCGCTTGCGTGGCCGGGGGCATGTGACAACGTCCGTCAAACATGGCCCCCGGCTCGATGACCAGACACGCCGTCTCGATCTCGCCGGTCACGATGGCACGCGGGTATATTTCCACCTTTCCTCTCGCGCGGATGATGCCGTCAAATCGGCCGGAGATGATCACGTGGTTCCCTGAAATCTGTCCTTCGATCAAGGCGTGCTCCCCGATGATCAGCGTTTCCTCCGACACGAGCGTTCCTTTCATCGTCGCATCGATTCGGAACGTACCTCCCGCTTCGAGCCTTCCCTCGATCTTAACCGTGCGCTCGAGAAACCCGGTCCACTCCCCGGAATCCTGTCGCTTGCGGTCGAACCAGGCCATCGGAGTCTCTATTCCCTCATCAGCCGGTCATAGAGGTCGACCAGATCACTCTCGGCGTAGTATTCAAATACCAACTGCCCTGGCCGCCCGGGCCTCAGCTGGTGAACGTATACTCGAGTTCCATATCTCTGCTGGAGTTCTCCGAGAGCCGCCTGCGTATTCGGGTCGGTCTCGGAGATCGCCTCCGGACGGCCAGCGCTTCTATCTCCGCGAGCGGCCAGGCGTTCGATCTGACGTACGGTCATCCCGCCGCGGGCGATGCGGCGAGCGAGCGCAAGACGAGTCGCTGTTTCCGGGATCGCTAGCAACGCGCGACCGTGACCGGCCGTCACGCGCCCTTCCTCGAGCAGGTCGAGTATCGGCGGGTCGAGTTTCAGCAGCCGGATCGCGTTGGCAATCGTGGCCCGGTCCTTCCCTGTGCGCTCGGCGACCTGTTCTTGGGTGAGGCTGAATTCAGCGATGAGCCGCTCGAAGGCTCGTGCCTGCTCGATCGGGTTCAGATCCTCGCGCTGGAGATTTTCGACCAGCGTCATCTCGAGCGCCATTTCCTCCGGAACGTCGCGGACGACAACGGGAACCCGGCCGAGCGGGGCCCTCTGAGCCGCGCGCCAGCGGCGTTCTCCGGCAATCAATTGATAGCGCCTTCCGGTCGCGCGGACGATCAGCGGTTGAACAATGCCGCTTGAACGGATG
>DATMRE010000066.1:0-5961 GCA_035566475.1 Verrucomicrobiia bacterium | reverse complement strand
GACGTTTCTGCTCTGCGACGAGCCGACCGGCGACCTCGACCGCAAGAGCGCCGATGAAATCCTCGACCTTCTGACGCGGTTTTCAAACGAATATGGAAAGACGATTTTGATGGTTACGCACGATCCCTTGGCCGCCGAGCGCGCCCAGGCGATCCTGCAACTCAACAAGGGTGCGCTCGCGACCGGTCGGAGCGCCGCGCTCGGGAGCCGAGCATGAAATTCGCCCCGCTCATTCTGGCCAATCTTTTCCGCAAGAAACTCCGCACGACCCTGACGATCGGCTCGTTCGCCGTGGCACTGTTTCTATTCGGCCTCCTCGCCGTTGTTCGTGGCGCATTCAATCAAGGTATCGACGTGGCCGGTGCTGACCGGCTGGTGATCGTGAACAAGGTCTCCATCATCCAACCGCTCCCTTTTTCCTACCGCGACCAGATCCTTCGTATTCCGGGAGTGAAGGACATCACCTTCGACAACTGGTTTGGAGGAGTCTACCAGGATGAAAGAAATTTCATCCCCCAGTTTGCCATCGACACCCAGAATCAGCGGAAAGTTTTCCCTGAGTTCATCGTGCCTGACGATCAGTGGAAAACGTTCCTCGAGGATCGCCAAGGCGCCATTGCCGGGGCCAACACCGCGAATCGCTTCGGCTGGAAGGTGGGGGACCGCATTCCCATCAAGGGCACGATTTACCAAGGCTCGTGGGAATTCAATCTGCGGGGCATTTACACCGGAGAGCGCCCGAGCGAGGATCTCACGCAGTTCTGGTTTCACTACGACTATCTCGACGAGCGGCGCGAGTTCGGCAAGGGGCAGGTCGGCTGGTACACGGTCCGCGTGGCGAATCCGGACGATTCACCTCGAATTGCCAAATCGATCGACGGCCAGTTCGCGAACTCGCCCTATGAGACGAAGACGGATACCGAGAAAGCGTTCGCCACATCGTTCGTCAAGCAGGCGGGCAACATCAGCTTGCTCATTCTCGCCATTGGCGGTGTCGTGTTCTTCACCCTGCTGCTCGTCACCGGCAACACCATGGCCATCGCCGTGCGCGAACGCGTCGGTGAGCTGGCCGTGCTCAAGGCGGTCGGCTTCACCGATCGCTTCGTTCTGCTGCTCGTCCTCGGCGAATCCTTGCTGATCTCTGTTGTTGGTGGGACGATCGGAATCTCGCTCGCGAAGCTCTTCACCCTGAACGGTGACCCGACGCGTGGGCTGCTGCCGTTCTTCTACCTTCCCCCTCTCGCCATTCTCGCGGGGCTGGCCGTGGCCGTGGGCGTCGGAATTCTCTCCGGCATTCTGCCGGCAACTTCGGCCATGCGTTTGCGCGTGGTCGATGCGCTTCGGAGGGTTTAGCCCATGGCCATCCCCATCATCTACAATCTGCGCAGCGTGCGCGCCCGTTGGGCCTCGGCGATCGTAGCCGTGCTGGGCATAGCGGGCACCGTCGGCGTCTTCGTAGCCATGCTCGCGCTCGCGCGCGGCTTTCGCGCCACCCTCGTCTCCTCCGGCTCGGCGGAGAACGCCATCATTCGACGGGCCGGGTCCACGGCGGAACTGGACGGCGCCGTCGGGCTCGACCAGGTACGAGTCATCCAGGACGCGCCGGGCATAGCCCGGGCGGGCACCGAGCCGCTCATGAGTCCTGAAGTCGTCGTGGTCGCCTCGTTCCCTCTGAGGACCACGGGCACCGACGCGAATGTGCAGGTGCGCGGCCTGTCCGCGAACGTTCTCGCGGTCCGCAAGAACGTTCATATTTCGCAAGGCCGCTTCTTCGAGCCGGGGCTGGCCGAGCTGGTCGTGGGCCGGAACGTGGCGGATTCCTACCAGGGCTTGGGTCTCGGCGATACGGTGCGATTCGGTGGCGGGACGTGGAAGGTCGTGGGTGTTTTCGACTCCGGCGGGAGCGCCTTCGATTCTGAAATATGGTCGGACGCCCGCGTCCTGAACCAGGTGTACAAGCGGCCCGAAGGCGTATTTCAGTCCGTAACCGTGCGCCTGAGTTCGGTCCCGGCGCTCGGAGAACTGAGGGATTCGCTCACCGCCGATCCACGCATGACCGTGCAGGTTGATCGAGAGATCGATTATTACGAGAAGCAGTCAAGAGCCCTCACCACCTTGATCACCGTGCTCGGATCGCTGATCGCGGCCGTGATGGGCATTGGGGCCGTGTTCGGCGCTTTGAACACCATGTACTCCGCCGTCGCCGAGCGCTCTCGCGAGATAGCCACGATGCGCGCGATCGGCTTCGGCTCGGGCAGCATCGTCATTTCTTTCGTCTTCGAAGCACTGCTGATTGCCTTGATTGGTGGCCTGCTCGGCTGCGTTGCCGTGCTTCCGCTGAACGGTCTCACCACAGGAACGATGAACTGGCAGACGTTTTCCCACCTGGCATTCGCCTTCCGCGTCTCTCCGGTGCTGCTCGCGATTGGCATCCTCTTCGCGCTACTGATGGGATTGCTCGGCGGTGTTCCCCCAGCGATCCGGGCCGCTCGCCGCCCAATCGCACTCGCCCTGCGGGAGCTCTAAGGGGATCCTGAGGTGAGTGTCTCGCCGATTTTCTCGACCCGCCGGAACCATGCGCGCTCCTCTTGATCGCCCTCGAATAGTGCGATCGGCCGGTCGCCTGTCGAGCCCGAGGATCAATGGTCTGATTCAAACGCCCGGAAGCGGCGTTCGAGTTCCCACTCCTGCTTCGCTTTTCGACTGGATTTGAGGAAAACCGCGCAGCCCGGGGAGGGCTTGTCTTGGCCGAGAGGATCGCGGGAACAAACAGAGGTGGGGCGCATCGAGGTGTCAGGCGCCGCCCAGAGGCTCGGGCCGGGCAGAAAGCTGTGTTCCAGGCTTGCGCGGACCATTTGTTTGAGATCAGCGTATCGAAGACCATAGGTCTCGGCGGCGCGGATATATTCGTGCGTAAGGTCGATACGCGACACGCCCTCATCGTCGGTCGAGAGCGCTACCGGGACACCGAACTTCCGGTAGAGCGGAAACGGATGATCCTTGCCGCTGACGCCCAAAATCACGTCATTGCTTGTGAGGCTGATCTCCACCATGACATGCTTCGCGGCCATCTCTTTGAGCAGGTCGTAGGGGCGATCTTCGTGCATGACGTCGACGCCGTGGCCGATGCGCTCCGCGTGGGCCTGCTCGACGGCGAGGCGAACGTGGCAGCAGAGACCCTCGTACGGGACCAGGCCCGGTGCGAGCTCGCCTGCATGCAGGCTGATGTGGACCTTGGGATAGAGTCCGTGAAGAAAACCAACGATCCGCATGTGCAGAGCGTAATCGGACATGGACGTGTATCCGTCCTCGGGCATGACGAAATTGATGCCGACGACTCGGGGATCGGCCGAAGCTGTCTCAAAGCCGAGCAGGGCCTGCGCAAAGACCTGGGCCTTCGGGAAGCCTCGCAAAACCTGGTAGAGATAGCGGATCTCGACTTGGCAGGCTCTCGCTTCCTCCTGCTGTCCACAGTGCTCACGCTCGAGACGCAGGGCTTCGGCCTGGTCGAGACTGGCCCGGGCGATTGCCACGTCGTCGCGCAATCCGGCCGCTAACAACTCCTCGCGCAGCTGGCTGAAATCGTCGTGCCAGCCGATTTCTTTCGCGATCATGGCGGTGTGGTTAAAATCGGGTGTGTGCATCAGCTCGAGGTACTGTTCGTTCTGCGCGGCGGCGCGAGTGGCCACCTCGTCGAGCCACTCTCCCAGATGGCTCGGATGGGTGCCCCCGAAATGCGCAAAGGCATCGAAGAAGTGGTCATGACCGGTCACTCCGGGCGAGGGCACGAAGCCGCGCATCGAAAAGGCGTCCACGAGCGCGTCATAGAGATGTTGATCACCATAAGCCTGGATGGCAGGAACGCTGCCGTCTTCGCACCCGACGCGTCGAGGCTCAGTCGATGCGACCGACTGCGGTTTCAGAAAAGAGAGCGAGGCGAGGTTCACGCAGAGCTGATCCTCGACTCCTGCCCGGATCCAGGATTCCGCGTAGACCGCACCGCTTAGGTGGTTATGAAGATCTCCACCCTTGGGCATGCGGACCAGGAAAGCTCCCAGATCGGCCGGATTTGCCCGGGCGGCTTCGAACGCGCGCGCGGTGCGCAATTCAGAAACTGTTTCGTCAGCATGTCGGGGCCGGGCATCGCTCTGCGCCAGGGCCGACGCGGGGAGGACAGAGATGAGAGCGATTACAAGGCAGCTCCTTCGGGGGTTCATTTTTCTGGTCCTCTCCTGACGGACGTTCGGCCTGGAAGTTCAGCACAGTTGTTTGCCCAGGACAAGCGGGCACATCTCCCATACCAGTCTTCTGGCCACAAGAACCCCAAGGTCGACCGTGATCCTGATGACCCGATCTCGGCCGAGAATGCCGCGACGTAGCCACCCGAGCGCAGGCCCGGAGTTGGTTGTCGATCTACGCTTTCCTCCCCTCAGGGCGGATCGAACCGAGCCAGAGTAGCCGAGCGTCGGGCGGGAGGGAATGATCATTCGGCACCGAGGAAAGCGTAGCGGAGAAGGAATAGGACGGTGAGAACCCAGATGAGCGGGCTGATTTCGCGCCGCTTGCCGGTGCCCAGCTTGAGAAAGGTGAACGAGAGAAGCCCGAGACTGAGGCCGGTCGCGATGCTGAAGGTGAGAGGCGTGGCGACGAGGGTCAGGAAGGCGGGGATGGCGTCGCTTGGCTCCTCCCAGCGAACCTTCGAGACCGAGCCGCACATGAGTGCCCCGACGAGGATGAGGGCTGGAGCGGTGGCGTAGGAGGGAATGGCGGCGACAACCGGTGCACAGAACATGGCGAGGAAGAAGAGCGCGGCGATCGCGAGATTGCCAAGGCCCGTGCGGGCGCCCGCAGCAACTCCGGCGGCGCTCTCGATGTAGCTCGTGACCGTGGACGTGCCCGTGAGTGCGCCGACGATCGTGCCGAAGGCGTCGGCCAGCAAGGCGCGGCTGGCCCGCGGGAGCTTGCCGTCGCGGAGGAAGCCGCCCTGCTCGCAGACGCCAACCAGAGTTCCGACGTTGTCAAAGAGATCGACGAAGAAAAAGACAAAGACGAGTTCGCCGAGGCCCAGCTTCGCGGCCGAGCGAAGATCGAGCTTGAGGAGCGTGCCCGACGGGTTGGGCAGCGAGAACAGATGCGCCGGCCAGTGAGTGAGGCCGGCGGGGATGCCCGCGAGCGTGATAGCGCCGATGCCGAGGAGAATGGCGCTGCCGACACGGCGGGCCATGAGGATGGCGATCAGGAGGAGTCCGAGCGAAGCGAGACGGACTTCCGGGTCGGACGTCTTGCCGAGCGCGACGAAGGTCGCGGAATTGGCCACGATGATTTTGGCGTTGCGGAAGCCTACAAATGCGATGAAAAGGCCGATGCCGGCGGCGGTGCCGTGCTTGAGGCAGTCGGGAATGCCGTTGACGATCTGCTCGCGGATGTTTGTGAGTGTGAGCACGAGGAACAGCAGGCCAGAGAGGAAGACGACACCGAGGGCTGTCTGCCACGGCACGCCGCGGCCGAGGACAATCGAGTAGGTGAAATAGGCGTTGAGAGACATGCCGGGGGCGAGGGCGATGGGGTAGTTGGCCCACAGGCCCATCACGAGGGTAGCGAGGGCGGCGGAGACGCAGGTGGCGAAGAGGACACCTTCGACGGGCATGCCCGCTTCGGCGAGAATCCGCGGGTTGACGACACAGATGTAACCCATGGTCATGAAAGTCGTGAGGCCGGCAAGAAGCTCGCGGCGGACGGTCGTATGGTTTTCGGCGAGATGAAAGAGGCGCTCGAGCAACCCGGGCTCTCCCGAGAAAAAAATGAGTGCCACTATAGGCCGCGAGGGTCGCGGCGTCAAACTCAAGAAGCGCCGGCAAGGGGCGGAAACGGTCGCGAAGGCGTGCGCCCAGAGCGGTTCGAAACCGAGTGATGTCCGCCGCTCGTGTCCCTTGCGCGAGTAGGGCTGAGTCGCTATTTTGC
>DATMRE010000065.1:0-4895 GCA_035566475.1 Verrucomicrobiia bacterium | reverse complement strand
GGGCCAAGGACGGCCCCGCTCCGCCGAAGATTGCCTCCCGGGCGGCCGCTCGCGGCAGAGCTCGGAGCGATTCGGCTGAGAAGCGTTATGAAGCGGCGGAGATGGACCATGCCGAGCGGTCCTCGACGCCCGCCCGCACGGTCTCATTCGGCCCCGAAGGCGCAGTCGCCGTGCCGGATCTGGCCGGGCAAACGGTCCGCGGGGTCACCGAGGCTTGCTTGCGGCTCGGTCTGGTGCCTTCGCTGATTGGCAATGGTGTTGCGCTCGAGCAATTCCCGGAGGCCGGAGCGGAAGTCTTGCGCGGCGGTCGAGTCACGGTGCGTTTTGGCCGCACCGGAGGCCAGTTGCCGGCGTCGGCGCGAGGGAACACGAATTGAGATTCGCAGTGGATAATGGGCATACGCCTGGTTCCGGGCGCCGATTTGACGGGGGGTCGAAATCAAGCATGGACCTCTGCGATGTGATCGACGGAGTCGAGGTGCTCCGCGTGAGCGGGCCTGCGGACCTGCAGATTCTGCGGGTCGCCTATGACAGCCGCAAGGTCACGCCTGGCTCGCTTTTCTTTGCTGTGCCCGGCGAAAAGGTGGACGGAGTCCGCTTCGCGGACGAGGCCATTACGCGTGGTGCTGCGGCCGTTGCGGCTGCGGTGGTGCGTCCGAGAGATGTCCGGGGGGATGTTGCCTGGATTGAGCTGAAGCCCGGCAAAGAGCGCCGGGCACTCGCTGTTTCCGCCGCCAATTTCTATGGGCGTCCTGCGACCGCGCTTGCGCTTGTCGGCGTTACCGGGACGAACGGAAAGACCACCACGGCCTATCTCGTGGATTCGATCCTGCGTGCCGCCGAATGTACGACCGGGCTCGTCGCCACGACCGGCTACCGGACTCCCAAGGGGAGACGCGCGGCTCTTCATACCACGCCCGAATCCCTCGATTTGCATGAGTTGTTCGCTGAAATCCGCGACGCGGGCGGTACGCACGCCGTGCTCGAGGCGAGCTCTCATGCACTGGCCATGGACCGCCTGTGGGGCTGTCATTTTGCGGTCGCGATCTTTACGAATTTGACGCGCGACCATCTCGACTTCCACAAGAGTTTCGAGGACTACTTCGCCGCGAAACGCCACCTGTTTGAGGGCACGGGCGCTGGCGCGCCTGAGGTGGCTGTGATCAATGCCGACGATCAGTATGCATCGCGGCTGGAGGGCCTAGCGCGCCGAACTCTGACCTACGGCCTCAAAGGAACGCCCGATCTCACGGCGAAGAAGGTGGTCTCCGGCTTCAAGGGTAGTGAATTCACGGCGCAAACGCCTGCGGGAAAGATCGAGGTGCGGACGAGTTTAGTTGGCCGCATCAATGTGTACAACATACTGGCCGCCATCGGGGCAGGGATCGCGCTCGACATGCCCGCGAGAAAAATCGAGGAAGGCATCGCCAGTCTGGAACTCGTCCCGGGGCGATTTGAGCGAATCGAGGAAGGCCAGCCGTTCCTTGTGGTTGTCGATTACGCGCATACCGACGACGCGTTGCGCAATCTGATCGCGACGGCGCGCGAACTGAGCCCCCCGGGCCGCATCATCACCGTGTTTGGCGCCGGAGGCGAACGCGACCGTACGAAGCGGCCGCTGATGGGCGAGGCCGTGGGCACGCTGAGCGACCTTGTGGTGCTGACGAGCGATAACCCGAGGGGCGAAGACCCGCTGCGGATCATCAACGATGTGGTCGTGGGATTGCAAAGAGTCAACGCGAAGTACCGAATTGAACCAGACCGGGAACGTGCGCTCGAGATCGCTTTACAACAGGCGCTGCCGGGCGATCTGGTGCTCTTAGCGGGTAAGGGGCATGAAACCTACCAGGTCCTTCGGGATCAAACGGTCGAATTCGATGACCGCGAAAAGGCGCGGGCCATCCTTCGCCGCAGGGGTTTCTTGAAAGCATGAGCGCCGATCGAGCCGACAATGCCATAAATCAAGCAATCCCGAGAGTTTGCGCTTGGGCGTGAGTCTCGGCCGACTGGAGACCTTATGCGGTGGACGGTGGCTCAAGTGGCTCATGCGCTCGGTGTCCAGGCTCCCGCGGGCCTGGACCCTGTGGCAGGGATGGCCGGTGTCTCGATTGACTCTCGCACGGCCAAGCCTGGAGAGCTGTTCGTCGCCATACGCGGGCCGCGTCACGATGGACACGGTTTTGTTGCCGGGGCACTGGCTCGAGGCGCTGCGGCCGGGGTGGTGGCGCACGAGCGTTATCAAGAATACGCGGAGGAAATTCGCGGTCGGCTGTTCGTCGTCGACGATACGCTCGCCGCGCTTCACCGCCTCGCGGCGCGCGCCGCCGACCTTTGGCGCAAGGGGCGGGCCGGGAGCCGGTCCGAACGATGGATCTCCGCGGTCGCCGGGTCAGTTGGCAAGACCACCACGAAAGAGATTCTGGCGGCGCTCGTGGCCTCGCGGTTCCCGGTGATGAAGACCGAGGGGAACCTGAACAACGAATACGGTTTGCCGCTGACCCTGCTGAAACTCGACGACACTTCCGAGGCGGCTGTCGTCGAACTCGGGATGTCACGTCCCGGCGAGCTCGCGCGGCTCGCGCGGCTTGTTTCGCCGGAAATCGGCGTGGTTACGCGGGTTGCCGTCGAGCATCTGGAGTTTTTCTCCTCGATAGACGAAATTGCGCTGGCCGAGCGGGAGCTGATCGAAAATCTTGCCTGGCCGAACGCGACAGCCGTGCTCAATGCGGATGACGACCGCGTCGCGCGGTTTGCCGAGATAGCCCGCGGTAGGGTCATCTGGTTCGGAACGGGTCCCCGGGCGGAATTCCGAGCTGAGGCGATCAGAGAGCACGGGATCGAAGGGTCCGAGTTTGATTTCGTTTCGCCCGCTGGACGTGTGCGGCTCGAATTGCCCTTGATTGGGCGGCACAACGTGATGAATGCGGTTGCCGCGCTCGCGGCCGCGAGCGTCTGGGGCCTCGGCACGGAGGAGGCCGAGCGGGTCTTCCCGGCTCTCCGGCCCGCCGAGAAGCGCGGCGAGGTCCTGCGCTTCGAATCAGGCTTCTCTGTGATCAACGATTCCTATAACTCGAGTCCGGCGGCGCTCGTTGCTCTGGTCGAACTGCTCGCTGCGACACCGGGGTTCGAACGGAGGATTCTCGCTGCCGGCGAAATGCTCGAGCTCGGGGAGACAGCGCCGGAACTGCACCGCGAATGCGGGCGCGCGGCCGCTCGACTCGGGACCTTAGACTGGATTTTTGGAGTGCGAGGGCATGCGGCGGACTTCGTGGGCGCGGCGATCGAGGCGGGCCATCCCGCCGAGCGTGCGCGGTTTTTCGAGAACTCTGAGGAGGCGGGCAAATTCCTCGAACCATTCATCACCCGGGGCGATCTGCTGCTCGTGAAGGGCTCGCGCGGGGTGAAGATGGAGAAAATTCTTGAAGCGATCGAGGCGCGACACCGGCGGGCGGCCGCCAGGAGCGTACCGGAGACCCTAGGGGCTGGCCGGAAGGACCGCGGCTGAGATGCTCTACTACTTGTTCTACTACGCGATGCGCCCGCATTTCAGCCCCTTCAACGTGTTTCGCTACATTACCGTTCGAACGGCGGTCGCGAGCCTGACAGCGCTCCTTCTCTCACTCTTGCTCGGCCCCTGGGTGATTGAGCGGCTGCGCGATCTGCAAGTCAGACAATACATCCGCCGGGAAGGTCCCGAACGGCATCAGGCGAAGGCCGGCACTCCGACGATGGGCGGTGTGCTGATCGTCGCCTCGATCGTGCTCCCCACGCTGCTTTGGGCCGACCTCCGCAATACCTACGTGCTCCTCGCCCTGGGCTCGACGTTGGCGTTTGGAGCGATCGGCTTCGTGGACGATTACAACAAAGTCGTGCGGCGCCAGAACCTGGGGCTCACCGCGAGGGGCAAATTTTTTTTGCAGGTGCTGACGTGCATCGCCGTAGGCTCCGTACTGCTCGATCTGCAAGTGAAGGGCGCATACTCGACACAGCTGAGTGTGCCGTTCTTCAAGCGACTGCATCCGGACCTCGTGATCGATTCGCTTCTGCGGCACGGATTTGTTTGGCCGCTCGCGTTCCTGCCGTTCGTTCTATTTCTCGTGCTGGTCATCGCCGGAATATCAAACGGCGTGAATCTCACCGATGGGCTCGACGGCTTGGCCATTGGCTGCGTGCTGGTTTCTTCGGCGGCTTTGACGGTGCTGACCTATGTCTCGAGCAATGCGCGATTCGCCGAGTACCTGGACATCCAGAAGGTCCCGGCGGCTTCTGAGCTGACGATTTTCTGCGGCTCGGTGGCCGGCGCTTCGCTCGGGTTTCTCTGGTACAACGCGCATCCCGCCGAAATGTTCATGGGAGACGTGGGCTCTCTCGCTCTCGGCGGAGCCATCGGAGTTGTGGCCGTCATCCTCAAGCAGGAAATCCTCATGATTTCGATTGGCGGCATCTTCATTCTGGAGTTGCTATCGGTGATTATCCAGGTGGGCTCGTTCAAGCTGACCGGCAAGCGGGTGTTCCGGATGGCGCCGTTGCATCATCATTTCGAGCTGCTGGGTTGGAGCGAGTCGAAGATTATCGTTCGGTTTTGGATCATGGCCCTGGTGTTTGCGCTGTTTTCGCTGACGACTTTGAAATTGAGGTGAGACCTGGTGAGACCCGCGGTCGATCTCGAAGGGAAACGCGTGCTGGTCGTGGGAATCGCGCGCGCGGGCGTTGCCGCCTCACTGGTGAGCTTGGCCCACGGCGCCTCCGTCACAGCCACGGACGAGAAGCCGGAAGCGGAGCTCGGCGAGCGAGCATCGAGGCTGCGCCGGGCCGGTGTGAAACTCGTACTCGGTCCGCATCCGCCGGCCGCGTTTCTCGAGCAGGATTTGATCGTCGTGAGCCCTGGCGTGCCG
>DATMRE010000064.1:0-14259 GCA_035566475.1 Verrucomicrobiia bacterium | reverse complement strand
CTACACGCGACTCGGATGCGAAGGACGGCCGCCGAGTTTCATCGTGGAGTACCATCCTTACGCCGATCTGACGCACACGATTCGCTTGAGCGAGGATACGGCCGACGTGCGGCTATCCGACGTGCTCCGGCAGGCGCCGCGAACCGTCGTCGAAGCGGCAGCCGCCATCCTGCTGGGGCGCCTGTATCGGCGGCCGCCGCCTGCCGAACTGCTCAAGACCTACCACGATTTCTCCTACGCGGGATCAACCAGACGGCGGCTTTTGCTCGTCCGGCAGCACCGTGCGCGGAGGATCGACGACCGTCCCGCGGGGACGCATCATGACCTCGGGCCCTTGTTTGATCGGCTGAACGGAAAGTATTTCGAGCACGCCCTGGCCCGGCCGTCGCTCGGCTGGAGCAGGCGAGCGTGGCGAACCCAGCTTGGCTGTTTCGATCCGGCGCTCGACCAGATCGTCATCAACCGGCAGCTCGACCACACGCGTGTTCCCGAGTACGTTGTCGGGTACGTCCTCTACCATGAAATGCTCCACCTGAAATACCCGATGCGGTTCGTGCGCTGCCGGCGCGAGTCTCATTCGGCGCAGTTTCGCGACGAAGAAACTCGTTTTGCAGAGTATCAACGCGCGATGAGCTTCCTTGAGCAATTCCCGGATGGCCATGGTTAGCTGCGCGGCGCGCATCCGGCAAGCTGTGTGGCAATCTCAGTGCACCGTTAGCTTTTCAATCTTCTGCTGAATTTTCTTCGCGTTGGGGGCGTCCGGGGACAGCTTGAGGTATTCCTTGTAGTACCGCGCGGCTGTCGCCTTCTCACCTTTCCGTTCGTAGACCTCTCCGAGCAGCAGACGCGGCTTGGCAAAGTTCGATCGGAGGCGGATGGCATCCTCGAAGCGGCTGATCGCGGCGTCGAGATCGCCCTTGTGCAGGTAAAAGGCGCCCACTTCGATGTCTTGCTCGGCGGGGAACGGGTCGTAGCGGGCTCGGGAGCTGTCCGGCCCGGGAGCAGTCGATGTCTCTTCCGGAGGCTGCGCCTTTTGATCCTCGGACTCCGGCTTCTTCGGATCGGCCGGCTGCTGCCATTTCGGCCAGGCGGAGGAGGCCAGCAAGAGACCGAGCATCGCGGAAGCGAAAGGGGTACGCGACATGAGGCTGCTTCAACGGGTTAGAATGCCTTTGCTATCATTAGGGTTGTCCTGGTCGGGAGCATCTCGCGGGACGAAACCCCTCGTGATGATAAGCCCGTAGCCAGGCGCAGCAGCCAACCGCACCTGAAATGGAACTCCGCGACAAGGTCAGCAATCTACCGATCGAGCCAGGAGTCTACCTGTTTCAAGATGCCGCCGGGACCATTCTCTACGTTGGCAAGGCGCAGTCGTTGCGGGGCCGGGTCAGGTCCTACTTCCTTGAATCGAGAGGTCAGGACACCAAGACGGATTCGCTCGTGCGCGAAATCGCCGCGCTCGACTATATCGTTGTGGACAACGAGAAAGAGGCGCTGGCGCTTGAGAACAACCTGATTAAGCGGCACAAGCCGAAGTTCAACGTGCTGCTGCGCGACGACAAGACCTATCCTTACATCCGTTACACGGCGTTTGAGAGCTATCCGCGCGTGTATGTGACCCGGCGGCTCAAAAAAGACGGCTCGATTTATTTCGGTCCCTACTTTCCAGCAAGCCTGGCCTATCGCCTGGTCAACCTGATTCACAAGCATTTTCTCCTACCCTCGTGCACGGTCGATCTCTCGCGGCGGCATCCTCGGCCGTGCCTGCAATATTACATTCACCGCTGCCTCGGACCGTGCGTCGAAGGGCTGGTCACGGAGGAACGCTATGCGGAGGCGGCGCGCGATGTTCGTCTCTTTCTCGAAGGGCGAAGAGGTGATCTCTCGCGCAGCCTGAAGGAGCGCATGGCACGCGCCTCCGATGAGCAGCGCTACGAAGAGGCCGCGGGCTACCGCGACCTGCTTCGGACGCTGGGCGAAATGGAAGAGCGGCAGAAGATCGCCGCCGCCGAGGGAGACGATACCGATGTGCTGGCATGGTATGCGGAGCCACCGCAGGTGGCCGTCAATCTCTTTCACCTGCGGGGCGGGCGTGTCGTCGACCGTCGGGATTTCTACTGGGAGGACCAGGAAGAATTCGATCCGGCTGAGTTCTTGCCCTCCCTTTTGAAGCAGCTCTACCTCGACGCCGCGTATCTGCCCCGCTACATCCACACTCCGATGGATTTCGAGGACCGCCAGCTGCTCGAGGAGGTGCTGAGCGAGGTCGCGCGGCACCGCGTCGAAATCCTGAATCCTCAGCGCGGGCAGAAGCACGCGTTTTGGGAGCTTGTCGAAAAGAATGCCCGGCATTCGTTCACGCAGCGTTTCCGCGTACTGCGCCCGAGCTCAGAGGCCATCGCCGAGGCGCTCGAGTCCGCCCTCGGCCTCCCGGAGGCCCCGAAGCGGATCGAATGCTTCGACATATCGCACATTCAGGGATCGGATACCGTGGCCTCGATGGTCGTGTGGGAAGACGGGAGGATGAAAAAATCCGATTACCGGAAATTCATCATTCGCGGGAGCGCGATGCCGGAGGGGCCCGACAAATCGGCTGGACTGCTTCGGGATGATTTTGCGAGCATGCGCGAGGCCGTGGATCGACGGTATCGGCGACTGCAGCAAGAAGCCAAGCTGCTCCCGAGCCTGATCCTGATCGACGGCGGAATTGGGCAGTTACACGCCGCGCGGGAGGCGCTTGAAAGACTCGAGATCATCAACCAACCGGTCGCGAGCATCGCCAAGAAGGAAGAAATCCTCTACGTGCTCGGGCGCGAGGACGAGCCCGTCATCCTCGATCATCACTCACCGGTGCTGCACCTGATTCAGCAGATTCGCGATGAGACCCACCGCTTTGCCGTCACATTTCATCGTCAGCGACGGTCGAGCGTGCGCCTGCGCACTCAGCTGACCGAGATTCCCGGCGTGGGCGAGCGGACGGCACAAAAGCTGCTGCGGCGATTCGGAAGCGTCTCGCGGCTGCGCGGACTGAGCGTCGACGAGCTGGCCGAAGAAGTCCCGCGCCGGCAGGCCCGGCGCGTCCACGATGCATTGCGCGCGGTGAGCACGCCAGGGCCGCACGCGAGTTAGCTCGGCGCCCGGCCGGGCACTGAGCTCCCCCGCTTGGATCCGGGTCCATCGAGCGGCCCACCGGATCGATAGGCCCCCGGGGCGAGCCGCCACCGATACCGAGTCCGGTCCCAACTATCTGATACTATTCCCCGCGGTCGATCGCAGAACTTCGAAGCTCAACTCGTCTCCCGACCTGGACAGCCCGATCGGGACGCGAGGCGGTTTCATCGCCGGGAGGATAAGACTTGCCAAGCTCAGACGGCCGTGAACTCAAGCCGGGCGTGGAAGCGTCGGAGGGCGCGCTCGCGCGGCTGGGGATGGCGCTCGCAGACTGGTCGGAGCGATGGTTTCCAGACGCCTTCGTCTTCGCGCTTCTCGCGGTCACGATCGTGTTTGTGGCTGGCCTGTTTGCGGGCACGGCCTGGCGCGATCTCATTCGTTATTTCGGTGAGGGCTTCTGGAGCCTGATCCCCTTCACCATGCAGATGGCCATTATCATTGTCGGCGGCTACGTCGTGGCCACTTCCCCGCCAGCCCGCCGGCTGATTCGTTGGCTCTCGACGATGCCCCGCACGGCGCGGGGGGCAGTGGCATTCGCCGCATTTTTCTCGATGGCCAGTGCGCTCATCAGCTGGGGCTTCAGCCTGATCTTCACCGGGCTTCTCGTGCGAGAAATCGTGAAGAACGTGAAGGAAGTTGACTACCGGGCAATCGGCACAGCCGCTTACCTCGGCACCGGGACCGTATGGGCTCTCGGGCTCTCCTCTTCGGCCGCGCTGCTGATGGCCACGCCGTCCTCGATTCCTGCTGCGCTCGTCAGGATCAGCGGCGTGATCCCGTTGAGCCAGACGATTTACACCTGGCAGAGCCTCACGACTGCGGCCATCCTGATGGTTGCTTCGATCGTCGTGGCGTACCTGTCGGCCCCGGCAAGCTCTCGAAGGACGGCCGAATCGTTCGGCGTCCCTGCGGAGCTGCTAGCCGGGCGCCTCGAGGAGCGCCGCACACCGGCCGAGTGGCTCGAATATGCGCCCTTGCTCTCGGTTCTGATCGGCATTCTGGGCCTTGGATACATCGGCGAAGTCATCGTCGCCCGGGGTCCGCTGGCCGCTCTTGATCTGAACACCTACAATTTTTCGTTTCTGATGGCCGGGCTGCTGCTTCACTGGAGGCCGCGTTCGTTCACTCGAGCGGTGAACAATGCGATACCGGCGACTGCAGGCGTGCTCGTCCAGTTCCCGTTCTATGGCGGCATCTTCGGGATCGTGACCATGTCGCCGATCTCGCGGGAACTGGCGCGCTTCTTCGTGCACGTTTCCTCGCGGGGCAGCTTCCCGGTGCTCGTGGCCATCTATTCCGCCGTACTCGGGCTGTTCGTGCCTTCCGGTGGCAGCAAATGGATCATCGAAGCGCCCTACGTGCTACAGGCAGCGAGGGATCTGCATGTGCACCTCGGTTGGACCGTGCAGACCTACAACACCGCCGAGGCCTTGCCGAATCTTGTGAACCCGTTCTGGATGCTCCCGCTGCTCGGAATCCTCAAAGCGCGAGCGCGAGATCTGGTGGGCTACGGTCTCCTCTACCTGGCGATGAACACGGCGCTCGTTCTGTTCTGCGTGTGGTTTTTTGCGCGGACGTTTGCTTTTGTCCCGACCGTGTCCCCCTAACCGACCATCCATTTGGGATCGCGGCACCCGAGCGTGCTTTCGATCGCGGCCGTCCCGCTCGGCCGGCGCCTGGTCGAGGCGGGTTCGCGGAATCCGGATGACGATCACCCGAGGGAGTCTCTCGTACCTCTTTGCGCCGGGATGGTTCCTTGGAGAGCACTCCGGGCCCCGACGGAGAATTCTGCCGCTACGCCCGGCGCCCGATTCCGATCCCGCGGCTCCCCAGTGCGGCCTCCAACTCAACCGGGAGCCTACCGTTTGATCGCCCAATGTAGTCCGATCCCGCCGAATATATATCGGCGGGCATCGACCAGCGCGTATCCCATGCGCTCAAGTAACACGGAGAATTCCTCGATCGAGACAAAACTTCTCAACGAATCCGGAATGTAGGTATAGACGCGCGGACGACCGTGCAATAGGATTCCCCAAAATGCGCCCTGCATGTAGAGAAATCCAAGATAGACTCGCCTCAGCAGCGGATTTTTTGGCAGGAAGAAATCGAGGTTCACGAGGATGCCTCCGGGCCGAGTGACGCGTTCGGTCTCACGGATGGCCGCGGTAAGGTCGCGGAAATTGCGCAGGCCGTAGCCGATCAAGACGCAATCAAACGTGGCGTCCGCGAAAGGCAGGGCTGTGGCGTCCGCGCACACCGTTTCAGCCAAATCGCGCGCGCGAACCGCCCTCAGCATCGCTTCGGTCAGGTCCACGGCAACGGTTCTTGCGCGGGGCCGGCGCTGCCGCACGAAGTGGGAAAAGTCACCCGTGCCGGATGCGAGGTCCAGTACGACGGCGTCTTCGGCGAGCGGTGCGTTCTTGACGCCGAGTCGCTTCCAGCGGCGGTCCATGCCGTAGGAAAAGGTGCGCGTGACGAAGTCGTAGCGAGGGGCGATCGTACTGAACATCTCGCGCATGAGGCGCAGGTCCTGCTTCTCGGCTGGCGGTTTCATCGGCTGCAAATCTTACCACCGCGCCCGTTTCCAGAGTTCCTCGCGCAGGTTCCCCGGGGAGGACCATCAGAGCGCACCCCGTCTCGCCCATGCCGGTCGCTGCTATCGCGAGACCTCAGTTTTCCATTTTGAATTTCGTCGCGGCCAGACGGTAGAGGCGCCGCCAAACGAGCCGGTTCATCGTCACGACCATCGCCGCCATCAGAATCGTCGAGGCGAGCAGGACCGGGAAGTTCCCGCCTTCGGTCGCGCGGCTGATGACCGCGCCCAGCCCAGTCGTCGAGAAAGTCTGGCCCCGGAAGCGGAAATATTCGGCAACGATGCTCGCATTCCAGGCCCCGCCGGAGGCCGTGACGAACCCGGTGACCAGATAAGGAAAAATCCCAGGTAAGAGCAATTGGCGCCAGCGTTCCCACCTCCGGAAGCGGAAAATCTTCGAGACCTCTTTCAGATCAGCCGGTATCGCGGCCGCCCCGGCGATCACATTGAAAAGAATGTACCACTGGGTACCGAGCAGCAACAGCACGATCGAACCGATTCCCAGGCCCCCGCCGAGCCGAATCAGCGCGAGCAATATGATCGGAAATAGCGCAGTCGCCGGCACAGAGGCCGCAACCTGTGCGATCGGTTGCGCGATGGCCGAAAGTTTCGGATTCAACCCGACGGCCACGCCTACGGGAATCGTCCAGAGGCCGGCCAGCACCAAGGTAAGGTTGACTCGAGCGAAGGTGGCACCGGCGCCCCAAAAGATACTGCCGAGTTCCGGTCCGGTCAGTGCCCCGAGCAGGATCGCCATCTTCACCAGCGCGTACGCGATCGCGGGCACGGCGGCAACGAACATCACGCGCCTGATCCATTTGATCGTCCCGCTCGACCGAGGGCTTGTAAGATCGGAGGCGTGCTTTCTCGCGAAGTACAGACCGAGATATTCACGCGCGGGCCTCACCGAGACCGCGGCAGCAAGCGGGAGGATTCTCGAGCGCCTCAGCAAGTCGAGGACGGGCGAATGCGGTACGACCGATGCTTCGACCTGCTCAAATTTGAACTTCTCCGCCCAAGCGATCACGGGCCGCCAGATGATCTGGTCGATGAGGACGATCGCTCCAATCATGACAGTCAGCCCCCAGGCGATGGCCCTTGTGTTTCCGGCGTTGGCAGCCGTCTCGAGATACGAGCCCAGTCCCGGCAACCGCAGATCCCGATCCCCCAGTACGAACATCTCGCAGGCAATCAGGAAGAACCATCCGCCGGCCACCGACATCATGGAATTCCAGACGAGCCCGATCGCCGCGTACGGCAGTTCCATTTGCACGAATCTCTGCCACCGATTCCAACGATAAACCTGCGCGACTTCGTGCATCTCTTGCGGAATGCTTTTAACCGATGAGTAGAAACTGAATGCCAGATTCCATACCTGCCCTGTAAAAATCAGCAGGATGGAGCCCAATTCAATGCCCAGCTGCCTGGAGGGAAACAGGGCGACCATCGATAAAATGACGACCGGCAGAAAGCTCAAAACGGGTATGGATTGCAAGATGTCCAGAAGCGGAATCATGAACTGCTCCGCCCCTCGACGGTAGGCCGCGATGTAGCCGTAGACGACGCCGAACGAGAGGCTCACCACATAGGCCAGAGCGATCCGCAGAACAGAAAACATCGCATACTTGGGCAATGCGCTCGGGCGAAGGCTGATTTCCGCTCCCGGATTGACGGGCGTTGTCCAGTAGTGGGCCATCGACAGCAAGGCATAAAACAAGGCGAGTCCGGCTAAGATGATGGGCAAATCTCGCAGCAAGCGAGGTGCGCTCAGAGGAAATACCCCCCAGGCGGGCATCGCGGAGGTCGGCTTTTCCGGTCGCGACGTCATGAGCGAGGAGGGGCGCTCGGGTTCGGATTTTCCGTGCGTTGGGCTTGATGCAACCTCAGCCGGCCGTTCCTCGGATCATAGGTAAGAATTTCAGCGTAGCGTCCCCAGTTGAGCGCAGTCTCCAACTGCTGCGCGGTGTCGCTTTCGGAAAAGTGCTCATCGAGCAGATCATGGAAGAAATCGAGCGGCATGGTGTGGTCGGATTTGCTCAGAAGGGCCGTGCGCATTTGTTGCAGAAGCATCGCATGAGCCAGCACGGCCTCGCGGAACAGGCTCTTTTGCATGGGGCCGCGAGCCTCGGCGAAGGCCCTTCCTTGCGGAGTGATTTTGACATCTCCTGCATGAGCTCGGGTGAACTCGAGCAAGGTCGCGCCTTCGATGATGGGCAGAAGATCATCGATCTCAAGCTTCAGGTGCTCAGCCACATGGTACATATCCTCCTCGCCGCCGCGGTCGATCAGCAGTTCGAGCAAGCCAGCGATGCCTCCCGGCCGGGCGTGGGGCAGCATTTGAACGGCGGCCCTCGCCCGCCCCTCGTCCGCTGCTGGAGGCGATAGCTGGAGTTCGGGCTGTGTCATGACTTTGTAGATGTAGTCAACGTAGAGCAGGAATGAGGCGGACTTGCGATCCCGGGGCTGGGCGAGGGCAATACGGAAATCGGCACGAATCGAGGCGGGATGCCGCCCGAGAATCACAATGCGGTCAGCGAGCAGTACCGCTTCTTCGATGTTGTGGGTAACCAGGAAAATGCCGCGCGTGGGAATTTTCCTGGCCAGCCACAACTCCATGAGCTCGCGCCGCAAGTTCTCCGCCGTGAGGACGTCCAACGCGGAAAACGGTTCGTCCATGAACAGGATTTCCGGTTCGACCGCCAGAGCCCGTGCAAAGCCGACGCGCTGCTTCATGCCTCCGGACAGTTCTTTGGGGTACGCAGTTTCGAAACCCGTCAATCCAACCGAAGCCAGGGCCCGGAGCGCGCGGCTGTGGCGTTCGTCGCGGGGCATGGCCCGTGCCAGTAGCGGGGCTTCCACATTTTCGACGACGCTGAGCCAGGGAAGCAACGCGAAGCTTTGAAAAACGATGGCAACGTTGGGACTCGAGCGGGCCATCGGTTGCCCGTGCCAGAAAACTTCTCCGGCCGAAGGCGCGGCGAGCCCCGAGAGGATTCGCAGGAGCGTGGATTTTCCCGAACCCGAAGGGCCTAGCAGCGCGGTCACGAGATCCGGCTCTAAGCAGAGGTCAATCGGAGCGATCACTTGAATCTGCCTGCCGTCATCCGGCTGCTCGAAGCGCTTTTCGACTCGGCGGGCCTCGATAATGGGTCGGGCCTCGAGGGATGGCCGCGGCCTGGCGCGCTGCTGTTCGCCGATCGCGGGCCTTTCTGGTCCGGCGGCGTCCGGCTTGGGTTCGCCCAGCTCATCCACCAAGAATTGCCAGGCCTCTTCGGGTAGCTCGTCAAGAAAACAGTTGCGATCGTCAGCAGGCATCTGGTTGACAATCGCACGAATTTCTTCGGCTGGCCGTGAATGGAGCAGAACGTAGGCGTGATAGTAGGGGAAATGGCCGATCAGAGAGGCCGCGAACTTGGGTGGCAGCTTGCGAAACAGGATCTGCTGTTCTTCGAAAGGCGCACCCATGATGAAATCGGCCGCTTCGACGGGCCCGATTTCCTGAAGTGAGTCGACAGCCGATTCCCACTGTCCTTCCGAGAGCCGGCCGCGCAGAGTCTCAAGGATCGATCGATTCATGGGTCGACGGGTGAGCCGACTGCGATTCTAGAATGCCCGCAAACTCCCGGAATCACAACTTCACTCCTCCGGACAGTTGTCGCCCAACGATCGCGGAGGCTGGCTCGATGCTCTGTTACTGCAATTTGAATGAATCGAGAAGTTAACCTGATTCCGCTTTCGGCCCCCGGCTCGGAGCCGGGAGCACTTCCCGCTCGGTCGGACCGACGCGTGCTTGCCTGCACTCGGAGGCTGTGCTACTGTCGGCTGGGAGGTGCCAGATGACCGAGAGCGTGGGATCAAGAGTGAGTTTTTTCGTTGTGGGCCTGGGCATCGGCGCGCTAATTGGAATCCTGTTCGCGCCAAAGTCGGGTGAGGAGACCCGCGATTATCTCTCCTCGAAAGCCGACGAAGGCCGAGACTACGCGCAGAAAAAGGCGCGAGAGTTGCGTGAGCGCGCAGAAGATTTACTGGAGCGAAGCAGGGAAATCATGGCGCGCCAGAAGGATGCCGTCAGTTCGGCGGTCGAAGCGGGCAAAGAAACGTACAAGCGGGAAGCCAACCTATCCTGATTTTCCGCGGGAGTTCTCATGTCCGGCTGGCTCCAAGCATTCATCGTCGTCGCAACCGTCGCGATCGTGATTCAGATGGCCATTTTGGTGGCCATGTTTATTCAAATGCGGACGACGGCGCAGCAGTTTTCGCGAATTGCTGCCGACCTCCAAGCGAGGATTGACCCGATCCTTGTCCGCGCAAGTCACATCCTGGAGGACTCGGAAGTTCGCATCGCGAGCATCATGAGTGATGCGTCGGAGGTCACCCGCGTCGCTCGCTCGCAGGCCCAAAAAGTAGACCGCGTTTTCACCGAGGCGATCGAGCGGCTGCGCACGCAGGTCGTTCGCATCGATCACCTCCTGACGGGTACGCTCGAGGTGGTCGAGGAGGCTGGCACGAAGGTCCGCAAGGCGGTCTGGGAGCCCGTTCATCAGGCCTCCGCCGTGATGAAGGGCATCATGGCGGGCCTCGACTTTTTCCGCAGTCAGCAGCGGATCCGTCCCAACTCGGATTCCGAGCACCAAGACGAGGAACTGTTCATCTGACGGGGGGTCCGCCCGAGCCGTGGCGCCCCACCGTCCCCACCGTTTGACCCACAAAATGACACGAGCCTTTTGTGTCCGCCGTTCCGATTGTTCATTTGATCCAGCCGCCGCCCAGGACCTGTTCTCCCCGGTAGAACACCGCGGCCTGGCCGGGTGTGATGGCGCGCTGAGGATCGCGGAATGAGATGCGTGCCGTCGCAGTCGAAAGAGGCGTAATTTCGGCGACGGCGGGTTCGTGGCGACTGCGGACGCGCACCTCCGCTTCGATTGGTGCCACCGGGGCGGGAAACGGAATCCAATTCACATCGCGCACCTCGCACACCGCGCGGCCAAGTTCACGCTCCGCGCCCACCACGAGGCGGTTCTGCGGGCGGTCGAGTGCGACAACATAAACCGGACGTCCGGCCGAGAGCCCCAGGCCGCGGCGCTGGCCGACGGTGTAGTGATGGAGGCCCTTGTGGCGGCCGAGCACTTCGCCGGATGTCGTGACAATCTCGCCCTCTTCCTCGGGCAGCTTGCTTCCCTGCTCGAGCACATAGTCTTCGATGAACTGGACATAGTTCCCGGTCGGTACGAAGCAGATCTCCTGGCTCTCGGGCTTCTCCGCGACCGGCACGGCGAGCCGTCGGGCAAGCTCGCGCACTTCCTGCTTGGTCATCGCTCCGAGAGGGAAATCAGTTCGGGCCAGTTGCTCTTGGGTGAGACCAAAGAGGAAATACGACTGGTCCTTGTTTTCATCCACGGCGCGAAGCAACTCGTAGCGGCCGGTTTCGGGGTTGTGGCGGAGGCGCGCGTAGTGACCGGTTGCGATCCGCTCGGCGCCGATCTGTCGCGCAGTCAGGAGAAGCTGGTCGAACTTCACGTGGTTATTGCACAGCGTGCAGGGAATCGGCGTGCGCCCTTCGAGATAATCGTCCACGAACGGGCGGATCACGGTCAACTCGAATTCGCGCTCGAAGTTCACGACATAAAACGGAATGCCGAGACGCTCTGCGACGCGGCGGGCGTCATAGACATCATCGATCGAGCAGCAGCGATGCCCTCGCGGCCCCTCCCGCTCGAGTTGCGGCAGACGCCGCTGATTCCAGAGCTGCATGGTCAGGCCAACCATCGCCTGCCCACGCTCGCGAAGAAGCGCCGCGACGGTCGAGCTGTCCACACCGCCGCTCATCGCCACGGCGACCGTCGTAGGGGGCGCTTCTTGAATGCCCGGCAAGCGGTCGGGCTGGGTTGGCGGCCCGATTGTTGGGAGACAGGGAGAACTCACCGCGCCCTCATCCTACCGGCACGACGCGCGATACGCGCGGAGAAAGCGCGCGCAACCGCTCGATGACGGCGGGAATGATGCGGAGCGCTTGATCGATTTCTTCGGCCGTAGTGGGGCGGCCCAGGCTGAAACGAAGGCTCGAGCGAGCCTCGTCGTGCGTCAGGCCAATCGCGGTGAGAACGTGCGAAGGCTCGACGGCGCCCGAAGAGCAAGCTGCGCCCGTCGAGCAGGCGATGCCCTCCAGGTCGAGAGCGATCAGGAGCGCCTCGCCGCCCGCACCGGAGAACGTCAAGTTCGTCGTATTCGGCACGCGACGGCTCGGGTCGCCGTTCACCCGGACCGTAGGAACCTGCTCGATGAGAGCCTGCTCCAACCGGTCGCGCAGCGCGCCGATGGACTCGAGCGCCTCGCCGAGTTGCCTGCGCGCGAGCTCCGCCGCTCTGCCCAGGCCGACGATCCCCGGAACATTCTCCGTGCCGGGTCGCCGGTCGCGCTCGTGGTGCCCGCCGCGAAACTGCGGCTCAAGAGGCGCGCCCGAACGAACGTAGAGGGCGCCCACGCCCTTCGGCCCGTATATCTTGTGCGCCGAGAGCGAGAGAAAATCGACACCCAGGCGGTTTGCGTCCAACGCCAACTTCCCTGCCGATTGAACTGCATCGGAGTGGAATAGAACATCGCTTTCACGAGCGATGCGCCCGATTTCTGCGATCGGCTGGATCGTGCCAATCTCATTATTTGCGTGCATCACGGTAATCAGGACTGTCTCCGGGCGCAAAGCCCGGCGAATGTCGAAGGGATCGACGACTCCCTCGCCACCGACGGGAACATAGGAGACCTCGACTCCTCGCCGCTCGAGTTCCTGGCAGGCATTGAGCACGGCGTGGTGCTCGATCGTCGTCGTGACGACGTGCTTGCGCGGCTTGCGCGATGCCTCGACGGTGCCGAAGATCGCCAGATTGTCGGCCTCCGTGCCGCCGCTCGTGAAGACGATTTCGCTCGCTTTCGCGCCGATGAGCGCGGCAACCGATTCACGCGCGGTTTCTACGGCGCTACGCGCGCGCTGACCGGTCGAATGGATCGAGCTGGCATTGCCGAAATGTTCGGCGAAATACGGCAACATGGCCTCGAGGACGGCGTGGTCGACGGGCGTGGTCGCGTTGTAGTCGAGGTAAACGCGCATCTGGCTTGGTTCCAACAGTCAGAATAGCGGTTGGGGGAAAGGGGGTCAAGGTGGGCGTTCGGCTCGTTCATCGGGTTACTCACTCGCGCCATCAACTTGACAGGCCCGCACGGGTTCGCTAGCGTCGAGGAGAAGTGAATGGCGGAGTGTCTCCACCCGCGCATCACTGGCACAGGAGCGAACCTTGCCGCGGCCCATCATCACGCTGACGACCGACTACGGGGCGGACGACCATTTCGTCGGAGTCATGAAGGGCGTGATCCTGGGCATCAATCCGGAAGTGAATATCGTTGACATCACGCACAGCGTTCTCGCACACGACATCCTCGACGGCGCACTGACGATCGGCTCGGCCTACAAGCACTTCCCGCCAAGAACCGTCCATGTCGTCGTTGTCGATCCGGGAGTCGGCACCGAGCGGCGGCCCATTCTCGTCGCGGCCGATCAGTACTATTTCGTCGCGCCCGATAATGGCGTGCTCTCGTCTGTGTATGATCAGTCGGAGGCGCTGTACGTCTGGCACATCATTTCCGAACATTACTTTCGTCAACCGGTGAGCAATACCTTTCATGGACGCGACATCTTCGCCCCCGTGGGCGCCTGGCTCACGAAATCGTGGCAGACCTCGGCCTTCGGCGAACCCATCACCGACTTCGTCCGCTTCGGCATTCCCAAGCCGAAGGCCGCGGGTCACACCGTGAAGGGCGCCGTTCTACGTGTCGATCACTTCGGTAACCTGGTGACGAACGTTACCCCGGAAGATGTACCCGCACTTTGCGGAGCAGACGGTAAGGTCATCATTCGAATCGGAAACGGACAAGTAAGCAAGGTCGTTCAGACCTATGCCCAGGGAACAGCCGGCGAGGTCGTTGGAATTATCGGATCGAGCGGCTACCTGGAGATCTCGGTGAACAAGGGTAATGCGTCGCGTACGCTCGCGGCCGGGCGCGGTGCCGAGGTTACCGTCGAATGGACCTGACACCGGTTCCCGAACAGTCGCCGGGGACTAGGGAGCGCCCGTTGACCGCCCCTGCGGTCGCCGCCCGTTGACCGCCGCTGCGGTCGCCGCCCGTGAGGCCGGCCGAGGACCCCGCCCGGAGTTTCAGACGCAAACACACATTTTGCTCCGAGGCCTCGCCCGACCGGTTCCTGCGGTCCCGATCATGCCGCCGCGATGGCTTTGAGACTCTCGCGGGCTGCCGCGAGCGTAAGATCGATATCGTCGTCGCTGTGGGCCGCCGAGAGGAAGAGCGCTTCAAACTGCGAGGGCGGAAGAAAGACGCCGCGGTCGAGCATCTCGCGAAAAAAGGTCCCGAACCGCGCGGTGTCCGATTTCCTGGCACCCAGGTAATCGCGGATGGGCTCGGCCGAGAAGAACAGGGTGAGCGACGAC
>DATMRE010000063.1:0-2241 GCA_035566475.1 Verrucomicrobiia bacterium | reverse complement strand
CTCCGGCGCGCTGTGCAGAATTGCCGGCGCGCCGTCCTCGGCGAGTCGCCGTGGAACCTGATCGGCCCCGACGAGCGGATGCTCTAATGACATCGGCGAGCGGATGGTCTGATCACGGGGTTAATACTCAACTGTTAGCGTAGCTAATCGCGAACGGCTGGTATGGGCGCAATTCCGCCGATCAAACGGCGCCGCCGCCTAGCTCTCGGCGGGCATTGCGGGTCTTCCCGCTCACGTAATCCCTGCCCCTCCCCTACCGCTCTATTCTCGAAAAAATCTGTTTTCAAGAATAAACCGCCGGTCGCGAGAGGAGGGGGAGGCTGCCGGTTCGTTACGGGCGATTTAGCCGGGCTCGCGAGACCGTTTGACGCGGCTACTCGGCGCCGAGCGGAAGCGGTTGCGGCATGGTTTCGGGCAGCGGTTTTCCGTTGGTCTCGGGAAGGAAGGGCGCGGCCACCAGCCCGAGAATAAAGAACAAGCCGACAATCGTTGCCGCGGGGCCGTAGCCGCCGAGCGCGATTTGCCGCCGAGGTCGGCGCGAGCCAGATCGTCTTGGGGACGGACTATCCGTTTCCCTGGACCAAGACGTCGGTCGATCACATCCTCACCACCCCCGGGTTGAACGATGCCGAGCGCGTCGCGATACTCGGAGAGACCGCGGAGAAGCTCTTGGCCATCAAGCCGGCGTAGAAATGCAATCACATCCCTTCCGGTGGAGTAAGGATCATGCAGATCGGATATTTTGCTGTTGGCATTGGGCCGACGGTTGATCCCGAATGGGTAAGGACGGTCGCCGGCACCGCCGAGCGGCTGGGTTTTTCTACAATTTGGGCGCCGGAGCACGTCGTCCTGCTCGAACAATATGCGTCGAAGTATCCGTACTCGAGTGGTGACTTTCCGGCGCCAACAGACACTCCGATCGCCGACCCCTTCACGACATTGGCCTATGCGGCCGCCTGCACAACCAGGATCCGGCTGGCGACGGGTATCTGTCTCGTACCCGAGCACAACCCCCTCGCGCTGGCCAAGACCGTGGCAACAGTCGACCGTTTGAGTGGCGGCCGGTTCATCTTCGGCGTTGGTGTCGGATGGCTGGCGGAAGAGTTCGCAGCTCTGGGCGTCCCGTTCGAGCGTCGCGGTCAGCGCACGCGCGAGTATGTCGAGGTCATGCGCAAGCTCTGGACCGAGCGGAGCAGCTCGCATCAGGGCGAGTTCGTCAATTTCACGAATGTGCTGAGCTACCCGAAGCCGGTCAGCGACAAAGGCGTCCCGGTGTGGTTCGGCGGCGAGAGCAATCCGGCATTGCGACGCGTAGCCGAGTACGGCGACGGTTGGATTGGGTTCAACCTCCTGCCTGACCAGGCAGCCGAGAAAATCAAACGGATTGAAGAACTACTGAAGGCCAACGGGCGTAATCGCTCGGACGTAAAGCTCGCGGTGTCGCCCTACACTAACCCGATCAAGACCGACGATCTGAAGCGCTATCGCGATGCCGGTGTCGAGGAGATCGCCTTGTTGGCGTCGGGCAGACCTCGCACGGAGCGCGATATGATTGCCGGGCTCGAGCAGATGGCACGGGAGTTCGTCGAGCCGGCGGCCAAGCTCTAACCGCTATTCGCTCCGCTCGAACGGCGGCACGCTCGAAAAGGCCGCGGCGATGGCGAAAACATGCGCCGACGCGCACGATGCAGCTGTACGATCGGCGGCGCGACGAGGCGACGAGGTGAGCCTCGATGATGTAGAGCGGATCGCGCCGTAACCGGAAGCACCACCGGTGGCGTCCTCCCTACACCCAAAAATGGCCCTGGAGAAGGCTCTGTTCCATGTTGCGCAAGGGAGCGACACTCGAGCAACCAAGGCTCAGTCTTTGGCGCCGGCGGCGAAGACATATCGGAGCGCGTCGCGTAACCGGCAAAAAAGCCGATAACGGGACCGAAACAGGCAACAGACTCCCCGCTGGAGGAAATCAGATTCGAACTCGTGGTCCCGTGTCGGGCGGTGAGCCTGCAAGGACCAACGAATTGTTCAGCCATCATAATTGCGGTGGACGATCGGAATTATCAAACCTAATGAGCGATGAGCGTTTACAATTTCTTCCCGAGCACCGCCGCGACCCGGGCTAATCGCCTTTTCTCTTTTTCCTCCTCCGCCGCGATGCGGGCCAATCTCTCTTGCTCCTGTTGGGCCTCCCATTCCAATGATCCAGGGGCGTAGGTGACTTTGGGTTTGTTTTGCTCGGCG
>DATMRE010000062.1:0-9828 GCA_035566475.1 Verrucomicrobiia bacterium | reverse complement strand
TGGAAATCGAGGCCCGCGTGGTAGCCGCCAACCGTTCCTTCGCTCGCGAGATCGGTACCGAACTAGGGCTCTCGGGAAGAGCGAGCCATAACTTCCTCGGAGGTGATAACACCGTCGGGCCGACACCGCTTACCTTCACGCCGGCGCCGCCGATTTTTGTGGGCTCCGGCGGATCGAGTGCGACCTCCGGCCAGGCCCCGCTGGCCATCGGTCTCGGTACACTGGTTCCCACGAGCGGAATCCAGTACGCGTTCTCATCTCCTAACTTTGCCTTGGATTTCATCCTCGACGCCGCCGAGTCCAGGGGCGTCGGCAAGCTGCTCTCGAAACCTAAGGTGATCACGCAGAACAACCAGAAGGCGACGGTTAAGCAGGGAACTAAAATCCCGGTTCAGACGGTCATCAACAACACTGTTTCGGTCCAGTTCGTCGACGCCGTTCTGGAACTCGATGTGACCCCGCAGATCACCGCGGACGGCACCATTTTTATGAATGTAACGGTCCAAAACGACCAGATCGACCAGGCCATTCCGCGCGTCCAAGGTATCCCGGCGATCGACACGCAATCCGCACAGACCGATGTCACGGTGACGGATGGCTCGACGGTCGTGATCGGCGGCATCATCGTCACACAGCAGCAGACAAGCATCGCACAGGTGCCGTTGCTCGGCAGCCTGCCGGTGGTTGGGAACCTGTTCAGGCACACGACCGTAAGTTCGACGTCGCAGGAACTGCTTTTCTTCCTCACGCCTCGAATATTGCCGGGCTAGCGCCTGGGAACGAATGGATAGGGTTGGCTGCCGGACGTGGTGGCAAAATCGATACACCATTCTTCGGGCCGGAACCGGATGGACCGGGTCCGGCTTTTTCTTTCCAGTCTCCGCGCCGACGCGCTATTGGTCTCGCATCTTCCGAACATCCAATACCTCTGTGGGTTCTCTGGCAGCGCTGGATTGCTGCTCGTCGAGCCTGAAAGCAGCACGCTCTTCACCGATGGTCGCTACACGGCGCAGGCCCACGAGGAGGTCCTCCACGCCCGCGTGCGGATCACCAATCGCGGCCTGCTGCGCGCCTTGGCCGCCGTCCTCCTCGTTCGACGCCGCCGCCGATCGGTCGCCTATTCGCCCGCGCACATCGCCGTAGCCCAAAAGAACGCGCTCGAGGCCGCCACGGGCCGCCGCGTTCGCTGGATCGAGGACGGAAACGCGGTCGAGAAGCTCCGTGCCGTAAAGGATGCGGACGAGCTCGAGCGCATGCGTGCGGCTGCCATCATCGCGAGCGATGCGTTCGGCCGGGTCGTTCCTTCGATTAAGCCGGGGGTGACCGAACTCACCCTGGCGGCCGAGATCGAATACCAGATGAGGCGGTCCGGGGCGGCTCGCGCGTCGTTTGAAACAATCGTGGCATCTGGCGCTCGCTCGGCATGGGCCCACGCCCGGCCCAGTTCGAAGCGACTCAGGAAAAGCGAGTTGGTCGTCCTCGACCACGGTGCTATACTCCGCTTTTATTGCAGCGATATAACCCGTACGGTCTTCCTCGGACGGGCTCCCAAGAAGGTGCGTCGGCTCTATCGCGCCGTTCTGGAGGCACAAGCGGTGGCCAAGCGGGCAATCCGGCCAGGGGTTATGGCTCGGGACGTAGACCGAGCGGCACGGGGAGTCCTGAAGGGCTACGGCCTGGCGAAATACTTCACCCATAGCACGGGCCACGGACTCGGTCTGGAAGTCCACGAGGCGCCGCGGATCGGCCGAGGCGAGGAGACGGTTCTCGAGCGAGGCATGGTTCTGACGGTTGAACCGGGCGTTTACCTCGAAGGGCTCGGAGGCATCCGCATCGAGGATGACGTTGTTGTGACCGCGAATGGATTTGAAGACCTGACTACCGCGCCGCGGGATTTTCTTGAACTCTAGATGGCCAAAAAAGCGAAGCCAGAACCCGGCCGAGAGGTGAACGTTCGCGGCGTGGACTTCGCGGAAATCGAGCGGCTTCTTGAATTCATGAAGACGCACGGTCTTGAAGAGTTTGAATACGAACGCGAAGGCGTCCACATTCTTCTGAAAAAGGCCCCGGAACGGCCACTCGGCGAGCGCGGATCCGTTTCGACCTCTGAAAACGTCGCGGCGGCCGCCCGGCCACCTGAGAGCCGAGCGGCTCACTCAGGCCCTCGGGCGTCCGAGCGCGCGAGCGCCGAGGGGACGAGTCGATTCGAAGAGCAAGAGGATGTTCACGTGATCCGCTCCCCGATCGTGGGCACCTTCTATTCCTCGGGCAGTCCGGGCGGCGATCCGTTCGTCGCGGTCGGATCCCAGGTCGAGGAACAGCAGGTGCTCTGCATCATCGAGGCAATGAAATTGATGAACGAAATCGAATCGGATGTGGCGGGCGAGGTGGTGCGGATCTTCGTCGAGAACGGCCATCCCGTCGAATACGGCGAACCGCTGTTCGCCATCCGCCAGCAGAGCAAGAAATAGAGCCTCCGTGCGACCGAGGGATCCCGAGTCATGGCGCTCCGCTAGGGCTTCCGACCGAATCCAATGTTCCGAAAAATCCTGATTGCCAACCGCGGCGAAATCGCCTTGCGCATCCTCGGCGCTTGCAAGGAGCTCGGCGTACGGACCGTGGCCGTCTATTCGGAGGCGGACCGCAACTCCCTGCATGTCCGTTTTGCCGATGAGGCCATCTGCATCGGGCCGCCTCGCAGCAGCGAAAGCTACCTGAACATTCCACAGGTGATCAGCGCGGCCGAAATCGCCAACGTCGACGCGATCCACCCGGGTTATGGTTTCCTCTCCGAGAACGCCAATTTCGCCGAGGTCTGCGAGGCCTCGCACATCACCTTCATCGGCCCTTCACCTGAAGTGATCCGCATGATGGGCGAAAAGGACCGCGCGCGCGCCGAGATGTCTCGGGCCGGGCTGCCGATTATTCCTGGCAGCCCCGGTGTGGTAGCCGATGAAGAGGCAGCCAAGAAAATTGCCGACGAGATCGGCCTTCCCTTGATGATCAAGGCCGCCGAAGGCGGCGGTGGCCGGGGCATGCGCATCGTGCACACCAAGCGCGGACTGAGCGCCGCGTTCCACACCGCGCGGAACGAAGCCGAGCAAGCATTCGGCAGTCCGAACGTCTACATGGAAAAGCTCATCGAGCGGCCCCGGCACATCGAGTTCCAGGTCCTGGGCGACCGCCACGGCAATGTGCTTCATCTTGGTGAACGGGAGTGCTCGATTCAGCGCCGCCACCAGAAAGTTCTCGAAGAGTCGCCTTCGACCGTCGTCGACGAGGAGCTCCGGCAATCCATGGGTCGCCGGGTGGTAGAAGCCCTGAAAAAAGTCGGCTATTCGGGCGCCGGGACGGTCGAGTTTCTTCGCGAGGCTTCTGGAAAACTGTACTTCATTGAGATGAACGCGCGCATCCAGGTCGAGCACCCGGTGACGGAGATGGTGACCGGGGTGGACTTGGTCAAATCTCAGATACGACTAGCTGCGGGCGAACATCTCGATCGGGTCGTCGGAGCGGTCGTGGCTCGCGGTCATGCGATCGAGTGCCGCATCAATGCCGAGGATCCCTGGTCGTTTACGCCGTCGCCCGGCCGCATCACCACATTCCGCGTTCCCGGCGGTCCGGGCATCCGCGTGGACACTGCCGCGTATGCAGACGCGGTGATCCCGCCCTATTACGACTCTCTGGTCGCAAAGCTGATCGCTCACGGAAACGACCGCGCCGAAGCCATTGTGCGCATGCAGCAGGCGCTCGACGGCTTTGTGGTCGAAGGAATCAAGACCACGATTCCTCTGCAGAAGAGAATCCTGGCCGACCCGGATTTTGTGGCCGGGAGATTCGACACGCACTTCCTTGAGCGGCTGGTTGCCGTCGAGGCGAAATAGCCGGGAGGCGGCTGGTGTTTCCATCTCTCTACGCCATTCTGGATCGAGGCCTTCTAACCGCGCCGGCAGTTGAGCTTGCCGGCACTCTGGCCGAGGCGGGCGTCGAATTGGTGCAATTCCGGGATAAGCGAGCAGCAGGCCAGCTCTATGCCGAAGTGAAGGAACTGGTCGAGGCTCTCGCACCTCGCTCCGTGCGACTGATCGTCAACGACCGGGCCGATATCGCGGCGATGGCCGGCGCCGCCGGCGTGCATGTCGGACAGAGCGACCTGCCCGTCGAGGAGGCGCGAACGATCTGCGGCGGCTCCCTCTGGGTGGGTGTTTCGACACACAATCTCAAGCAATTGCGCGAGGCCGACGCCACTTCGGCGGATTATATCGCCGTGGGGCCCATCTTCCCGACAGCCACGAAGGAGAATCCCGACCCGGTGGTTGGAATCGAGTTCCTGCGGGAAGCGCGCCAGAGGACGCGAAAACCGCTTGTGGCGATAGGCGGGATCACTATAGAGTCAGCCGCCGATGTATTTCGCGCCGGAGCTGACTCCGTAGCGGTCATTCGAGACCTTCTGTCGGCGCCGGACCCGGCCGCGCGGGCGAGCGAATACCTCGCGATCGCAGAACGCGCGCGGTCGATGCGCAGCTGAAGCCAGGGCCAAATGGCAGAGCACGGACAAACCATCGGTCTCCCCGAGGCCGGCACTCAGCCGGAACTGCTGAAGGCCCTGGGACTGTTCGATGCGACGATGATCGTCGTCGGATCGATGATCGGCTCGGGAATCTTCATCGTTTCGGCGGACATGGCTCACCAGTTGGAGAGCCCCGCGCTCTTGCTCGCGGTTTGGCTCGCCTCCGGTACGATGACCCTGATCTGCGCCTTGAGCTACGGCGAGCTTGCCGCGGCGATGCCCCACGCCGGCGGTCAATACGTCTTTCTGCGGGAGTCGCTCGGTCCCCTCTGGGGCTTCCTGTACGGATGGACGATGCTCCTCGTCATTCAAACGGCGACGATTGCCGCCGTGGGCATCGCCTTCGCCAAGTTCACCGCCGTTCTGGTGCCATGGTTCTCCGCCTCCGCGTGGATCTGGAAGATCGGCACGTTCGGCCCCTGGCAGTTGTCGTTCGGTTCGCTCGGGCCCTACAACGTCGGACTGAACCGCCAAAACCTTCTGGCCATTTTATCGATCATCTTTCTCACCTGGACCAACACCCGCGGCCTGCGCGTCGGCAAAATCATCCAGAACATCTTCACGGTCACCAAAACCGCTGCGCTCGCTTCTCTGGTGCTGCTGGGCTTCTGGTATTCGACCGTCCTCGCGCGGGAGACAAACTTCACGAATTTCTGGCGAAACGCGTCGCTTTCGATCCTGCATCCTTACCCGCCCGATGAGCACACATGGATGATTGGGACCATCACGCTTGTCGGCGTGGCCATGGTCGGCTCGCTGTTCGCGATGGACGCGTGGAACAACGTCACCTTCACAGCGGCTGAAGTGAGAGATCCGGGCCGCAATCTTCCGCTCTCGCTCGCCTTCGGCACGGGCACGGTGATCGCACTCTACACTCTGGCCAATATTGCCTATCTCCGCGTATTGCCGATCTCGGGAGACCCGCATGGAGCGACGGCGCTCTCCCGCGGTATCGAATTCGCCTCGGACGGGCGAGTCGCAACGGCGGTCGCCGAAGTCATCCTGGGCCCGGCGGGCGCCATGGTGATGGCCCTCGCGATCTTGATTTCCGCGTTCGGCTGCAACAACGGTCTGATCCTTTCCGGTTCTCGCATTTATTACGCGATGGCCAAGGACCGGCTGTTCTTCGAGTCTGTGGGAACCGTGAACCGCCATCACGCTCCCGGAGCGGCGCTCGTCGTGCAATGTGTCTGGGCTTCCGTTCTGTGTCTTTCCGGGACCTACGGCCAGCTGCTCGATTTCCTGATCTTCGCGGTCCTCATTTTCTACATTCTGACGCTCAGCGGGCTTTTCCTCCTGCGCTGGAGGCGCCCGGAGATGAACCGCCCCTATCGCGCCTTCGGTTATCCGTTCCTGCCCGCCCTCTATCTTCTGTTGGCCGTCTTCATCGAAATCCAGTTGTTGCGCTATAAGCCGCAATACACTTGGCCTGGCCTCATCATCGTGCTCATCGGAGTTCCGGTGTACGGCGTCTGGAAGTGGGCCCGGAGGTCCCGAGGGGGGCCCCGGCAGGTCTGATATCCCAACACCGGAGATCACACTTCTATCCTATTGCTTCGGAGGAGATTGCAAATGGGCCATCCGCTGCTCGCGAAAAAACCGATGGACTGGCTTCTGAATGAAGCCACAGACGTGGGTGAGTTAACTCTCAAGCGCACGCTCGGCCCCCTATCACTCACCGCGCTCGGCGTAGGAGCCATCATCGGCGCCGGCATCTTCGTGCTCTCGGGCCTGGGAGCTCACTACGCCGGTCCGGGACTCATGCTCTCGTTCGTGCTCTCGGGTCTCGGATGCGCGTTCGCAGGCCTCTGCTATGCCGAGTTCGCCGCTCTGATCCCGCTCGCCGGCAGCGCCTACACGTATGCCTATGCGGCCCTCGGCGAACTCTTCGCCTGGATCATCGGTTGGGACTTGACCCTTGAATACGCCATGGGGGCGAGCACGGTGTCATCCGGCTGGTCGAATCATTTCATCGAGTTTCTCCAAATCTTCCACCTGCGGATGCCGCTCTGGCTCGCCTACGACCACTGGACGGCGCTCAACCAAGCGGAGACCATCGTCGCGCGACAGATGGCGCATGCCTCCGATCCGAGCCTGGTCGAGGGAACGCCGGCCTTCCTGGTAAAGCTCGGAGAGTTGCTCGCGACGCCATCGCCTGAGCTCGTCCGGCGGGCGCACGAACTGGTCGCCGCGCCGCATCGGTTCGGCGTCGACATCGGGTTCAACCTGCCGGCTTTCATTATCGCGCTCGTCATCACGGCGGTCCTGGTGATCGGAATCCGGGAGAGCGCCACCTTCAACGCGACGATTGTAATCATCAAGCTTGCTGTCGTCCTGTTCGTCGTCTTGCTCGGTTTGCGCTACGCCAATCCCGCCAACTGGGGCCATGACTGGCAGACGTTCGCTCCGATGGGGTTCTCGGGAATCGGGGCCGGAGCAGCCTATATTTTTTTCGCCTACATCGGATTCGACGCGGTTTCGACCACCGCGCAAGAGGCGAAGAACCCCCAGCGCGACCTTCCCATCGGGATCATTGCCTCACTTCTGGTCTGCACGGTTCTCTATATACTTGTCGCTGCCGTTCTGACCGGCATGGTGCCCTGGAAGGCGATCAACATCGAAGCTCCGCTAGCCGTCGCGTTCCGTGATCGCGGACTCACCAATGCTTCCTATCTCATCACCGCCGGAGCGCTCGCGGGGCTCACGAGCGTGATGCTCGTGATGCTGCTTGGCCAGACGCGCGTTCTCTATTCCATGGCCTGCGACGGGCTTCTACCGCGCAAGTTCTTTGCTGCCATCCATCCGAGGTTCCGCACACCGTACAAGAACACGATTCTCGTCGGTCTACTGGCGGCCATCGTCGGCAGCGTCACGCCGATCTCCGACATTGGCAGGATGGTGAATATCGGAACGCTCTTCGCGTTCATCATCGTCTGCGCCGCCGTGCTCGTGCTGAGGAAAACCAATCCGTCTCAACCTCGGCCCTTCCGTACGCCCTGGGTCCCGGTCGTGCCCGTTCTTGGGATCCTCTTCAACGGCTATATGATGTATAAGCTCGGTTGGATCAACTGGGCGAGGCTCATCACCTGGCTGATTATCGGCATGGTGATTTATTTCTCCTACAGCCGGCATCACAGTCGGGTGCAGAAGGGCAGCCGGGCGGGACTCTAAGAAGCCCAGATTGCCGACCGAGCTGCGCTCGGCCGCGTCACGAGGCGGATCGACGAGACTTCATCGCGCACTTGATCCCCGAGCTTGAGATCGTTTGCCGTGAACCGATTCCATCCACGTCGTTTGTTGGTATTGTGGCGGCGAATCTCGCTGCTCGATCGCGCGGCCCTCGCGTTCGTGATTTTCTACGCCTTCCTGCGTGCAGCCGAGATTGAGCGTTCGATCCCGTTCTCTACCTTTCTTGGATTCCTTTGTGTCGCGGCGATTGTTTATCTATTCGTTCGCTTGCTGCCGTGGGCACGCAACCGGCTCCTGTGGCGCCTGCGCAACCGCCTGATCGTCGCGTATGTCTTCATTGCCGTCGTTCCGATCATTCTCGTTTCGACGATGTTGGGGGTCGCTATGTACCTTCTCTACCTCCAGCTGGGCGCGCACTTGCTCAACGACGACCTCCAGGCACGCATCGACGTGCTCCGCGCCGAGGGGCGAGCGATCGCCGATGAGATCAGTGAGGAAGCGGCCCAGGGCACCTCGCCCGTCACCGAAGCAGTATTCTCGCGCCCCGACATCGCCGGCCTGATTGCCGCTGCGCGGTCCGCCTGGCCCGATCTCCAGGTGTCTTTGAATCGCGGCCGGGGGCTGCTTCGGGCGGGCGGTGACCGCGGCTTCGCCGGTTTCAGCGAGTTTCGAGGCAGGCTGTGGATTGCCTCCGTCGAGAGCGGCCAGACGCCCGGCGGCCCGTTCACGGTCTTCGTAGGCACACCGCTCACTGCATCCTTCCTCGACGGCTTGCCCTCGGATTTGGGGCCCATCCAACTGACGATTCTCGAGCCCTCCGCCCAGGCCTCGCCCACGGGCGGCGACCTGATGAACAGCAGCTCATACACCTTTGGCCAACAGGTGGCCTCGAGCCAGCGCAAGCTCGGGCCGGCGGCCAACTGGCTCGATATCCGCGTGAACGGCGCCTCAACATTCGTGGCCTCGCACGTCGAACGGGGAT
This sequence comes from Verrucomicrobiia bacterium, assembly GCA_035566475.1. Taxonomy (GTDB): domain Bacteria; phylum Acidobacteriota; class Terriglobia; order Acidiferrales; family UBA7541; genus Palsa-295. Next base: position 1,087 of record DATMRE010000062.1, on the reverse strand, counting down.
CTGAGCCTTCCCCGGCCACCGTTCTGGCTACGTTCTCTCTGAGGCCGTTCGCCGTAAACAAGCGTCTATTCACCACGGTTGGCGCTCTCGGACCCCTGCTTCTGGACATCCTGCTGGCGATCGGGGTCGTATTCCTCATTCTTGAACTGGCAGCTCTTGTGACCGGCATCATCCTCACGCGTACGATCACGCGATCGGTAGCCGACCTCTATGAGGCCACGTTGCACATCCGACGCGGTGATTTCGCTCACCGAGTCCGAGTCCCCAAGCGCGACCAGCTTGGCGCGCTCGGCGAGTCATTCAATGAGATGACGGGCTCGATCACCGAGCTCATCGAGGAACAGCGCCAGCGCCAGCGCCTCGAAAATGAGATCTCCATCGCCCGTGAAGTTCAAGCGCAGCTCTTCCCACAATCCCTTCCGTCGTTGCCCGGCCTCGAACTGGCCGCCATCTGCCGTCCCGCGCGAGTCGTGAGCGGTGATTACTATGACTTCATCAGCCTCACTCCGACCCGTGTCGGAATCGCGCTGGCCGATATCAGCGGCAAGGGGATCTTCGCAGCGCTTCTCATGGCCAGTCTCCAGGCTGCGCTGCGCAGCACGGCCACGCTCGATCAAGGATACAGCACGGCCGAACTGGTCTCCCGCGTGAACCGGCACCTGTTTAAGAACACTTCCGACGACCGCTACGCGACCTTTTTTTACGGCGTCTACGACACTGCGATCCACACGCTGACGTACACGAATGCCGGCCACCTCCCTCCGTTTCTGGTGACCGATGGCCGCCTAGAGTCGCTCGGGGAGGGCGGCACGGTCGTGGGTCTGTTCGAAGATCCGCTCTACACCCAAGAGTCGGTCAAGGTCGTGCCCGGGACGCTGCTCGTGGCCTTCACGGACGGCCTCACCGAGCCCGAGAACGTTTACGGGGAACAGTTCGGCGTGGAGCGGTTGACCGGCGAGGTCTGGCGTCAGCGACGCCTGCCGGCAGAGAGCTTGGCCAATAGTCTCATCTCTGCGGCCGAACAGTGGTCCGGGGCCCCCGAGCAGGCCGACGACATGACCGTCGTCGTAGCCCGCTTGGGCTAGCC